>CAZYRJ010000048.1:0-1215 GCA_964649625.1 uncultured Candidatus Saccharibacteria bacterium
AGTCGCAGTTTAAGGTCCATTCGTAATCAAGTGAATCCGACGAGGGGTCCGCCACGCCAAAGAAGAATGGAACGGCGGCAATGGAGAGTTCGGCCTCTTGGAGCAAATAGGTGCCGCGGAGCGCCTTGTTGTAGAGTACACCATAAAGAGGGTGTTTTTCGTAGAGGATTACTTTGGGTGCCACCGGGTCGATCGTTAATGAGGCGTCGGCGCGGAATTTATTGTCGGCGGTTGCGGCCTCAACGGTGATCTCCGCGGGTCTCGGTAGCATATTACTGTTTTTATAAGGTAAAGTGTTCCTGCCATATCCCGAGCTACTCTCAAGGTATTTATCCCCGTCCTTCCATTTGAAAAGAATGGCTTCATTCCTTATCGGAGCCCCGGACTCGTTAACAAAGGAAGGCGCTGCTATGACCCGTGCGGAGCCGCCATATGGAAAATATGCCCTGCCTTTGTAAAAAGGCGGAGTGTATGAATCTGACTCATAGACCAGATCGATTTTCGCGGGATAAATTACCAGTTTTCGGGACAGCGGGTAGCCTTCTGTCGTGATGGCCATTACCGAAACCTCGGTTTTTGAGCCCAAGGCGCCGGTCTTGAAACTGAACCGCTTCATGCCAACCCCGGAGTCGATTGTTTGGCCGTTAATGGCCCATGATATTTGGGCTTTGGAGAGGTCTGAGAGGTAGCTTTGCAAGATTGCGGTTACGGTTTGGTTCGGCCCTGGGGTTGTGGGAATGATATCCAGTTCTGTCGTATCGGAGCCCGGGATTTGAGCATTCGCCAGGCCAAAAGGTATCAGAAAGCACACAATGACAGTTATGGAAATACGATGAGCCCGCATAAAAATTATTATAACACAGCAATGTAAACTATTATCTCGTCTTATCAACAGCTCAACAGCGCGATGTTAAGTACAGTGCTACTTTAGAGCTTTAACCCCCCGCTCCTCATCTCCTCCAGGGCTAAATTGAACAGTTTAACGATTTTTTTCTCTCTGTAATGGGCCAAAAGTATAAATATGGTGTTGGCCGGGATTATTTTTACGATCGGGATGAACTCTACGCCCAGTGTGAACATGAGCCACAACCACAGTTTTTGAACAACTTTTCGCTGCCACAGTTTACCTATGAGCGGTCTTTTCCACCAGCCGCCATGGGCCTTCCCGAGGACCCAAATGAACAAGCCTACACCGATTAGCACCGAAAGAATCGT
>CAZYRJ010000048.1:1225-9644 GCA_964649625.1 uncultured Candidatus Saccharibacteria bacterium
GCCCGTTACGTCCCACACGTCGATAAAGTCCTTGCTGGCAGCTGCGGTTAAAGCAATGAAGGGGAAGTCCGGATCTTCCGGCTGCTCCACTGTCGCCTGTAGCTCAGTTCCCGCCTCAAGGTTTTCGCCGTTCTCCTCGAAAATTCGCCTGATGCGCTGCTCTAATTTTTTGGTTTCTGAACTTGTATCCATACCGTCGCATTAATATTCGCGATCCAAAGTGTGCCGCGTCTCTTTTCCCAATAAAAAGTGAGAAACGACGTTACCAATTATATGAATCATGAAGCCAAGCATCACGAGACTGATGAACCTTGCTATCATAAAGATAAATATTCCCGGGTAAGTGTCGGGGATTACGTTCGAAATCGAGCCGCCGAGAAGAGATTCTAGGACCCAAAGCATACTGAGGGGAATATTTTCAAATCCTGGATGGCCGTGCTCAAAGACATAGACCAGGCTTCCTAAGATCGTGATGGTAAAGATGAGTGTCGCAAGGTAAATTTGAAAATTTAAACGGATAATGGCAGATCTGTCCGAACGCGATGTTTTCTCGAGGTGGTCAAAGCGGACGACCTTGGCCAATCTGATCATTCTTAAAAAACGCAGGATTTGGAGCGCCCGCAAAGATTTGATGGGAGTGAGGTTCATGAAATGTAGCCATGTTGGCAAGATGGAGATCAGGTCGATGATGCCAAAAAAACTGAAAATATAGGAGGCCGGCTTGGGATTTCCGACTATCCGACACAGGTATTCAATTGAAAAAATACCCACAGCTAGATACTCGATAGTGATGAAGGTTGTGTTATAGGCTGCGAGCTGGGAGACCGACTCGAAAATTACCGACAATATGGAAAGGAGGATAACTACGGAAAGAGCGTCGTTTACCACGACGAATAGCTTCGAGCTCGGGTCATAAAAAGCTTTGTTGCAAAACCGAACGAAGGTTTTAGAGGATTTGTTCATCTAATGGTCTGAAGCTGCATATTCTGCTTTGGCCCGCTGAAGCGATAGCAATTGATGAGGGTCGGACGTGATTATTTGATCTTCCGTATAAGAGCCGATGATCTTGATGGCCACATGCTTCAGTCCGACGAAGAAGATGCCCTCGCCTACAGCCGATTCGAGCAGAAGGTATTTTTCCTCATCGGTCAGGTGAAATATCTGCTGGAGGCGGTCGATTGTGGACGGGGATTGTTTGAGGAGGATCTGCATGGCCGAGTTGGTGATGATCGGCGTGCCATACGGCGATTTGAGGAAGTCCTCGACGTCTTGGGTTATCGTTGCAACGCCGAGATAATATTTTCGGCCGCGTTTGACCATTCGAGCCAAGAACGAGGCGGTGTCTTCGGATTTCATCATCCACCAGGCTTCGTCGATGACCAAGAGACGGCGCTTCAGGGTTTTTCTGATGGCCGCCCAAATGTAGTTGGTGATGAGGTAGGTGGCGACCGATTTTAGCTCATCTTCCATATCACGGATGGAAAAAACGATGAACTTGCTGTCGATCGAGATGTTAGAAGGCTGATTGATGAAACCGGCCCAGGTGCCGCGGCTGAATTTTGTCAGACGTTCATAAAGCGAACTGGCGCCGTCCATGCCGGCCAGAACGGTTTCGAAATCAGACAAAAGCGGCGGCGGGATGGCCGAAAAATCGGCGTCAGGAGTGATATCTTTGAGCGCGTATGTTTCGGTGATCGCTCTATCGATGATGGCGTCTTCCTCGGGGCTCAGGCCGCCCAGCATTATTCGAAAGAGGCCGACAAGGTTGATGATGTGCGAACGCAGGACGTCGCTTGGCTGTTCGTCCTCGCGCGCCGCCGGCAGGTCGAACGGGTTGATGTGATGTTCGGAGTTCAAGGAAATATTGAAATACTTGCCGCCCGCGGCTTGGGCGAGCTGTTCGTATTCCCTTTCGGGGTCAACGACGATGACCTCGGTATCGAACATGAGCGAACGGAGGATCTCTAATTTTGTCGCGTAGGAATTATGCACAAACATTCCTCCGTACCCTGCCAAAAAAACCTCGTTGTCCACAGTTAGGTCGTAGACGTATTTTTCTTTGTTATTTGTACTGACATCAATTTTGACAACAGGGTCGAAGAACAGATCCGATTCACTTAGGCGTTTGAGCGCTTCCTGTATTTTTTTGACTCGAGGCAAGTTGCTCTCCATACTTTTGTATTGCCCAGAAATAAACGAGGCGGCCTTTTGGAGCATTTCGTAGGAAGTATTGCTATTTTGTCGAGCCGTGACGGCACTGGGCAACGAAGCGCTCATATTCTCCATGGATAAATGAAGAGCGATTGCGCTTGTATGTATCGCTGTTTTTATTTGTCCGGCCTCAGGTGCGGCTTGGCCGCTGGCCTCTACTATCGCCAGGGCGTTTTCAATCCGCGGGGAGCCAATTTCTTTTTTTGCCCAGGCCCAACTTGATCCCAAGGTCTGCCAAAGTTTTGTGTTGATCTGTTTGTTTTCCCTGGCAAGAGCCAGGGCGTCTTTGAGAGCAGGAAGCTCGGATAATGTGTTAATACTGTCTTCAAGCTGAGTGAACCCTTCAATTTTTTGTTCCAGTTCTTTTGCCGCCAGCGAAAGGAAGGGGCGTGATGGATTGAAGCCGGACCATCTTATTTGCTGTAGTAGAGATGAACTATGGATTGCGTATGGAAAAATTAGCTCTAGCTCATCAATTAGCGGTCGCAATGACGGTATTGTGTCGACATTCGTATTTTCCTTCTTGCCGACAAGAGTTTTAAGAAGCAGGTTTTTCCGGCTAGACACAAAGCCGATATTTTGGATGAAGTTATTTAAGTTAGACTGCCCGCTTATGGAAATATGCCAGAAAGCTCTTTTCCTGCCCGTCTTACTGTAATATTTTTGTCTCTTGCCTATCCGACTTATTATTCCAAAGAACAATAACATGTAGGAAAGGTCCGATATCAGGTGTTTCGACTTTGAAACCGCCGTGATGGACGGGCCGTCCACTCCCCCGTCGCCTTCAAAATACGACGATAGTAGTGCGGCCATATTTTCAGCGGAGGTTTCCCAGCATAAACTTGGAACGCGCTTGTCGGCTGACATTTTATGAAGGCCGAGCACGTGAATTAATTTTACCAAAGCCACAGTTCCTATTCTAATGGCGTTATTTTGAGCGCAAAAAGATAAACCGAGGACTTTCAAGCAGTGCGTAACATCAGATAGCACCTCTTTGTCCGTATTGCTGATAATCACCACATCGTTTCTTACTGTCCCCTCGGAGATGATATAACCGATGAGACGCATTAACTCCTTTGTGATCGGTAGTACGACCGGTAAAGATCCGCTCCCGCTCGCCGAAGCCACCCTCCACTTACGAAGCTCCGCGCCGGTCGGAACATGCCCGGAATAGATCAGGAGTTTGTGTAAATAGTCGATCGGTACTCGTCGCCCAAGTCTATATTTGTAGAGATATTTATCAAAGCAAGGATCGACGACCTCGCGACAGTACTCTTTTCGAAGCAGTTTTACCGCATCCTCTGCGCCCAAGACATAAATTTGCGGATCTTTTCGTAAGAGGTCCAGTAAATTTAACTCGGTTTCGAAGCGATCTCCTTGTTTCAGTAACCGCGGCAGTGGTATAGCTTCATTAATTTGGACGTTGCTACTTTTTGTTGCGATCACTTCGCCTCCCCGCAACACAAGCATATTATGGTCGCCTGTTGTTACCACAGAGCGCCCGCTTTTGGTTTGGAAGCGGTAAAATTGTTCCGGTGCGATTTTTCGGGCGGCCACGCTGACTTTGCTCCAGGACCCTTTTAGGTTTTTGTCAAAACTGTAAACCTCAAGATCGGGCTCTATTACGCCTTCCATCTCATCATCAATGGAAACAGCACCTCTCGATTTTATCAGTTTATCCACAATGGGGCCGATTGGCCGAAGAGCGACTTTCCCATTTTTTCGAACAAGAACCGGCTCATCTCCCTGTATGCTCTTTCCAGAACCTGACTGGGCCAAGGTTACGGAGTTGTAGTTCTCAAGGGAATAACGGTCGAAAAGCACCAAGCTCGCGTTGTGGCGGTTGATACCGTAGAGAATGCCCCTGTCGGAGGTCATGTCGAAGGAGATGAACGGGAAAAGGCTCGAAAGGGGCGAAGAGTTGAGCTTGGTGTGGACGAGGAGCTCGTCGGTCCCCAAGGGAACGATGCTTCTGAAGGCCTGCTCTTCCTGGAAAAGGGCTGGCTTTACGTAAACAAGTTTGGCTTCGAGGATAGAACGAACCTCGGATTCCACTTTGTCGAGCTCTTCGTCGGATTCGCCGTAGAGGGACATATACAAGCCGACGTCGAACATTTTCTCCTGGGCTTGCATCAAGTCATCGCGCAGTTTTTCGAGGTCGTGATAGGCGGTTTCAAGGACCGGGTCGCGCACAAAGCCCTTCCGTTCCCTCTCGCTGATCTGGCTCTGGACCTCAGCTACTTTCTTTTGGAATTGTTTGAGGACCCGAGCCGTGTCGACCGGGTGGACATACATGGTGATATCGAAAATCTTGTCGAGGTTGATAATGGGCGCGAACCAGCCATCGGTCAGATATCTGGGGTATGAGATGACAAAATAGGTCCGGACAATTTTATTGCCGAGGTTTATGGATTTCGGCGTTACCTTGAGTGCTGAGGGTGCGATAACATCGCGGAGCTCAAGCGCGCCGGCTTCGTAGATATCCTGAGGGAGGACCGAGGCGATCTCGGGCGCACCGTCATTTTTGCCCTTTTGGGAAAATAGTTTATCTAGCAAACCCATGCATTTTTTCTAAAACGAATTTCTAATTAACCTAATTGACCTAATTTTTAATCAATCCCCAAATCCCAATAGAAAATTACCGAGTCTTCTTGTAAATTGCGTTAAAAATCAGGTTCAGTTCTTTGGCTTCCTGCCACAAAACTCTGGCTTCATTGGCTAATTCTACCACAGCTACGGCAATCATTCGGAGGAAATGTTTGGATTCCCTGGATTCCTTTTTACATATACCTATTTTATGTTTGAAGTCTTGTTTGCTCTCTGCGTCGTCGGCTTCGCAATAGTTTGCACCCACACTTGTTCCTGCCCCAACCAGTTGCGGTATAAGCCGACTAGTAACCGGTGTTAGTGGGATTTTCTTGGCAAACTTAATTACATTTTCGCCAAATTCAGCGGTTCTCTCTTCGAGATCAAATTTTGATTTTTCATTGGGCATTTCTTAGATCAATTAGGTAATTAGGTCAATTAGAAATTTACGAAGTAACCTTCGCGGGCTTGGCCAAATCGCCTGGATTGAACATCTTGTAATAGAATTCGACAAGCTCTTCCGTTCCCAACCGGGCGGAGCGGAGACCCATGCGGTGCAAACCTTGCTCCACCACGGAAGCCCGCTGTTCCAGCTGAGTTTTATTATCGAGGAAAGCCTCCTCGCTCTTTCGGGCGTCTGCCGGTTTTTCTTTCTTTTTGCCGAGCCCGGGAAACGAAGGCACGGCCTGGGTAAGTTTGTCGGTCATACTGCCGCCGCCTGAGAGCAACGACGAGGCGTATGGGATAACCATGAAAAAATGTTTGGACATGATATTCGTGTTTTCGCTGAAATCTCGTACGAAATTCACGTACTCCTTTATCTGGACCTTCATTAGGTCGTTAAGCTGGGTTCGGTAGTTTTCTTCCAGCTTGGCGAGGTAAGGCTTAATATCGAATCGGCGGGACTGGATATAGATCTGGATCGAAAAATCAAGGGCGTTTAGGAAATTCTGGAATTGGACAATGATGGCCTCCTGGAGGTCCTCCGATTTTAAGGCGAAGTTGATCGAGGAGGTCAAAAGGATCATGCGCATTGACCCGTCCTTCAATATGACGACGCCGTCGCGGATCTCTTTGATAGGTACGAAGTCTTGGGTGGACTTACTTGGCATACGCGAATTTCTAATTACCTAATTGATCTAATTTCTAATAAAATCCCAAAATCCAATGTCTATCAACGCGTTTTCTTGTATATTGTGTTGAAAATCAGGTTCAGTTCTTTGGCTTCTTGCCACAAAACTCTGGCTTCATTGGCTAATTCTACCACAGCCACAGCTGTCATACGGAGAAAGTGTTTTGATTCGCGGGACTCCTTTTTACAAATCCCGATCTTGTGCCGAAAATCACCCTTGCTTTCGGCGTCATCCGCTTCACAGTAGTTCGCGCCAACACTAGTGCCCGCACCAACGAGTTGCGGAATGAGTCTGCTTGTTATGGGCGTAACAGGAATTTTTTTCGCAAATTTAATGATATTTTCTCCAAACTTGGCCGTTCTGCTCTCTAGGTCGTAATTGATTCTTTCATTAGGCATTTCTTAGATCAATTAGGTAATTAGGTCAATTAGAAATTTAGGAAGCTTTGTTGTTCACATTCTGATTTATATCGAGGGCCCAGGTGATCTCTTTGAGCCGGCTGTCGGAGAGTTGCGGCATAGCGATGTTGATCGGACCCGCTCCTTCAGCCGCTTCCCCACTATGCGGTTTTGGCTCCTTTTTGTTGCGGCGCCAAAGATAAAGTTTGGTGCCGATGTAATATTTGACAGCGGCTTCAAGCGTAAAAACGAACGGTTTGCCGTTGACTTTGATGAAAGCCAGCGCCAAAGCCAGGCCGATGACCGGTGTTATAAAAATAATGGCCAGAAACAAAGGCAGGAAATGATAAATGATGTAGCAGACTGCCGCTCCGCCCGCTAAATAGATAAATTGTTTGACCGTGAACGGGCCGAAGACCTTGTCTTCAACGCCGATGAATTGTGGAACCTGAAATCTCATTGGGGTAGGCGCTAGGCTCTAGGCTCTAGATCTGAAATTAATCTGTTAAGCATTTTCATAACCTCAACCAAAGTGTCATCGACTTTTTCAAAATTTAAAGCCATATCATTAAAAAGGCGTTTGGCAATTTCAATCTGACTCTCAAGTTCACCGCCAGACCCGAAGGCTATTAAGAAGAATTGTCTGCATTCCTTTCTGTATCCTCTCAGTTTACCCTCTGCAATGTTCGATGGGATCGATATAGCGGCTCGTCTCATTTGAGAACTTAGGCCGTACAACTCTTCCTTCGGAAATTGAGAGGTTAGTTTATAGGTTTCTGTTACCAAATCGATCGATTTTTGCCAGACAATCAGGTCTTTGTATGAATTTATCATTCTCGTTCTCCTAGTGCCTAGTGCCTAAAGCCTAGCGCCTATTCCAGCGGTTCTCTGTACGGATCAACCACATATTGCTTGCGCTCGGATGGAATGCGGACGATTTTGGTCAATTTATCACCGATGATGTCATCTCCCGCATAATTGTTGGGTTTTGCGGCCGGTGTTCCGTTGGCTGGCGGCGGTGTATTCGGCGATTGAGGCGGCGAGGGCGGCGCGGCGGGTCTCGGCGGAATACCCTGTTCCGTCTGGGGCAAAGTGGGGGTGGACGGAATTACTGTAGTCGGGCCCTTGGTTACTTCGGGACCCTTAGGTGGGGGCGGAGGCGCGAACGGGCGTCTGGGTTCCGGCGGCACAGGCTGGACAGTTGGAGCAGAAGAAGGACCGGTTTTGGGAGATTCTTTGCCGTAACTGAGAACCGGATTTGTCGGCTGAAGGATATTCGGCCTGGCTTTTATGGCTGGTGCGGTGCCGGTGCCGAATTTGCCCCGGCCGGTTTTCTCCAGAGGGGTTGCCTCCGGCATACCTGTCGAAGCGACATCCCGTTGCATCGTCCTCCAGATGGGCACGTCTTTCGGGCCGCCGGAATCGGGGCCTGTCGGCAGGTTGATCGGAGCTTCGGGCCGAGCCGGTTGAGAAGCCGTCGATACAACTTTATTCGTTCCCGCGCTTTCGATGGCTGTTTGGAGAGGAGTTGCCGGTTTGGTTTCCTGGGGAGTCGGCGAAAGGGCCGGAGGCGCGGGTTCCTGCGTTTCAGACAACGGCGTTCTGATCATGGGCGTTGCCCCGGCGGTTCCACCCATATTTTCAGCGGACATATTGGCGAAAACCGGATAAGCGGTTGCCTCAGGCGCCGGCTCTTCCGCGATGCCGATTAGTTCGGCTATCTCGGCCGGACTCAATTCCTGAGGTGCCGGTTCGGCAGGCTGTGTTGCGGGGGGCACGATAGCGTCAGTTTGAGAAACAGCGACTTCGGGCGGCGGGTTCATGATCGTGCCCGGAGCGGGTGTCGGTGCGGGCATCTGCCCAAGAGATATTTTCTTGAACGCCTCGCGGATCGGGAGCAAAACTTTTTCGTTTATTGCCCGGGCGACGGCTCCGGCTTTGGTTTTGTTCTCATCGCCGAGCTTGTTGCGGATATTGCCGACGAATTCCGTTGCTTTGGTTTGACCAGAGATGAGCTTTGCTGTTTCCTCGATAATGTCGCCGATTTCGCTGACGAGGAGGTCGAAATCACCGCCGATCTTGTAGACCTCA
>CAZYRJ010000049.1:0-4639 GCA_964649625.1 uncultured Candidatus Saccharibacteria bacterium
GAAAATCCGTAAGATACTGCTGGAAAGTACAACACTGAAATTATGAACAAGTCTAAGGCAGACCGGAAAGCTGGTGGCAGCAAAAGCAAAATAGCGAGGTCGGATTCCAAACCTGACAGCAAACGCAACCTGGCACCTCAAAAACAACCTGACATACATTACCGTTACAGAACGGGATGCGCCGTGAGTTGAACGAAGAATCGCCCAATGGGCGCTTTTTTTAATAAATTTTTAAAATCCAAATTTCGCACTATTTCCACATCTGCCTCTCCGCACAGGCAGACAGAGGGAGTCGCACGGGGTTTCCTGGTTTTTAAAAAGCTTTTCATTGACGAAAAGTTTTGAAACTGTTGATCAGTCTATCCTAGCCCCAATGCACTCCTAATTCAAGCGGGCATACATCACAACACCTGCTCAAAAAGTCACTTCATTATGCTCGGCTTGCGACGGGGCAAGCATCTCCTGCTCGATTTTCAATAAACGATCGTACTTTGCGAGACGTTCAGGCCGAGCCGGCGCGCCCAGCTTGAAACCATCCGCCCCGACTCCTACGGCAAAATCGGCAATCCAGTCATCCATGGTCTCACCGCTTCTATGCGAGACAATAACGGTCCAACCATTCCTCCTTGCGACACGCACGGCCTCCAGAGCTTCGGAAATCGTGCCTATTTGATTTGGCTTAATGATGACGCCGTTGATCGACTCGGCTTGGCGGGCTTTTTCCATGAGGTCCACATTCGTGGTAGTCAGATCATCCCCGACTATCTTGACCTTGGGTAACCGCTCCTTCAATTTATTAAAACTCTCAAAGTGTTCCTCTTGGAATGGGTCTTCCAGATATGCGAGATCATATTTGCCCGCCCACTCTTCATACATCCGCAGTAATTCATCATCCAAAACGCCGGTAATATTGCTAGCCGCGGCATCAATGCCGAAAACCATCCCCTTGTAACCCAGTATATCTTTAACGCTCTTTAGCATCTCAAGGGGCTTATCTTCGGATAACCAGTCCAGGGCATAACCACCCTCATCACCGATCTTAATACCATAACCTCCGTACATATCCTTGATCTTTTCGCCGGCCAAAGCGTACAGTTTTTTTATTTGATCTATTTGGGTAGCAAGGGTAGAGAACTCCGGGATGACAAGGTGTTCCTGAAAACGCAGATTTGTTTTTGCATGAACGCCGCCGTTGACGATGTTGGCGTAAAGCCTGAGGTCGCCTCGGTCAGTGTCCGTCCCGAGCGCCTGCTCGATATAGGCGAACAAAGGATTGCTCGTTTCCTTCGCCGCAGTCTTTGCATAAGCGGCCGAAAGAGCCAAGAGCGTATTGGCGCCGAATCTGGTCTTCTCCGGCGTCCCGTCGAAAGAGACAAGGGCCCCGTCGAATTCGCTCTGGCTTTCGAAACTTTTTTCTTCCAAATATCGCCTGAGGTCAACCTCAATGAACCTGACCGCGCTGTCTGAGCCCACAACATAGGCTTCATGTAACCCCTTACTTTTGCCCGAAGGGACCGAGGCCGTGCCGGCGAGATCATTTTCGAGCACCACCGTAGCTTCGACGGTGTTCTCCCCGCGCGAGTCACGAATGACCTCCGCCGATATTCGTTTAATTGTGCTCATGTAAGTGCGCGAGATCAGACATTGACCTTATTCAAAACTTCGCCACGCAGATAACCGGCGATATTTTCAACCGTAGTGTCGAGTATCCGCTCTATCGCCTCTTTTGTGTTAAAGGCATTATGAGGAGTGATGACGACGTTGGGCATATCGATGAGAACGTGGTTGGCAATTACAGTCTTCCAATCGTGGCCTTCCGGTTTTCCGGAAACCAAAAAATCTATCTCATCCTTGATGACCCCCTCTTCTTCGAGAACATCGAGCCCCGCTCCGCCAAGCTGACCGCTTTGAAGGGCTCGAACTAAGGCCGCCGTCTCGACTATGCCTCCGCGGCTCGTGTTGATGAGAAGCGCGCCTTTTTTCATTAGGCCAATCCGTTTCTCGTCCATAAGATGGTGGGTCTCGGTCATGTATGGCACGTGTATTGTAACGACATCGCTCTCCGCCAAGAGATCATTCAACGGTTTATAGGGAAAATTATATTCAGCAGCTAGCCCAAGATCGGGTATGGGGTCATACGCGACGATTTTCATTCCGAAACCTTTGGCTATGGCGATGGAATGACGGCCGATCTTACCGGTCCCAACGATACCGATCGTCTTACCCATGAGGTCGAAACCACGTAAACCTTCGACGCTCCAATTGCCCGTCTCGCGGATCCGGTCGTATGATTCGTAGATCTTTCGGGACAGCGTCAGTATCAATCCGAACGCCATCTCAGCCACTGTATTCGCACCATAGGACGGCACGGACGAAACGGCGATATTTTTCTCCTTGCATGCGGCGACATCGATATGATCGAAGCCCGTAGAACGGGTAGCCACGAATTGCAATATTGGGAATTTTTCCAAAACGTTGCGCGTCACGTTCGAATCGACGAACACAGAAATGGCGTCAAAATTGGTTTCTTTGGGCGGATGATCGTCGCTCAATATCTCTTCAGTGAACCACAAAGCGGCATCGGCCAACTTGGCCTGCTGTTTCTCGATGTGCTCTCTCTCCCACGGCTTAGTGCCGAAAAATGCGATATTTTTGGACATAAATATTTTTTGGTTCGGATCGCGTTAAATTATAGCACAAGTTGAACTCCCCATATTAACATTTTCGATATGGCTCATATACACAACAATGTTGCTATAGCATCGTGGTTGTGTAGGACAAACATCAAAATCAAAATATGGGCGTCGAAGAAAAATAAGCTTTCTCTATAAATTACAATCTTCGGGCAAACCGAAGTATTGCCTTATGGGCGTGTCATGCTCCAATTCGTCAACAATCATATAAAGCATGTCCTTTCCGATTTTTAAATCGACTTTCAGTAAAGTCATGAGCTCTTCGCAATCGTATGGATAAATCCACACACTATCTTGGAGCCGCAGAAAACCAACGGAAATTAGGGTCCTTCTTAACTTTTCCCTAAGGGATTTCCTCTTTTCTTTTATATCAAAAATGAGAACTCGCCACTTTTTGTCCCATTTTTTAGGCTTTTTCAAGACAAAGTCTTTTACTTCCATAACCTTCAAATAATTTTGTCCTTCCGTAGTTAAGACCAAATAACCGTTCTTGTCTTCCAAAAGTCCCCTTTTTACAAGTGATTCTCTCGAACGTTTGATAATCTCCTTCTGTCTTTTAGACGGCAATATGCCGAGCTTACTCATCGCACCAATCACGTTAGGCGCCATTGCCGCTACCGCTAACATGCCCGTTACAGCAACAGTCCCAAGAATAATTTTTTGGATGTTCTTCCTGCGGGTTTTTTGTCTTGATCGTGACTCCATACTAGCCATGCATGTATTATACTGCTCCGCCCTACATACACAACAGTGTTGCTATAGCAACACTGTTGTGTATGTCAAATATAAGCATAACAACTCATCTAAAAAGCTGGGGCAAGCCATCAGAAGTTTAATAGTCAATTGGCGTGTTTGAGGATTTTGACGATACCATTATTGGCATCCACCTCAACTAAATCCCCATCCCTCAATACTTTGGTGGCAACTCTTGCCCTGCCTCAAGCCCAGAGCTAGCGCGTGTCCGAACAGGACATCCCCTCTCTGAGCAAAGCGCGAGCCCGTGTGACTTTTTGGTGGGTTAGTGTCGACGAAATTTATCTTTCAAAAGCTGCCTCAATCGCTTGGATAATTGGTTTCTTATCAAACTGGCCGATGTTCTCTTTACTAGTTACCACCTTCAAAAGTTTTTCCTTATGCAACTTCGCCTTAAACATTTTTACGAATTCACCTATCAAAATTGCTCGCTTCCCTGCATTATATGAGGGCAGTGCCGACAAATACGTCGCCAAGGATTCTTCCGGTTTTCGGCGAACTTCTTGTGCAAGGTCTTTTAAGGATTCGCCTATATGCGAAAATTCTTGCTGATAATTATCCTTAAGCTGTTTGTTTTTTAAATAATCCTCCTTCCGCCAGAATTGAGCCGGATTACTTGAACCGCTTCTTCGTTTTTGACTTCCAATAGGAGAACTATACCGCTAAAGAATTTCGGTAACACGTTTTGTAAAAACTGTGTTTTGCGTCCCCAGTATTTTTAACTTTTCCGTTCTCTCTGGCTCGTTTAGGTTTTCCGCATTAATTAAATCAAACCACCCGTACTGTTCGTCCCAATCAAACTCCTTTGAGCTCTCACCGACAGCAAGATTAGTTATGTTTACACCCAAGGCGCGAGTCTTAAGAGACTTTTCAAAGACTTGATAAAAACTTTCTATTTCGTCGTGGTAATATTTATCGGCCAATTCTAGCCAACCTATATCTTCCGTGGCGCTCAATCCGCTTCCAACCATTGACATCAAATCATCCTTATTAAGCATGTCTTCTAGTGGCCCGCCCTCATTCAGATGCTCAAAAACAAGAGCTTGATACTCTCTGTAACCATAAGTCCTCCCGCTCGGAAATTTCATAACCACAACCGACCCATAATTGCCGCCGGACTTTTCTACCCATTCAATCCGACCCCTTTCTTTCTCTTGCGAGAAATCTCTCGCATTTTCAAAATTATCCATGAT
>CAZYRJ010000049.1:4649-9621 GCA_964649625.1 uncultured Candidatus Saccharibacteria bacterium
CGGCGTTATTTCCCTAACTTCTTCTCTTCCTCTGCTATCGCTACTGTCGTTGCGACCACAGTATCCGGATTGAGCGACATGCTGTCGATACCCTTTTCCACCAGGAACAAAGCAAAATCTTTATGATCCGAAGGAGCTTGTCCGCAGATGCCGATGTACTTGCCTTTTTCTTTGCACTTCGGAATGATCTCGGCGATCATCTTCTTGACCGCGTCATTCTTTTCGTTGGCGATGTGCGTAACAATGCCCGAATCACGGTCCAAGCCAAGAACCAGTTGAGTCAGATCGTTTGAACCGATGGACATACCGTCGAAAACGCTCAAAAATTCCTCCGCCAAGAGGACATTCGAGGGTATTTCACACATGACATAAACCGGCATATCCCCGCCCAATGATTTAGGATTGAGGCCGCCCTCTTTCATTATCTCCAGAGTTTTCTTGCCCTCTTCCGGCGTTCGGCAAAATGGAATCATTGGGATGACGTTGTTTAGGCCGATCTCTTCACGGACTTTTTTCATGGCCTGAACCTCCAACTTAAACGCTTCCTTGAATTTTGGATCATAATACCTCGAGGCGCCCCGCCAACCGATCATCGGATTCTCCTCTTCCGGCTCATAAAGGTCGCCGCCTAAAAGGGTGCGATACTCATTGGTCTTAAAATCGGAGAATCGGACTATGACCGGCTTTGGATAAAATGCCAAACCGATCTTCGCGATGCCATAGGCGAGGTTATCGACATAAAATAGTTTCCTGTCGGTCCAACCTCGGACCTTGACATCGATCTTCTTCTTCCGCTTGGCGTCCAATTTGTCGTAATCAATGAGAGCGTTCGGATGTATTCCGATTTCAGAATTGATGATGAATTCTTCGCGGGCCAAGCCCACGCCTTCATTCGGCAAAAATGACTTCTCAAAGGCCGTATCAGGAGTGCCGATGTTCATCATGATCTTGGTCTTGGGATGCGGGATCTGCTTAACATCATGTTCCCTTACTTCGAACTTCAGCTCGCCTCTGTAAACATAACCCTCTGAGCCGCTCGTATCGACAGTGATCATGTCCCCCGTCTTGATATGCTTAGTCGCGAGACCTGTGCCGACAACGGCCGGGATACCTAGCTCGCGGGACACGATGGCCGCGTGCGATGTCCTGCCGCCCTTATCCGTCACGATCGCGGAAGCTATTTTCATGATGGGTTCCCAGTCCGGGTCGGTGATATCGGTCACCAACACCTCCCCTTTAACAAAATCGCCGATGTGCTTGGGGTCCATGATGATCCTCGCCTTTCCAACCGCGATTTTGCTGCCAACGGAAACTCCCTTCACAAGCTCATCGCCCTTGCCCTGAAGAACGTATTCCTTAACCTTCGAAAGGTCGCGTTCAGCATGAATAGTTTCCGGTCTGGCCTGAACGATGAACAACTCGCCTGTCTTTCCGTCCTTGGCCCACTCCATGTCCATAGGGGTCCACTTACCGCCATGCTTTTCCGTATAATGCTCTTCGATAGTTTTGCCCCAAGAAGCCAATTTCAAAATTTCATCATCCGAAAGCACGAACTTGCCTCTCTCCTCAGCGGTAGTTTTGATTATCTTAACGGGCCGTATCCCCAAATTCTTACCAGTCGAATAGATCATTTTGTCCGCCTTTTCACCAAGTTTTTTGAAAATGATAGCCTTGGGGACTCTGCCGAGAGTCGGCTTCGAGACTAAATACTCATCCGGGCTAACCTCGCCTTGAACCACCATTTCCCCCAGGCCGAACGCGCCATTAATAACGATCACATCTTTAAAACCGGACTCGGTATCCAGAGTGAACATAACGCCTGAAGCGCCCTCGCCCGAATGGACCATTTCTTGAATACCGACCGATAGGGCCACTTTGAAATGATCGAATCCTTTGTCGACTCGGTACGATATCGCGCGGTCGGTAAATAAAGAGGCCATGGCCGCCTTGGTTGCCTGAAGAATTTGTTCGGCCCCTTTAATGCCGAGGTAAGTCTCGTGCTCACCGGCAAAAGAAGCGCCCGGCAAGTCTTCGGCCGTGGCCGATGAGCGAACCGCCACATCGATACCGCGGCCTCTTTGACCTTCCAATTCGGCATATCGGCGCTTTATCTCATCTTCCAAGGCAAGCGGAAATTTGGCCTTGACTATGGTTTCTCTGATCTGCTTGCCGCGTGCCGAGAGATCGGCCAAGTCCCTCGTATCCAATCCCGCAAGGGTCTTTTCCACGAAATCCTGCATACCGGATTCCTTCATGAACATCCGATAACCATCAGCTGTCACGGCAAAACCACCCGGCACTCTGATTCCCTTTTCCGAGAGAGTCCGGATCATTTCGCCCAAAGAGGCATTCTTGCCGCCAACCCTGCCGACATCATCTATACCAACCTCCTTTAAATCGACAACCAGTTTATCGCTCATGTGAATGTTATTTTTGATAAGAGTAAGTTGCCTAATTTTACCCTATTTGAGTCATAGCCACTAGAGGCAATTTTAGAAACGTTAAGATGTCATGACCCCGAGGTCTCAACCTATTCTTTAATAGCGATGACGAGGTCGCTCACATTACTGCCTGTATAACCAGTCATCAAATAATCCCCTGTCTGTTCGAAAAATTTGACCGAATCATGCCAGGCCAAATAGGCATTGGGGTCCAACTTACAAGCCATCGCCTTTTGGCGAGTTTCGGGATCAGCGATAGCGCCGGCATAATCACCGTTGTCGCGTCCGTCCGATGCCACAGAAACAATGAGCTCCCCCTTCCCGATACTCCGCAGAGCCGCGAGCGCCAACTCGGCATTCCTGCCGCCTTTGCCCTGTCTATTCAAGGTAACAGTCGATTCGCCACCATATATCAAAGCGGTATTGCGCGGAGAACGCCCTAGGTCTTCCAGAATATCACTGGCCACTTCCCTGGCTTCACCCTGAAATCGGTCATTGGCTATCCGTGCGTGAAAACCGAGCGCCAAAGCCTCGTCGGTCATCGCCTTGAGAGCGAACATATTGGACATCAATAAGACGTTCGTGACATTGTCAAAATATTTCGGGTCCTTGGGAGTCTCCATCAAACCGCATCCTGGCGTAGTGCATGTCTCCCATATCTCATACTTATCCAAAATATTTTTGGCTTCTTTGACCGTGGTCTCGTCTTTGACCGTCGGTCCGGATGCCACGAAGCCCAGGTCGTTGCCCGGCACATCGGAAAAAATAAGGGCTATCGAACGTGCGGGATAGGCGCACCTCGCCAATTGTCCGCCGCGGAGAAGCGAGAGATGTTTGCGAACGGTATTGATCTCTGAAATGGCCGCCCCAACGGCAAAAAGGCGTTTCATTATCATCTGCTCTTCGGTACAGTTTTTACTTTCCGGAAGACAGAGCAAGGTTGAACCTCCGCCTGAAATCACGAAGATAATGAGGTCGTCGGCTGTAACTTTTTTCAAAAAGTCCGCCACCTCAAGTGAGGCCTGAACGTTCTTTTGCGAGGGAAAAGGATGGGTGCAACCAAAAAAACGGAGGCGCTTGCTGACAAGATACGGCTCGCACACATCGAGCACGATACCTGCAGATAGCCTATCGCCGAGCGCTTTCTCCACAGCTACCGCGGCTGCGGTCGCGCATTTACCCACACCGACGAAATATATCTTGCCTTTCCTATCGGTACGCCACGGCACCCCCGATACGATAATGTGATTTTGACTCCGTATGTCGATAGCCTTGTTCACAAGGAAGGTCGTATCGATCGCCTGAAGACCGGCCTCAGCGATATAGAGGGCCTTCCGCCTGAGTGTCGTCGTACCCAATTCATTTAGGTTCTTAAGCTTGAACATTTGTAATTCATTATAGCAAAGGTCACCTTATTTCTAATTCGCTTCGCTCAAGAAATTTTGGTCGCTCCACTGTTCAAGTCCCGACGAAACTGAAGCAGTTCAGTTTCTTCAGCTCGCGAAATAGCAAAATCCGCCGGGACAAACCGGCGGATTTTGTATTGCGCACCGTAGTGAACGCTGTTGGAACTAAAATAAGAGAGAATCAAGACCGCATCGTAATTCCCAACCTTTAGAAATTCACAAAAATCTTCCTATTGTTTGTATCTATCCTTGCCTTCATTCCATATGGCATCGGTATTTGTGGATCGGTATGTCCGAACTCAAGATTTTGGACTACTGGCACAGTCGGGTTATATGCCCTGATTACTTCTAATATCGTATCTCTCTGGCTTTTTCGATATGCGCTCTTTTGTTCTGCACTCTGCTGATTATTGAATTCCCATGCTTTGGGTCTACCGACGAGCACACCTTTTACACGAGATAGGGTGCCTCTTTCTCCTAATGCTCGATACACTCTATGTACATAATCGCTCGATGGAATCTCATCAGAGGTCTCTGTCATCAGAATGACATTCTCAAAATCCTCAAACGACGGGATTGGCACACCATGTCGCAGTAATTCATCTATTGATTCCAGGCAGCCACCCCATGTGATACCTTCACCATTTTCGTTTCCATCCCACACCCATCCCTCACTGGGTTCGTAAATCCTCTCATTATCCAAGGTAGAGGAATCATTCCAATTGAGACCCATATCGTTATAGACATCACTGGGCTTTAATTCTATCTCTCCTTCATCAAATAAAGCGTGCTTGAGGTATTTGATCGTGTACTCATCCATCCGCTTCTGCACGGCAAACTGCGTTAGTATTGCACCGCCATAGTAGGAAGGAATTCCCTGGAGCCACAAAAAATTAGCGAAATGAGTATTGTCGCTGAATCCAAAAAATGGCTTTGGGTTGTTTACAAAAGGTTCCGAGGGGAGGTTTTTTATGTAGGTGACCTGATCATTCCCCCCAAGAGATGCCATAACGGTTTTTATTTCCGGGTTATTAAACGCATCCACGAGATCTTTTGTCCTCTCCTCACTCGATGCGCCGATCTTTTTTGTTGCCGAGAACTCTACTGGCTCAAGTTCGAACACCT
>CAZYRJ010000050.1:0-4686 GCA_964649625.1 uncultured Candidatus Saccharibacteria bacterium
GTCACGATATAATGCTGAATTTTCTGGCCATGCAGCACTGCCCTCGCGGCGATCACACCCTGCTCCGGGAAGTGCAACTTCTGGGGGGAGAATATTTCGAAGCAGTAAAGGTCGATGACGGCGATGAATTCGTCCGTTATTATCCGAAAACGGGAGAAGCGAGCGGCAGTGTCTACAGAACATCGACCGGAGAAACTGAGCATTTTGAACCACCCGAGGCGGCCTAAGCCGCCTTTTTTAATGCCAGAGACACTGCCATCGCTGAGAGGTTTTTTATTGACTTCTTCATGAATTCGTGTATACTACTTCTTGTACGTATTTCTCGTAACGTTTCTTTCTTGGCCAGGTAACACCGGAAAAGAGAGGTAGTGAAAAGAAAGCGGGTCGACTTGTTTTCGCCCATACATTTTTCGAGGAATCGAGAAAATTATGGTTGCGAAAAAAGTCCCCCGTACAAATTTTGCCGAAAGATTCGCTAACACTTTTAGTGCAGAACCTGTGCTAAATTTGAAAACGCGAGCCGCGGCGCCGAATAGGCCAACCCTAACGGGCGAAGCGTCTTGCCGAAAGTTAATCACGCAAAATTTGTATCGGGGGTAATTACCAAGAAAGAAAAACAACAATGGCCAAGAAACTTTACGTAGGGAATCTTCCCTACAATGTCACCGACGCCAGCTTGGGCGATCATTTCGCCAAAGCCGGAACGGTAGCATCGGCCTCTGTCATCATGGATAAGATGACCGGGAGATCAAAAGGCTTCGGATTCGTCGAGATGTCGTCGGACGAGGAAGCTACCCGCGCTATCGAAATGTGGGATGGCAAGGACATGGAAGGCAGGACCATCCGCGTTTCCGAAGCCCGCCCGATGGAGCCCCGCGCTCCTCGCGCTGGCGGCGGATCTGGATCTTTCCAGAAGCGCAGCTGGTAATAAATTTCAAAAAGAAAAGCCCGCCTCTCGGCGGGTTTTTCTTTTTGAACCGGGGAATTTATTGCTGTAGATGAGCGGGCGCCGCCCGCTCGTATCCAACCACGTCCGTTCCGGACGTGTCACAGTAGCGCTGATTAAATTCAAACTCAAAACCGCCAAAAGGCGGTTTTGAGTTGCCTAGCTTTAACTCATTTAACTCAACAGCCGCAGAGTTTCTTGTAGCCTCATCGAGTGCTTATCAATAGCATACTGCTTCTTTTCTCTGGCGCAGTAGCTCATGCCGACCAACCCCTGATATAGGCGCCAAATATTCTTGCGCAGCTCGTAATCTCCCCCGAAAAAATCTTTGCCATATCCCTCCTTCATCTCCTCGACAGGAAATTTATTGGCGAATTTCAGCTCCCACCGCGCAAATTCGGAAACAGGATCAGCCCCGTTGGCACTTTCAAAGTCGATGATGCCGCATATTTTCATCTTGTCGACAAGAACATGGCTCGTCGAAAGGTCGCCATGAACAAGCCTCGGGTCAACTTTCGGATAATCCTTGGCATATTTTTTCAAGGTCTGATAAGTTCCTTCGATAAGCTCCCTGTCCAAGCGCAGACCATCAGCCTGGCTCAAAATTGTTTCGGGCCTGACATAGCGATCTCCCGTGAACAACTCCTCAACATTAGCGAACTTCCCATTGCCGGCGGCATCCAATTTGCCGAAACCGCCGGTCGGAACGCTGTGAATCTTCTTAAGCAGCTCGCCCAGATCACGAAAAAGTAACTTCCGCGCTTCCGCCGATTCATTTTCAAGAACCTTGTCCAAAGGTCGGCCGGGGAGTTTTGTCAGTATCGAGATTGGCAAGGTCTTACCCCCGACCTCAAGCCGGCCTACCGTCAAAACTTCCGGTACCGGCACACCGAGAGTAGCGCACTGCTCAATCGCCCATTTTTCCTTCTCGAATCGAGATTCCTTGTCGCCGTGAAATATCCTAGCTACGAGTTCCCGGCCGTCGGCCAACTTTAGATCATGGACTTCATTCGTTTCCCCCGCGATCAAGCGCTGGTCTTCCAGAACCGGTGACGCCGTTTCATGCTCAATAAAACTGCCGAGGATGTCCCGAGGCGTATCGAAGGTGGCATGTTTTTCGATACGAAATTTTTGTGCATCACTTAGAGGCTCTTCAAACGAATTCATTTCACAATGTTAACAGAACTGACCCGAAGGACAACTGGATTGCGACTTCTGGGGGAATAGGTCTATAATGATTTTGTTAATCTTAATTTTCATATTATGAAAGATAATAAGACCATCATTGCCGTTTTGATCTCATTAGTCGTCGTCATCGTGGCTTTTTATATACGAGTTTCGCCTGCGCCCAATCCGGAAGAAACGACCAGCATCTCGAGCGGCGAGACCCAGGTAAACGAAATTCCGCCAGCGGAAGAATCGGTTATCCGCGGTGAACCGGTCATAATTCCGTAGAAACTGCCTCCCCTGTTATTTTTGGCCTGGTAGGCTAATATAAGCCCCATGCATTTTAGGCTACCTTTAAACGACCTATTCCGCGTCGATCCAAAGCAAAAAGCGGCGCTTAAAAAGCTCGGCATAGAAACGGCCGTTGACCTGCTGCGCCATTTTCCAACACGCTACGGCGATACATCCGAGCTCAAGAATATCGATTCCCTAAAGGGTGGCGAGACCGCCGTTATTTTCGGCAAGATAACAAAACTGAAAACGAGCAAGGGTTTTCGCACCAAGATTCCGATGGCCGAAGGCTGGATAGAAGATTCAACCGGAAGCATAAAAGCAATTTGGTTCAACCAGCCCTACATCGCAAAAATGATAGGCGAAGATTCGACCGTCCGCGCCGAAGGCCGCGTATCGGTGCGAAAAAAGAACGGCCTGACTGCGAGCGGGGTCGCTCAGGCAGGCGAATTGTATCTATCGAACCCTAAGATCGAAAAAGTGGCCGAATTGCCGCAGGGCGTCGGCGATTCTCTTTTTGGAGACGCCGGCGCAGAACACGTTCTCTATCCCGTCTATCCGGAAAGCCGAGGCATCACTTCGAATTGGATATATCACGCGATCCAAAAAGTCCTGAAGACCGGCATTCTGGAACATCTTATCGACCCGATACCGAAAGAGATCCTGAATAATTATCATCTGCCCCACCTCAAAACCGCGCTCATCTGGATCCACGCGCCCAAAAAAGCCGAGGATGCCATGGCCGCCCGAAAGAGATTCGCATTCGAGGAGGTTTTTTTCATCCAGCTTGAGCGGCAAAAGATAAAACTGCAGTTCAAGCGGTCCAAGGCGCCGAAGATAGACGTGGACCCGTTCGTCCTCACCAAATTTACGAGCCGCTTCCCCTTCCGCGCGACCGGCGCCCAGACCCGCGCCATCGGGGACATCCTGCGCGACATCGGCGAGGGCAAGCCGATGGGCAGGCTCCTTGAAGGCGACGTCGGGAGCGGCAAGACTTTTGTCGCAGCCGCGGCCACTTACGCTTCCGTCATGACCAAACCGGCCGGCTCGAAAGTGGGTTCCCTCCAGGTCGCCTACATGGCGCCGACCGAGATCCTGGCCAGTCAGCATTTTGAATCATTCTTTCAGTATTTTTCTCACCTGCCGATAAATATCGCTCTCATTACCGGAAGCGGCTGCCGCAAATTCCCGTCGAAAGTAAATCCGAGGGGTTGGACCGATATTTCAAGGAGCCAGCTTCTAAAATGGGTGGCAAACGGCGAAATCCCGATATTGATAGGCACGCACGCTATCATTCAGAAAGCGGTCAAATTCAAAAATCTCGGCATGGTCATCATCGATGAACAACACCGCTTCGGCACCGCCCAAAGACAGAAGCTGGCCCGAAAGGACGGCTTGTATCCACACCTCCTGTCCATGACGGCCACACCCATTCCCCGAACTTTGGCGCTCACAATATTCGGCGACCTCGACATCACACTGCTCGACGAACTGCCGGCCGGCCGCAAACCGGTCATCACCGAAATAGTCATCCCGGGCGAGCGCGCTAATGTATATGAAAAGATCCGCAAGGAGCTCAAGAGCGGCCGACAAGCTTATGTCATCTGCCCGCGCATCGACCTGCCTGCCGCGCCGAACGCGGCGCAGGCAGGCGAACCCGATCCAACGAAAGAGCTCGCGCTCCAAGCCAAGTCCGTCAAAGAGGAAGCCAAGCGGCTTAAAAAAGACGTCTTTCCCGAATATGAGATAGGAGTTTTGCACAGCAAGCTCAAGGACAACGAAAAGGAGTCGGTTATGAACAAATTCAAAAACGGCAAGATCCATATTCTGGCGGCCACTTCGGTCGTCGAAGTCGGAGTCAACGTTCCGAACGCCACAGTCATAGTCATCGAGGGCGCCGAACGGTTCGGCCTTGCCCAGCTCCATCAACTGCGCGGCAGGGTCCTCCGGAGTTCGGAACAGGCTTACTGCTACGTATTTGCCGAGACGAAATCCAAAAATTCCCTCGACCGGCTCAAGGCTTTGAAAAGCGCCGCAAATGGTTTTCAATTGGCCGAATACGACCTTCAACTGCGCGGCCCTGGCTCACTCGCCGGCACAAAACAATGGGGCTTTTCTGACCTCGGCATGGAAGCACTGAAGAATATCAAAATGGTGGAAGCGGCCCGCGCCGAAGCCCGCAACATGCTCGAATTGGATCCGACCCTCAAAAGATGGCCGACCGTCCTCAAGAAGATCGAGGAACGCCAAAAAACCGAGATCCATTTTGAATAAAAGAAACG
>CAZYRJ010000050.1:4741-8914 GCA_964649625.1 uncultured Candidatus Saccharibacteria bacterium
ACCCGTCGGCGTGACCGAGGAGTCTTTTAGACTCATGGTAAAGGAGGGCAAAAAGTATCGAAAAAGGATAAAGCGAGGCATCAAGTATTTCGGCGCCGGTATGCCTTTGGCCGAAATCGTCGACGACGTCGAACAGAGGGCTGGAAATGCGGAGAAGCCCGAAAAATGGGCCGAAAAGCCAAGAAACTCTCTGATAACCCGTACGCCAAAGAGGCAACCCTGACCTACGAGATCGCCGTCCTGAACGCCTTCTTCCTCGAAGGCTTTAAACAGACTCACAAGTGAAGCTTGTGAGTTTTTAGTTGCTCTGTCCGAGCAGTAATTTTTCCAGTGTATTCGCCGCAAAGAATCTGCAAAAAGTTCAAAAGGGGAGTCCTTTAAAGGACTCCCCTTTTTGTGTTTAAGGACTCCTTTTTTACTCTCATTCTCCAGATTCTCTTTTGTGTGTGAATAAAATCACATACACAACCTTGGTGCTATAGCAACAAGGTTGTGTAAGGTAGAGAAAATCATTTATTCGTGCTATTCTCGATGTCCCGAAAGATAGATAGACAATAGACCGATAACCCTGATAGAATGCCGAAAGAAGTAACAGAGCAATAGAAAATTGAGTTGTATAAAAGCTTTGAGTTCAATAAAACATGAGCATGGAAATGCCTAATGAAGACGAAAGTGATTACCAGGAGCGCGTAGTCTCCAAAAAACCACGCCGCGATGACGAACGAGAGGTGGCAATAGCGAAAAAAATCGGAGACCGGATTTTCAGCGAACAATGGGTCAAGGAAACGTTCGAGGAAATTAGCAGGCTTCAAGTTGAATACTTGCGCGAAGCCATCAAGAATGTCGACGATCCTTCTTTCGTGTACACCAAAACCCAAGAAGTACTCGAGCAAATCAGCCGCCTAACACGCGCAGAGATCGCCGAAGGAGCTCCGACGCTGTCTTCCGTTCCAAAGGGAGAACCTGCTTTGGTGATGACCAATCATTTGGGTACCTACAAACTGACCGGCATCGACCCGAAAAAAGCACTGGGCGTCAACATACCTGGCTACGACTTCATGTATCCCTCGCCTATGTATTTCGGAGGCCTCATGCCGGTTAGCAAAGCGATCGGTGATAACCTTGGCTACGTTTCGGATGACTTTCCCGGAGTGTTTGGCAAAATCCACAGGGCGGCCGGTTTTATCCACGTGCCGCCTAAAGGTCCCGACCCGGTTGGCCGAACTGGAGAACTCTTAAAACAAACTCGAGGCTTGTTCACGGACCGGCCAAACAGTGCCATCGTAAATTATCCGGAGGGCGGCACGAGTGGCAAGTACAGCGGCAAAGGTCCCTATGACCTCGATCCGTTCAAAACCGGCGGTTACGTCATCGCGGCGGAGCTCAAGACAAGGGTCATCCCTGTAGCGCAGTATTTCGACCCGCATCAGGGACTTCGACTTCGTGTCTTCCCATCCTACGTTCCGAAACTAAGCGACAGAGAGACTGTTCAGCAGCTGGCCGAACAAGACAGAGCGGCAATTCAAGAATGGCTCAACGAATGTCAGAGCAGCTCCAGTCCTAAACGCTAGCATGGAAATCGTCCCGCTCAAGAAAACCGCGCCTATTTCCTTCCCTTTGCCCCTCTATGAATCAATTTGTATCGCGGAGGCAACGGATAAAGAAATTGGCCGGTTTTTTATTTTTGCTGGCCTAAGCCGAGAACTGGCTGCTCAGTTAAAAAAGCTTTCGCTCGACGAAGGCGATACGGAGCTACAAAAAAATACTTCCGATCTCGAAAGGTTCGGATACGGTTCGTTCGAGAATTGGTATAAAAAACAGCGCACGCCTTTTTGTCTTGTCGAAAAAGACACCAACTCACTGGCCGCGATCGTCTGGTTCGGTCCAAAATCGCCAGGGCTAAAATCCGAGAAGCACGAGAATAACAACCAGGCGACATTCGGAAAGGATAATGAACAAAAATGGCATACCATATCATACCGATGCTATCCTAGATTTCGTGGAAAAGGTCTAATGAAAAAGTTTGCAGGTTTCGTTATGGACATTTATCTGCAAAAATTAGGCAAAGTTAAATTATGGGCTGGTATAAATTCCAAAAATATGACGAGTGGCGCTTTGGCGGCAAGTCTCGGTTTCACACGCGATGAGAATCTGTCGAATCCGAAAGCGAACTGGCTCGTCATGGTCAGGCAATAAATCGACATCGAATCCAATCACATGAAAACAATCGTTATAATCGGCGGTGGCTCGGCAACATTAAATATCCTTAGGGGATTGCGCCAATTCGCCACCAATAATATCGTCGTTGTGTCTACAGCGGACGACGGAGGCTCGACGGGGATTCTGCGCAAACAGCTCGCGGTTATGCCATGGGGAGACGTCCGCCAATGCTTGACCGGTCTTTCATATACCGTGCCGGCCCTTTGCGAGCTTTTCCAGTACCGTTTCGACAAAGGACACCTCAAAGGTCATAATGCCGGAAATATCATTTTGGCTGCTCTGCAAAAGGTAACCGGCAGTCCTGAAAGCGCGATAGCGGAGGCGGCAAGAATGCTCAACATTCGAGGTGAGGTACTGTTCGTGTCCAAGGAGGCCTCTACTCTTTCCGCAAAATTATCGAACGGCACAGTTTTGACAGGCGAACATGTAATAGATGAACCAAAAAAAACGAGGAATAGTCCGATTGTTAAGCTCATGCTTTCCCCCGCCGAGGTCAACCCGCGGGTCCTGAATGCCATAGCAAGAGCCGACGCTATCATTCTTGGGCCTGGGGATCTTTTCACATCCACATTTCCCAATCTTTTGGTGAGAGGCGTTCCTGAAGCCATCGCGACATCAAAAGCAAAAAAAATCCTGATCACTAATATCATGACAAAACATGGACAGACTGATGGGTTTAAGGCTTCCAGTTTTTTGCAGGCCGTCAACGGTTATCTGATCGCAAAAACCACCAAGTCCGTAGTCGACACCGTTATCGTCAACAGTCAAAAACCCAGTGCGGAAATTTTGTCACGCTATAAAAAGGAAAAGGCTTCTTATGTGATCCCCGACATAAATAAATTGAAACGGACAAAAGTGAAGATCGTTGCCAAGCCTCTGTTATCGAACCATCTTGTAAAGAAAATTAACGGCGACGGGTTAAAGAGAAGTTTAATCCGTCATGATGCCCTGAAAATCGCCCAAATAATCTGGGACATTATAAAGGATAGGAGCGATCTCAACTGGCAGGACAAACATTGATCTGCCGTTCCAATCTCAAACCGCCTAGTCGAAATAAATTTTTCCGTCTGCGTCGGCTCTTGCGAGCCGGTCATTTTGCAGACAGGACAGACACCAGCTCGTCATGGATATAACCATTGTCCGCAAGCAGGGTCGCCGAATGGATATCAATAGGCTTGTTTTGCCAATCCGATAACCTGCCGCCCGCCTCCTCGACGATTAGCACTCCGGCGGCCACATCCCATATCTTGGCGCTTGTAGCGGCGAGGTAATCGAGCGAACCCCCCGCCACGTAGCATAACTGGAGAGCAATGCTCCCCAAAACCCGAATTTTCTTGGAGCGAGGCATTATCTGCGCAATGAGTCTCAAGCCCTGATCTTTGTTCCGCCAACCGATCGCTCCGATCGCGTCATTGAGCTCGGCCGCCTTTGAGACGCAAAGTTTTCTGCCATTTATGGATGCTCCCTGCCCTTTTGCCGCGGAGAAAATATTTCCGCGAAGCGGGTCCGCAACAATTGCGACGCAGGGCTTCCCCTTGTGCCAAAGGGCCAGGGAAATGGCGCATTCCGGCAAGCCCATTACGTAATTCGTCGTCCCATCCACGGGATCGATGTACCAGATTAGATCTTTTTTGGAGACGTCGTCGGGCGAAAACTCCTCTCCGATGAATTGGTGATCCGGGAATTTTTTCGATAAGAAAGCGACTAGGCGCTTTTCTATGGCCAGATCGACTTCGGATACGATGTTCCCTTTCTCGTCATTCTTATCGCGAACGTCCAAAGCACGACCGAAACTTTTCTTAAACAGCGGCATCACCAGTTCGGCGGCCTCTTTACCGGCCGAGAGGAATTCATCGGTTTTCATCGGGGAATATTAGCAAAAATGGCCTTAGGAAGGAACGTTTGACGGAGACTCTGTTTCCTGTAAGACTCAGGACAGTTGCACAATTTCTA
>CAZYRJ010000051.1:0-3339 GCA_964649625.1 uncultured Candidatus Saccharibacteria bacterium
TTTACCCAACTCGGAATTTTCCTCCAGCCTGTTGAGCGCGCCCCTCCCCAGACCGCTGAGGCCTGATGAAAGAATCGTTGTAGTCGTATCGACATGTGAGTAAATTGCCTCAAGTTGCTCGTAATCGTGGGCGTTCGGATGCTGGTTGGCACTCGGATCGCTGGTGTAGTCCATGCACGTGCCCAAGTTGGCATTATCGAAAGCCTCATCCTGATGGTCGAGACCGAGGGTATGTCCGATCTCCTGACACATCACCATATTCCTCCACTCGGGCGTGTTGTATGTGGTCGTCGTAAAGTAAGTATCGTTGACTTTAACGGTACCCTTGGTTATATGCTGACCGCCGGAAACCCAAACCGTCGCCAAACCGAGCCACCCGTTCCTGCCGTACTTGGCATTGCAGACTTCAACTCGGCCCGTCACGCCTTTACAGGTCTTCGGATTTGACGCACCTACCGTTTCCTCGAGGTTGAGAACAGACGAAACACTCCAATCGATAATTGATGTATCCAAATAAGAATCCCAGGCCAAACTTACGTTGTCCCCAACTTTCAGCGCGAAGGGATTCGAAGTCCTCGCCCAGTGATAACCTCCCCATGAATGCGTAGCGAACGCGGAACCGACGATGGCGCCAAAAACGACCGCCACCAAACCGATCCTAATGATATTTTTTGTCATTTATTGATTTTATGATTAAAAACATGCCTAAAGAGCCGTACAAAAATACTTTACTTATTGTACACCTTAGACCGAGCTCGGCAATAGCATAACTGTTGGGCTGTGAATAAACCATGAGAGACCCCAAAAAAGACGGCTTTTCAGCCGTCTTTTTGAGTTCATGATTCTGTTTCAATGAACATTTAGCGACCACTCACAGTGTTGATCTCATCATTACCTCCGCGAAATCGCCGATACGACATTAGAGAGGCGTTTTGTCGTAATTAATCAAAGCGTTCTCGAACAGATACTGGTCTGGATTCCACGCCGTCATGATATTCGAAACGGCATCATAATCACCGGAAGGAACCAACCAAATTTTGGCGCCTGCCGTATTGGCATCCAGAGGATCCGGCAAGTCCATTCCCAAATCAACAGAGCCCTCAATTGAAACCGCTCCGAACTCATCGGTTGTTCCATTCGCAATCAACGCTCCGGGATGGTTGCCCGGCCATGGATCACCGTAGTAAATGAGACTGTATTCGGTTGAGGGAACCAATCCCTGCCCTGTAAATCCGTAGCGGAATTCAGGGCCAGATTCGTTGTACTCCAACCTGCCGGAAGCGCCGTCAATTACCTCCCATGTACCAGAATCCTTGCTAAACAAATCTACCGAACTCAGTTTGTGGTAATTGATTAGCTTCTCTTCAAACAGATAGGACTCCGGATGCCAGCCCATCATTTGAGCGGTTGCTTCGCAGGACACGTCACTTGATAACACAAGCCAAATTTTTGCACCCATCGGATCCACACCGTAATTCGCATCATCTTTTGAAGGCAAGCTCCCCGTATCAAGAGAACCTTTAAAGGACAAAATGCCGCCATTCGTCGCGCCGCTTGCGAGGCAAATCAAATTGCTGCCCGGCCAGGGGTCAGGGTAGTAAATAAGAGTGTAATCTTCTTCGGGCAAATTTTCAGCACTGAAGGAATACCGGAATTCCGGACCGTATTTGTGATAGACTAGCGTGCCATGATCCCCTCCCGAAACAGGCGGCCAATCGCCCGACGGGGTCTTCTGTAACAATTCGAGAACGCCGACGTTCGAATTTGGATTAACCGGCGGGTTGCCCTTTTTGGCCAAAACCACTTGGCTCGTTGCCAGCGCCACAGCCAACAATATAAACACGAACAAAAAATATTTATTTTTCATATTATTTCTTCTTTAATCGAATAAACCGACCTTTTAGAATGTTATGGTAATAATGAAGCCATTGTAGGTTCGTGGATTCAGGTGTCAATGCTTTACAAGAAACGGCAAAAGTTTCTTAACACAACACCCTCGGAGTACAGACGGGTAGCCGCGTCCCAGTGAGCCTCCATTAAGCCTCCAGTACTCTCTCTTTCTTAATTCATTCTCAATTCGCCCTTCGCCGCCGCCCATACACATCTATAACTAGCTATAGCTATTTATAGATGTGTATGGGCGAAGTGAGAAAAATACAAAAACACGAGACGTGGGATAAGAGGCACGAGACACGGGGCACGAGATGGTCGCAGGAATTTTACAATAAATAAAGGATGGATGGGAACCGAAAGCAAATGTTCAGATTCCGAACACTGAACGCAGACGACGGTCATTCTCAACCGCATCCGCCACGATATAAAGCAAATCCTTGCCGATCTTGAAATCAGCTTTCAAAAGAGTGACTAAATCCTCACAATCATACGGATATACCCAAACACTATCCTGAAGACGGACAAAACCAATGGCCGTTAGTGTTCGCCTAACCTTTTCCCGTAACGGACGGCGGTATTCAGGTATGTCAAAAATCAAAAGCCGCCACTTTAGATCCCATCTGCGCGGCTTCTTGATAACGAAATTCGAGATTTCCAGTTGCCGCAACTCGCTCTCTCCTTTCGCAGTTAGGCGTAGAAAACCATTTTTATACTCAAGATGGCCAGACTGAACAAGCCGTCTGCGTGATGTGTTTACAATTTCACCGAATCTCCTCGAAGGCAAGATGCCGAGCTTTGCCATAGCGCCGAACACATTGGGTGCCAAAACTGCGACGCCTAAAAGACCCACCGTCGCCACCGAAGCCAGAATCATTCGGCGCATTTCATTGCGCCGCACTTTTCTTTTTATCTGCTGTTCAATTATGCCCATATGCTTCGCATGACTGTAAATTGCCCGCAAATATGCCAGTGCCACTCAAAAGTTTAATACCACTCATTACAGTACCCCGGCTTTCATTATGCTACTAATTGATTCAAATAATTTACTCATTCTACCCTCAACCTAAGCAAGGGCGTAAACATACGAATGTAAGATAATTGTACCTCCCCCATCTATAACTAGCTATAGCTAGTTATAGATGGGGGAGGTAAAGGAAGGTCCAAAATTCAAAAAAGCCATGTGACAAAACCATGCCAACATATTGACAAGGGAAAACGATTGAAGGCGGACCACATACGTATTATGGTGTGGGACTAGCCACACAAAACCCCGCCAAATGGCGGGGTTTTGTGGAATTCGGAAGTTGAATTCCGATTTCACACTTACCAACCTGTTACGGTCGGAACTTCGTAGAAGCGAAGCTGTGCAAGCTTCAGACCCTGGTTGTTGTAGTCCCAAAGGTAGCCCAAAGTGTCGTCTCCGAAGAGCGGCACTTGCTGAACATC
>CAZYRJ010000051.1:3439-8702 GCA_964649625.1 uncultured Candidatus Saccharibacteria bacterium
AGTCCCAAAGGTAGCCCAAAGTGTCGTCTCCGAAGAGCGGCACTTGCTGAACATCTGTGCAAACATCGTCCTCGGTTCCAAGAACGCCGTCAAATCCGGCATCCCAAGCATAGCAAACATCGACATAGAGAAGATCTCTTGTGACGTTCTCAAATGATGATTTGCCCTTTGAGCGAGTCAGCTCGATCGGGTCAACACCACCGGCGAAATCGACGGCGCAGTATTCTTCACCCTCAAAGGTGTAACAGGACTGCAGAGTCGACTTTCCTCGCGGCTTGCCGAAAGTCTTCACAAACACTGAATATGAAGTCGTTCCGTCACCATCCTCGTCAGGATTCGGGAGCTGGAACCTGGCTGTATCGTCAGTGCCATTGGCATCGACAACCGCAAATTCACCCTCAGTCAAAAGGATCTTTGTCTTTCCGTTAAGGGGAACGAAGATTCTGTGGCCATTGCTGTCTGTCATATCGGTCGTCTTGTCTTTCGGAACGCCGATGAGGTTGAGATTGTAATGAGCGCCTGAAGGGGCACCATTACCTGTGAGAGCAGAAGCAACGGAAGATCCGACCAAAGCCAGAGCGCCGATGACAACTGCAGAAACAAAAGCTTTTTTCAATTCGCAATTTTTTAAGTTAACAATAAACAACCAATAACTATCGATAAATTCGTATCGACCTTTAAACTTTACCATCACTTCATACATTATTCCGATGAGCTTCACAGTCAATTTACAGATGCGCTTCAACGTGTCGAGTTCTTTTTTATACGTTGATAAATAGGGTTTTTTCAGATATTATTTTTCTTCACAAGTTGAATTTGTAGTCTTCATTTTACTGCTCCGTCTGAAAGAGCAATTCGTTTTTGCAGACAATCTTCGCGGCCGATGCGATAAAAAGTTAACAAAAAACTCCCCGCCGTGAGGCAGAGAGTTTTTCAAAAAAATTACTGCGCTACGGTCTTGGCTTTGAGAGCTGCGGTAAGGCTGAGCATCAGCTTTGCCTGAACATTCATTCGAGGCTCAGTGTAGGAAACGATGCCTCGTCTTGACGCCGCTTCGGCGTTGAGGGTCGTTTCATCGACGGCGCTCACCCGCTTCACGAACATCGAGTACCATGGATATTTCACACTGACATTGCCATCGGCACCGACTGAGGCCTTAAGGATTGGTTTGATCGGAATAATGCCGAGAAATTTACCCTCGTACTGATAGTCGACGGTGGTCGTCAAATTCTCTATCTTGATGACTTTTACGTTCGCATCTGAAGCGATGACGCTTTCTACCAATGCCTTCAATTCGGCTTCGCTGGCGATCGACACTTGGCCGGCAGAAATAACCTTGACCGTAGTCGTGCCGACCTGCAAGCCCGAGCGCTTAACGCTCAGACTGATGTTAACGTCAGCTTGCGTTCGGCCCGTAGCCTCCGTGGCTGTAGCTGAAGCCGAAACCGGCAACACCTTTACTTCAAGCGTTCCGGCTTGCCTGCCTGAGGACATTCCGCTATTGGACTCGCGGGAGGTCTCGACTCCTGATTGCGCGCTTACATCGACTTCGCCATCGGCATCAATGTCAGTTACCTTCACGGTAGCGTTAACGCTGGCATCTGTTCGAAGAGCCGCTTGGCCAAAAACAACAACCGGAAGAACCAACACTGCGGCAGATAATATTGCGATTTTTTTCATACTTTTGAATCTAATTCTACTAGTAACTCCGGACTAGAACTCATCTCAAAACCTAACACAGCGATAGGTTTTGAGATGAGTTCTTTATTCCAGAAAGCGCCTCGGCCGTACAGCTTTCGCGGCCAACCCCCGCCACTTATGAAGACGGATGAGCTCCAAACATCTTACAAGGGGGTGGCCACATTGGAGAATGATTGCTCGGGGACGAGGCGGGGGCGGACGCTTCGCGTCCCGCCCCCCATCCTCCCTATCCCTATATTTTAGTTTTGTGTCGGAGGAATTTGCTCGTCGCAATGTCCAGGGCCAATCACCCCTTCGTTGTAACTCCCCAGAATGCCTGCCCACGTTATGGCAGGCTTCCTAGCCTTAGCTTTCTTGCCAAGAGCTGCGAACTCGGCGGGTGTATTGTAAGCCGAATTGTTAAACAGAGCCTCGGCTGAAGCAATAGCTGACGTAACAGAAGCCGGAGCTGAGGCCCCACTCAAGATGTTGAGCTTAGCCGCCATATATTGGTGAGCCAAGTTATACCACGCGTTTCCGGCAGGCGGAGTGTTGAAAACCTGAAGCCAGGTCATACCGCTCGTAAAGAAAGGCGTGTCCTGGGCCAAGCCGCCAGGAAGCAAAGCCCATGTCGCGTCTGGATGAGCCGCCGGCCCGTCGGTTGAATGCGTCTTCCAGTAACCCTGAGTCAAAGTGCAGGTACAAACAATATCAGCCAGAACTTCGTGAATATCGGAACCTCCGGCGTCGGTGTCGTTTTCGTCGTCAGTTGTCACGAATGAAGCGGTATTGCTAACAACATCTCGAGTACCGCACGCCGTGTCACTGTATGGACCGACATCATGCGTATACTCGAAAGTCTTTGGCAGTGCATCAACTCCGGCACAAACAGTCCCGAGTGAACCGCCGCCAAATGGATCCGTTACATCGATACACTCGTCAATTTTGCTAACGGTTGCTCCACCAAAATCAACCGAGGCCGTGCCGGTGTAATTGGTCGTTCCGTCCGCAACAGGTGCGCCAAGAACCGGATAATCGTAATTTTGCTGAACTACCGTCGCCGTATTGGTCTTCGTCGAACCATCCGGCAAAGAAGCGCTATAGGTGCAAATCAAATCGCCGCCAGTTGCAATTACATACGGCCCTGGATCGCCCGGACAAACAACGGTCCCCGGCACGGGGCCGGTTATTAAGTCACTGACGCTATTCACGGTAGCCGCGATCGTACCTGGGTTATGGACAGTAATTGTGCCTGAAACAGCCCAGTTGCTATCAACCGGAGCGCCAGAGTTGACCGTAACATCATAATTGACGGGAAACACTTGGCCCGGAGCTAGAGTCAGCGCTGTTTGATCGCCAACTTTATCAATCGTCCACGTCCACTTCCGATCCAATGATTCATCGGCCGTTTTTGTAACCTGAAGATCATAGCAATTCACGGTTACCGAGGCGCTGTCATTTTGGTCCGTTTCTGTAATTGTCGCAGTGTTATTGTGTGTTCCCTCATCTGCGTCACAGCCGAAAGTTCGAGAGTAGGTCGTAGACCCGCCGGTAGAAAATATTCCAAGCGATCCCTCTACGGTGTCAGTTACCTCAACACTGTTATTCACGACAGTCGTCGGCGCGCCAAAATCAACATCGGCCGTATCGGATCCTCCAGGTACGCCGTTGTCTGTTGTTACAGTAACGGTATTTATCTGATCAGTGCCGCTCCCGGGAGCATCACTGTAAGTACAATTCAAAGTGGCGCCGCTAGCGAGAAGGTACGGGAAGGATACTCCGCAATTTATACTGTCCGCCGCACCGGAAATACTGAGAACGTCCGCGACATTTGTGATGTTCGCGGCAGGATTGCCAGAGGGGTTAGTGATCGAAATCGTACCGGTTACTGCCCAATTGCTGTCAGTCCCGTTATCTTTCGTAATCGCGACAGTATATTCTGATGTTCCTGTGTCCCCTGTAAACAAATTCCAAGTCGCCGGAGTTACTGATTTTTCAATAGTCCAACCGAATGTTCGGGTAAATGTAGCACTCGCCGTCTTTTCGATGACAAGCGGCGAGACAGGCGAGTTGGTGAAGGTACAGGTAATAACCTCGCCGTTGTTTGGGGTAATGTTATTTATCGGATCTCCGTTGTTGCAGGATGAGCCAGTATTGACCCATCCGGTCGGCACAGGCGTCTCGGCAATCGAATACGTAAGCTCAGGATCCAAATTGTCATAAGTTTCGCTTGCCGTGCCGCTGACTGTCGTCAGTGAATCGGTGGCCGGCAGAATTCCGCCTGTTAATGCAAAGTCGAACGTATCGTCGCCACTAGTCGTCTGTTTTACCAAAATAATCTTAGCCAGTTTTTGGTTCGTAAAAGTGCAGGTTACAGTTTCGCCCGCGGCTAGATCAATATTAGCCGTCATTCCCACTGTCGAAGTCCCGCCCGAATTATCCGTACACAATACGTCGTCAAATTGCCAGCCGGACGGCAAGTTAACCTCGGACACCGAATATAGACCCGGGGCGAGACCAGAGAAAGTAGCTTGCTTTTGCAAAGTATTTCCCTCGTTACCGTCATCATCTAGAAAGAAGTTGATACCGAAGTCCCGCGAAAATTCAAAATCCTGTGTGTCATTTGGTACCGCGTTCTTAATTATCACTATTGTGCCTGAAACGATTGTTTGCTTTGTTACAGAACCTGATGCCGAATCATGAGGACCGGTCGTATTATGTGAGACGCCGCCTGTGTAACTCGCAGACGCATCAATATCGTTATCGCCGCCAATATCGGCCGGATCCACAGTGTAGCCAACAAAGGCCGATATGAACGGCGACCCAACACTTATAAGAGGAATTACACCGCCGCTAACGTCAGTCGTTCCGTCAGGTGTAGTGATAGACAAAGTCCCACCACTAAAATTACAATTCGGCAATCCCAAAGCTGTCAGAGTCGCTCGGTATTTAATTAATTCGCCTGGAGCAATGGTATCTCCGCCACCTATTGCTGTAGTTCCATCTGAACGGAATACCCCTAGTGAGATTCCAATCCCATTTTCCGTGCATCCAGTCGGATCTTGATGCGCATTTGCTGAACTCGCAAACCCCAAAAACCCCGCGGCGACGAAAGCGGCGACAGTTGTCGCAACTGCCACGCGCGGCAAGCGAAATGAAAATAAATTAGACATATTTTATTCTACTTCGATTATTAAAAACACTAAATACTACTCGCGAAAAAATCGCTTTTCTTTTTCTGCGCAAAACAAAATAGCTAATCTTCAATGAATAATTCATGAAGACCTTTTCATGAAGATTAATTCCCGCATAATTCTAGCCTCGCCTCAAGATGAGTCAACCACGACAACCTCAAGATTCTGTGTCCCAATACCTCACTTCTAGCAATCTTTTACTGGGAGCGGCCAGAATGCTCCGCTTGCGCGCAGGGCTTAATGTCGCAATTACGTAGATAAGCCATTACCAATGGTGCCCATCGGGAATTACAAAATTCCCATCCTCCTTAGGGATTCCATTCGAACTTTCTCGTTGGGAGGCAAAGGTGCGTTCAACATTTTAGAATATTTATCGCTATCAAATAATA
>CAZYRJ010000052.1:0-8424 GCA_964649625.1 uncultured Candidatus Saccharibacteria bacterium
ACAATAATTGTTCGAACTTATCAGAAGGGGTTGGATCGATTACACCAGTATGCAGTTGAACGAAGATGAAGAATGTTGGATTTCATTTCTTGACATCGGATTATCGGCCAAAATGTCCGACATCAAAAAACCAGCCTTCTCGGCAGGTTTTTTGATGTGTTGATGGCGTCGATAAGCCGAATTCTGTGCCAATTTTGCCCACCGCAGGTGGCTGCAAAATTACGCATCCTGAGCGATAGCGAAGGATTTGCCCCTCACTTCGTTCGGGACGCTCAATTTTGTAACCGCCTATGGCGGACAAAATTGGCGATGGTTATTTATCTGCGATCATTGTTGCCAATGACCTGTAGCGACTCTTCCGCCTTGCGGCGGACACGGTCTTGCACAGGGGTAAGGATTTAGCCGTTGCACCTCGGACGTTTCCATCAGAGCTCACCCCGAGCTGAAGGCTCTGGGGTGTCGCGAACCTTTCGGTTCGCGACGTCTCTGTTCGCACCTCTTGGGCCTCAACAAGGTCCAGACGGGCGTTACCCGCTACCTTTACCCGCATCGCGCGAAACGCGATCCGCGCTAAATTTGAAATTAAACAATCAAAATGTAAATGACAATGCAAAATTTGAAAATTGAAAACAAAAACTGACCTATCTCCAATTTTCTCTATTTTGACATTTATGAAATGTCATTTTTAATTTTGATATTTACATTTTGCATTTAGCTCGTTTCACATTCCCCGTGATGCGGGCGCTGTGTTCGGACTTTCCTCCCCGTGGGATAACTAGGCACTACTACTTGTACGCGTTCTTATCGTTTGCCCCAAGCGCTTTTCAAATCTTCCGTGCTTCCGACATACGACTTGTCGGTTGAAGCACTTTTTAATACGTAAACGTAATGCATAATTATCCCACGGGGCAACCATCTGACGCTTGACTAACTATATCACAAATATTAGCAGTTTACAATGTTTTAAAATTGAAGAGATAGGCCGATTTGGTTTATAATTGTGAGGTCTTTAGCAACTAATACTATTTAATTTAATGAACGGAATCAAAACAAATTCTGACGTGTCCTCCGAGGCCTTTGTCAGCGAAGGCGTCAAGGTCGCAAAGTCCGGTTTTTTGGGCAGATTATCGTATTGGGTGACACTAGCTGCAATCTTTCTCTTACCGATCGCTTTTATCCCATCCGCCAACATTCACTTTTCATTTACGAAGCAGTTGATCTTTGCCACCGCGGTGCTATTTATTTTTGCGACTTGGGTGCTCAGCCGTCTGAAGGACGGGACCTTTGAGTTTCCCGTCTCGCCGATCGTCTTTACCGGCGGTGTTGTTACACTGGTCATGTTTTTTGCATCGATCTTTTCGAAATCCGTCAGCACTTCGCTTTTGGGGCAGGGCTTCGAGACCGGAACGTTTCTCTCGATATTCATCGGCTTCTTGACCGTTTTTATTGTCCCGTTGTACTTCAAGAGTAAAGATAAGATCTTTACGGCCTATTTGGCGCTCATGGCATCGTTCGTCCTCGTCGCCATTTTTGAGATAGTACGCTTTCTGGCCGGCCCCGCCGTTTTATCCTTCGGATTCTTTACCGATATTACCTCGAACACGGTGGGTCAGTGGAACGACCTCGGCGTCTTTTTCGGATTCGCGGCGGTTCTGTCGTGGGTTACTGTGGAATTTTTTGAACTGGGCCAGGTCAGTAAGATCTTGACTTTCATCGTTCTGGCGCTTTCAATCTTTTTCCTTGCCGTCATTAGTTTTCCTGTTATTTGGTACGCGCTCGCGTTGATAGCTATCATTCTTGTTGTTTATTTGGTCGCGGCCAAAAAGCGAGCTTCTCCAGAACAGATGACCGATGGTTCCCTAAGTATCAGGAGACTTCCGGTTGTTTCCATCACCTTGGGTGTTATCGCCCTCATAATGCTTTTTCCAATCTGGCAGCCGGATCCGGCTCAGTCTGGTAAGAGCATTCGCACGAGCGTCGGTAATATCATCGGCACGAAATTGGCTAACAAATTTAACATCAACCAGATCGATGTTCGGCCGTCATGGTCTTCTACTATTACCGTTGCGAAAGAGACCTTGAAAACCGAACCCCTTTTAGGGGCGGGTCCCAACCGTTTCGCAACGAGATGGTGGCAGCATAAGGATCCGTCGGTTAATGAGACGATCTTTTGGGGCACGGATTTCAACTTCGGTATCGGGGCCATTCCGACCTATATTGTAACAAGCGGCATTTTGGGTTCATTGGCTTGGCTTGCCTTCATCGTACTGTTTCTCTATACCGGCTTTCGCTCGATGTTCACGCCGGTTCACGACAAGACTGACCGCTATCTAATAACTATGTCCTTTCTCGGAGCACTATTTCTCTGGATTTTCAACGCTGTCTACGCTCCGGGGAACGTTATTTCTGCATTAACATACATAACAACCGGCTTGTTTGTGGCGTCGCTTGCCTCGGCGGGGCTTTCGAGGATTAAAAGAGGAGAGTATACCGGCCGACCGAGGCTCAGTTTCATTTCTGTTCTGGCTCTTATCTTTGTCTTGATCGTTGCGGTAACGGCGGAATATTTTGTGATTCAGCGTTATGCCGCGTATGTTTCGTTCCAGAAAGGCGTTGCCGCGGCTAACAACAACGACGCTGATAAGGCGGAGAAAGAGATAAATCGCGCCGCAGCCATGTCTCGGAACGATCTTTTCTATCGGGCGTTAACCGAGCTCGGCATGATTCGAATAAACGCGTTGCTCCAGACGCCGGCTGAAGATACGACGGCTGATGCCATCCGTGCCAAATTCCAGACAGTGCTCGGCAATACGCTGAATTCTGCCAATGAGGCCATTAAGATCGACGGGACGAATTACGCGAACTGGCTCACTCGCGGGCGGGTATACGAGCTTATCGTTCCGCTTAAGATTCAAGGCGCCTATGAGGCCGCAAAATCGACGTATGAAGAGGCTTTGAAAACTAACCCGCACAATCCGGCTATTTACCTCATGCTTGCACGGCTTGAATACACGAATGGTAATAATGACAAAGCCCTGGATTATGTCGCAGAAGCACTCAAAGAAAAGAAGAACTACACCGATGCTGTTTACCTCCAGGCCCAGATACAGATTACTGTGGGCAATATCAAAGAGGCTATCAAGTCTGTTGAGGCGGCATCGATTTTGGCACCGCAAGATCCGACGGTTCTGTTCCAACTCGGTTTTCTGAGATTCAACAACAAAGATTACAAAGGCGCTGTAACCGCCTTGGAAAGAGCTGTAGAGCTTAATCCCATTTACGCTAACGCAAAATACTTCTTGGGCTTATCGTACCAAAAACTTGGCCGCCAGAGCGACGCGATAAAGCAGTTTACCGACCTTAAGAGCACCAATGCGGACAATCAAGAGGTAGGCCTGATCCTAAAGAACCTCCAAGCTGGACGCGATCCGTTCGCTAACGCAACGGATAAGGCTCCTGAGAAGCGCACAACGCCGCCCTTGACCGAAACAAAGGCCGCCCCGAAGGAAACACCCGCTCAGTAAATGGTCAAACGGCTACTCGCTTTATTTAACAAAGAGATAAGCGGACTCCATGAGGCCGCTTATCTTTTAGGTCTGTTCGCCCTGTTTTCCCAAGTGCTTGCGCTCGTCCGAGATAGGCTATTGGCCGGCAGTTTCGGGGCGGGAGAATTGCTAGATGCCTATTACGCCGCTTTCCGCGTGCCGGATATTATTTTTGTTACCGTTGCTTCAATGGTGTCGGCCTCGATACTCATTCCGGTCATTGTGGAGAAACTTCAGCAGAACGAGGCCGAGGCAAAAAAGTTCGTGAGTTCGGTTTTTACCGCATTCGGCGGGTTGATGATCCTTGTGTCCGCGCTAGTATTTTTATTGACGCCTGCCATTATTCCGCTCGTTTTTCCGGGATTCAAAGGAACCGAGATGGAAGAGATGACTGTCATTATGACCCGCATAATGCTTTTCCAGCCGATCTTCCTCGGCGTATCCAATTTCTTGGCAGGCATTATCCAGACTTATCGGAAATTTTTCGTTTACGCCTTAGCGCCGATCTTTTACAATGCCGGCATTATTATCGGCGTGGCCTTTTTTTATCCGGTCATCGGATATGCCGGTTTGGCCTGGGGCGTCGTTTTGGGAGCTTTTCTCCACTTGGCGATCCAAGTTCCATCGGTTATTACCACAGGGCTCACGCCTTGGCCCACCGTACGATTGCGCTGGTTTGAACTCTACAATGTCGTCAGGCTATCTTTGCCGCGCACTCTTGGTTTGGCTGCCAACAATCTATCGACTTTGGTTCTCGCAGCCCTCGGTTCGGTCATTGGAGTCGGTTCCATATCCGTTTTCACTCTGTCTTGGAACTTGCAGTCCGTGCCGTTTTCGATCGTAGGGGCGAGCTATTCAATGGCCGCTTTTCCGACTCTGGCTCATCTTTTTGCCGGCGGCAAAAATACGGAATTTTTATCGGCGGTCAGGGAGGCGATGGGGCATATTATTTTCTGGTCAATGCCGGCGGTGACGCTTTTTATAGTCCTGCGTGCGCAGATCGTCAGAACCGTGCTCGGCTTCGGAGCATTCGACTGGTCCGACACGAGGTTGACCGCCGCGGCGCTCGCCATCTTTTCTGTTTCAATAGTTGCCCAAGGGGCGATTGCGCTCCTGTCGCGCGCCTACTATGCGGCCGGTAAAACCCAAAAACCGCTTGTTTCCAACATTTCCGGCGCGATTTTGACCATCATCCTCTCGGTGGTCGTGGCTGACTGGATACGGGATTCCATAGTGTTCCGATATTTTGTCGAGTCGATTCTCAAGGTAGACGGCCTCCAGGGTACCGCCGTTCTGGCCTTGCCGCTTGGTTACGCGGCCGCCACGATCGGCAATATGCTCCTTTTGTGGTACTTGTTCAGAAGGGATTTTCCGGCTTGGGACAGGGGTCTAATGTTTTCTCTTTGGCAATGTGCCGCGGCGGCTATCATGGGCGGTTTTGCGGCTTATGTTTCGCTCAATATTTTTGATGATGTCTTCGAGTTGACCAAGGTTTCGGGCATTTTCTACCAAGGGCTTTTCTCTGGTCTCATAGGTCTTGCGGTAAACGCGCTGGTCCTCATTGTGCTGCGCAACCCTGAGATCAAGGCGGTCGTCGGCGCTTTTCGCCACCGCCTCGGGAAGGCTATTCCTATCGGTCCCGATACTACTGAAAATCCGACACTGTGATTTCATGGAGACGGCTTAATAGAACGGCAACATGGCAAAATGCCGTTATTTTGGTATCATCCCCCAATGGATTTGAAGCATATCCGAAATTTTTCCATCATTGCCCACGTAGACCACGGCAAGAGCACTTTGGCGGACCGGATGCTTGAGATAACGGGCACGATTCCCGAGCGCAAAATGCAGGAGCAAGTTCTAGATTCTATGGAGCTTGAAAGGGAAAGGGGCATCACCATAAAGATGACCCCTGTACGCATGAATTTCGCATTAGCGGAGCAGTATTACGTGCTCAACCTCATTGATACCCCGGGCCATATAGACTTTTCATACGAGGTGTCTCGGTCGTTAAAGGCGGTGGAGGGGGCTATTTTGCTGGTTGATGCGACCCAAGGCGTCCAGGCCCAAACCTTGACCACTCTTCGAATGGCTAAGGATGCGGGTATCATCATTATGCCTGTCGTCTCAAAGATCGATTCGCCGCTTGCCCTGACGAGCGAGGTAAAGACCGAACTGGCAAAACTTCTGCAGTGTCCCGAAAGCGAGGTTTTAGCCGTCTCCGGAAAAACCGGTGAAGGAGTTAAGGAACTTTTGACCGAGATAATAAGGCGCGTGCCCGCGCCAAAGGAAGAAGTTCCGGGGAGCGGGAGTTTTCGAGGTCTCGTTTTCGATTTCCAATATTCGAATCATACCGGCGTTATCGTTTACGTTCGGGCTTTCGACGGAGAGGTAACTAAGAAGGATACTTTATTGCTTGCCGCAGTGGGGGAGAAATTCACCCCGATCGAGGTCGGCATATTTACGCCAGAATCCGTGCCTACCGAAAAATTAAGCGCCGGCGAGACCGGTTATATCGTTACGGGAATCAAGCGGCCGGGTATTGCTTCCGTCGGCGATACGCTTACCCTCGCAAAAAAGTCCTTGCCGGCACTGCCGGGCTACATGACCCCTAAGCCCGTCGTTTGGGCTTCGATATACCCCGAAAACCAGTCAATTGGCGGGGGCAAGACCGGTGGCGATGACTGGAATCTTTTACGTCAGGCTCTCGAGCGCCTGCGATTGTCGGACTCGTCGTTTACTTTCGAGGAGGAGTCATCCGGCATCTTAGGCCGAGGTTTCAGATGCGGTTTTCTCGGCATGCTTCATCTCGAGATAATTACCGAACGTTTGAAACGGGAGTTTGGCCTCAAATTAATCATCACGACGCCCTCGATTCGATACGAAGTGCTGGATAAGCGCCACAAGACCGTTCCGATTTATTCGCCGGCTTTGTTTCCCGAATACGGTTTTGTTGAAAAAGTTTTTGAACCATGGGTTTCTCTCCGGATCATCACTCCGCCTGAGTACCTGGGTACCATAATGGGGTTGCTTTATGATCATGAGGCCGAGGCTGGCGAAACCGGGAACTTTAGCGAGCATCGCACTTTCGTAGACGCAAACATGCCGCTTCGTGAATTGATGAGAGGTTTCTTCGATGAACTGAAAAGCGTATCGTCAGGATTCGCCTCGCTTTCCTACAGCATATTGCCCGGCAGTCGGGAAGCCAACGTCGTTCGAATGGACATCTTGGTCGCCGAAGAGATCGTCCCGGCATTCACGAAGATCGTTTCGGAGAGACGAGTCGAGGAAGAGGCCAAAAAAGCTGTCGAAAAGCTTCACGATGTTCTTCCCAAACAACTGTTCACCGTAAAGATCCAGGCCAAAGCCATGGGCCGCATAATATCCTCGCGCACTCTGGCTGCGCTAAAGCGGGACGTGGCGGGGTATCTTTCGGGCGGCGACAGGTCCAGAAAAATGAAATTGTGGAAGCAGCAAAAGGAAGGAAAAAAGCGCCTAAAAAGCAGGGGAATTGTGGATATTCCTCAGGACGTTTTTATCAAAATGATGAGAAGCGACGAATAGCCGGGTAGTTACTGAATAGCGGGGAAGTAGAGCAGGACCATGCTGATGGCGATCAAGATACAGAGCGCTGCCCAGACGAAATTGATCCATTTTTTGTGTTGTTTGCCGAACATGTTCTTTTGAAGATTACGTAATTTACACTACAATATAAGGTATCAGCTGAAAATATCAAGCGCGGATCCTATTATCGACAAATGGCTCTGACAAAAAAATACAAGCAGAACGTTATGGCGTGGAAGGTATTTTCGTTAACGGCGGGCCTCGGACTTATTATCGTGGCTCTTCTGCTCTTGTACTCAAACTGGAAGATCTTGGCCAAGACAATGGATAGCGTCAAATACAGGAAGATCGCCGAAGCGAACGTGCGAAATTTATTAGAGAGGGAAGTTGAACTGGGAAATAAGATTAACGAGTTGGAAACCGAAAACGGCATCGACAAGGAGATACGCCAGCGTTTTCCGGTAGCCAAGCCCGGTGAGGAAGTTTTCATGATTGTATCGAACAGGGGTACGGCAGCGTCTCCAGCCGAAGCCGCTGAGGAGAATGGCACCCTCTGGGGCACGTTGCTCAAATGGTGGGATTCGTTGTAATGTTTATCGAACGCGGATATGGTTTAATGGCAGAACAGTTGCTTCCCAAGCAACGGGCCGGGGTTCGATTCCCCGTATCCGCAAATAAACGAGCGAAGCGAGTTTATTTCGGATAGGAACTCGTGGGACGAGTTCCGGCGGGAATCGAAGCCTCGTTGAGCTTATTTTCGAGCCATAGGGCGAAGAAAATAACCAACGAGGGGACTGAAACTGTAAGTTTCGATTCCCCGTATCCGCAAATGTCATATAAAGCAAAGATATTTGTGTTCCTTGTCGTTTCTCTCTTAATCTTTTGTGTCGTGCCTTTGAAGATCACAACCACCTGTGATTCAAGCAACAGTTCATTTGATGGAGTGGCTTTTTGCGAACAATATCTTGCGCTTGGCGGTCTGAAATATATTTATGCCGGAGTATTTTTCTTTTTTGCTAATAGCAGCATGTTGGTAGAATCTCCTCCCCTTGTACCGGCATATTTTTTCACCGTTTTGGCTCTTTCGATAATCTCGGCAGTTATCTTAGTTTTGGTAATTGGTAGACTTTATCGAAGAAACAATCGAAGAAACAAACTTTAAGAAAGCGGCGAATTGTGATAAGGTTTTTTGGTTTGGAGCTGCCGTAGTTCAATGGATAGAATAGAGGTTTCCTAAACCTTTGATGCAGGTTCGATTCCTGCCGGTGGCATAAGAGCGAAGCGATTAATGCCGCCGGAGTGCGTGCCCTGCGGC
>CAZYRJ010000053.1:0-8277 GCA_964649625.1 uncultured Candidatus Saccharibacteria bacterium
GCTCTTTTCTTTATTGCCTTTCATCGCGTAAACTCGTATAGACCCGCCGGCAGCCCCAATTTTCTCAGCGTCGACCAAAGTCATGCCGTTCATTTCGAACAGCTTAGCTAGCGGTAGAAGAGAATAGAAACGTAAGTGCTCGTGATATACGGTGTCGAATTCAGTCTTGGCGATAATATCAAAAAGATATTGGGATTCAGACACAAAAACAGTCCTATCATCCATGAGTAATTTAATCGCAGTGACCAATTCGTGCGAGTGATCAATGTGGGCAAATGTATTGGTACACGTTATCAAGGTGGCTTTACCTGACGTCTTCAGGATCTTCCTGGCCATGTTTTTGTTAAAGAATGCCTGGATCGTTTTAATGCCGTCATGGTTAGCATCCTTGGCAGCGTCCGTAGGCTCGACGCCCAAAACCTCAAAGCCTCTTTTGCGGAAGGGTTTTAAGAGAGAGCCATCATTGGAACCGATGTCAATAATAAGTCCGCTTTTGGGGAGCTCGAACGCTTTGGTCGCGCTTTCCGCAAGGTTTTCGAAATTTCGTATGAGCATATTGGTCAGACCGGTTCGGTAGGGATAGTTTTCGGCGAAAACTATTTTTGGATCGACGATATAATCTAGCTGAATTAGTCCGCACTTGTGGCACCGGCAAAGATTCATGGGATAAAGCGTCTCTTCTTGGTTCAGGCTTTTGTCAGTTAGGTATTGCTGTGTCACAGCGTGATGACCAAGAGAAAGGAATTGGTGTAAATCTGCGTTACAAATCTGGCATTTCGAAATATGTCTACCGGTTTTCATATTATTGAAGGGTTACAAAATATAAGTATTGCGTTTGTTTGGTACCTGTTATACTGTAAATAAGCGAGCCAAAAAAGAATTTTGTAATATTATATCGGCGTAATATTAGTGTCAAAGGAGCTTGTAAAACATTGCTTTTTTAGTATTTATATGAACGATAAACCAAAAGTTTTAAACTCTCCCAAATATGATATTTCTTTGCTCAAATCTGTCGGGGAGGACGTCTTTATTAGTGCTAGTGTTGAGATTCGAAGGCCGGAGTTAGTCTCAGTTGGGAAACATGTCGCAATAGACACCGGATTTTATTTGACCACTGAGGCTGAGATTGGCGGTGCGAAAGGGTTACTCAGGATGGGCAATTTTACGAATATTGCATTGGGGAGTAAAATCATTTGTGTGTCCGATCGTTTTTTAGGCGACGGCCTTATCACTGCTCCCGGCATCCCATCTGAATTTACCAGCTTAAAAATTCGACCTGTCCTTTTCGAAAATTTCGCTAATGTAGGCGCCAATGTCGTTGTCATGCCAGGTGTTCGATTGGGAGAAGGTTCGGTTGTAGGGGCTTGTTCATTGGTTACCAGAGACACTGAGCCGTGGACTATTTACACAGGCGTACCGGCTAAGCCGATTAAGAAGAGACCAAAAGAAATAATGTTGAAATTCGCGGCGAAGTTGGGATATAAAATATGAAAATTTATTTCATTACTTCCAAACTCAATTTTAGAACCTCAGGAGGTTCAATTGAGGAAATAGACTATATCATAAGAACTCTCATTAAACTCGGCAATGAAGTCACAGTAATTACCGCATTTTCTTCCAGTAATGATATCTCCCTGCCTCTGCCCTATAAAGTCATTGAAGAGAATGTCCGATCTCATGGCTTGTTGGGCATGCAAAAAGAAGTCTACTTTCTGCTAAAAAAATACTCTTTGGAAGCAGATATTTTTCACGTTGACGCACATTTATTTATGTACGGGGCAGGCATTTATAAACTTTTGGGTGGCAAAGTTCCGATTGTCGCTTTTTTTAACCAATTTTTGACTTGTTGGCCTCAATACTCATCAAGTTTTTTCCCACAAACGAAGGTCGGGATTTTGCCTAGGGCGAAGAAGAAAATTCGCTGGCTGATAGAAAGATATGTAGGCATGTTTTTGTTAAAATACCTTGATATTTTGTCGTATGTCAGTCCCAACCTTCGGTCGATGTACGAGAATTTTGGGGCGCGAAAAGAGAAAAGTATTGTCATCGGTGATCCCATAGATTTCAAAAGTATCATGGAGGCTAATGGCATTACGCCTGATTTCTATCGACAGAGGCTAAAACGAATTGGTCCCATAACAATTTTATATTCTAGCAGAATGTCACCGGGCAAGGGTTTCGATGTGTTGCTTCTGGCTTTCTCCAAGCTTAAGGATAAAGATCATTTCAGGTTGATTTTGGGTGGAACTGGGCCCGAAGCCCAATTCGTACGAGATATGGTTTTGCGTTTGAACTTGACGAAGTATGTGACATTGCCAGGTTGGGTTTCTAAGGAACAACTTTATGAATATTACAGGACGGCTGACATTTTTATTCAGGCCGACTGGTGGCCGGCGGGCACGTCAATTTCACTTCTTTACGCATTGGCCTTTGGTTTGCCATCGATTTTACCTGCTGGCGGGGGGTTGCAATGGAACGCTGGCAAAAGCGCGCTCTACTTCAAGTATCGCGATGTAGATGAGCTGGCAAGACAAATAGAGCGACTCGAAAAAGATCACGAGCTACGGGTAGAATTGTCTGGAAATTGCTTCAGGAGATTGGCAGAAGATGATATGAATATGGAGAAAAGGATATTCGGCCTATTTAAGGAGATGGAGGATAAAGTAAATAGTATCACTAATCGTTGATCTTTTTATTTATTTTAAGAACCGCGTGCGTCAAAAGCTAGGACCTGATCTTTTTCGCCAAAGCCGTTGCAAGTTCCACCATTCCAGGATGATCCATGAGTTTTTTTTCGTCTGGGTACGCCCATAAGTCGATATAATCGACATCCACCGAGTCTTCCATGAGGGCGGCAACATAATTTTCAAGCGATTTTTCGTTGTGCCCGGAATAATCCAGTTTGTCTTTGATCAGTTCGGCCAGATCTTCGAAACTTCTACATCTCGCCACGTTAGGTAGTTTGTTGTAATAGATATCTCCGAAAGTAATGACAGGCTTGCCGAACATCACTCCTTCCCAGCCCGAAGTGCTTGTGATCGTAATGACTATCTTTGCGTTCTTTACCAATGTCGGGCCGTAATAAGTCGGTTTGACCAAACGGACATTTGGAATCTTTTTTATATGCTTATAAAAACGTCGGGATCGATAACCTATCATTCGAGGGTGTTCTTTTACATATAGGTACATTCCGACGGGCAGGGCTCTGGCCGATTGCCTGATCAGCTCAACTTGGTTTGTGTATAGGGGGGCGTAGAGCAGGGTGGCAGTTTCAGTTTCGTAATGAAGTGGATAGAAGGCATAGTCTTCTCCCTGACGAACTTCTTCCCAATAATTATCATAGCCTATTAGGCCTCTGGCCTTCCTTTTTAGTTTATCCCAAGCGATCCACCATACGAGGATGTCCGTGTAATCCCTGTTTTTTTGGGTTAGGTCCAAGTAAAGTTGCCGCAAGTGCCACCAAAGTGCCCAGATGAGTTGTTTGGGTCGCAAAAATAAAAGATTTGCTCTCCTAGTGACTTGGTTGTTGAAATCGGGCCTCAATTCTTTGTAGTAGGGAGTAGGCTCATTTCTGAATGTGGCTATGAATTTCTTGGCTTCTTTATCGAATTTTGAACGTGTGTCGCCTCGTTCAAGTTTCGTGTAAAGCGAATCTACCCAGGAAAATGTTTTGTAGTCATCGGAAAAAGCCACTCCATTTTTTATCCTAGTAAGGTCAATACATATCGTTTTAATGCCCCGTTTTTTTCCCATGTGGTAGAGCAAGAGGGGGCTAAGCGAGCCGACGACAGAGAAAACAAGCGCGTCCGGCTTCTGTGCATCCAGAAAAAGCTCCAGTGTCTTTGCGGTATGCTCAAGACACTTTAGCATTTCCTCGAACGTAGCAGTCGGCTCATTGTAGGGATACTCTCTTATAAGCTGTCCGTTCATCATGACCCTATCCAAATAAAGATACGGCCAGAGGTTCGGCAGTCCGTATTTCTTTTCCAGGTCGTCGAGATAAGTGAAATCTATCTTTTCGAGCTTGAGGGCTTCAGCGTGAATGTCTTCGTCCAGTATCAAGCCGGAATATTTTACATCCGTTTGTTTTTTTAGGAACTCAAAACTGCTTCGGAGGGCCGCATACGCGCAGACTTCGCTTATCCCGGGCTCTTTGAGGATATTGTAGGCCATAGCGTGGCCTAAATAGGCAAACCTTCGTTGTAGAAAAAAGCAGATTTTTTTGTTCATGTTGGTTATTATCGTTTCAAAAAAATGTTTATATCATCATCCAGAAGCTCCAAACCCTCGGCCAGAAGTTGCCCGCTGTCTATGCACTTTATTTTACCACTGCCGACTTTCACTGTGTTCATCAAGGCTCGTTTCTCAAGATGCTCCTCGAGCCGGGTTGTATCGAGAACGACCGCTTTTTCGAGGTCTCTGACGAAATAAGTGCTTTCGAGCTCGCGCTTTTTGCCCTCGTCGATCAGTGTGCCGGTGAAAGTTTTCATATATCTGTACGGAACACCGTGCTTTTGTTCGATGTAATGCAGAAATGTGCATGAATGGAAGGGCGCCCCGAAGAATAAAAGTTTACCCCCGTTTTCGACAATTTTAGCGAAGATCGACCTAGAACCGAAGGAATCCATGTCGATCTCGGAAAGTTTTAAAGCATCTTTGCCCCAAAGTGCGGTGGAAAAGATGGGGTGACTGGTCCTCGTCACGTCCTTCTGCTTGCGAAAGAATTCGGTAAAGACGCCGACCGTCGAAGGGCTCTTCTGTATATCATAAGTTTCCTTATTGCAAAAACTATAGGTAAAAGTCGGCACGATCAGGTTTCCGTTGGGACCTACCGCTGTTTTGAGCACCTCAAAAATATTTCCCAGCAAGTCTTCCTTGCTTATTGCCGCCAGTTTTCCGAAGACTCCCACGTCGGAATGAACGAAAAGGGTGTCGCCCCGATTTATATCTAATTGGCGCAGGGCGTCCGAAAAATCTGAAGAACCTATTTCGGCATCGTTATATGTGTACAGGGTGGTCATTCTAGTATAAAAGTTGGACGGTGCCGAGGCCGGAGAGTACTTTTTCTTGGTCGTTTCTCCACATTTCGGCTTTGATCTCGATCAGCTTGGTTGATTCCGATTTCGAGATGACTTCACCCTTAACCCTAATAATGTCCCCGACATAATAAGGTTTGATAAAGCTCAATTCCTGTTTCAGACAGACCGAACTGCCTCCCGGAAGATGTTCGCCGTAAAGTTTGGAAAAGAAAGATGCCAGCAAAAAGGCGAAGCCTATCGGTTTCCCGAACTTCGTAGATTTTGCGAATTGAGCATCCATGTGAATGGGACTCCCATCGCCCGACAAACGGGAAAACACAGCATGCATATCTTCGCTGATGACGATGTCGAATTCCGCAGTGTCGCCGATGTGGATCTCGACAAAGGATTTTGCTTTTGTGGGGTTATTTGGCATGTTTCTCGGCTGATTTCTCCAGTTGTTCGAAGTTCTTTATGGCCCCCACTTCTTCCATGGTAAACCGGATGTTCATGGCTTTTTCGACCTCGCTTATCAAAAGTAAATGATTAAATGAGTCCCATTCCGAGGTGTTCTCGCGGCTGAGTTCGGGTCTAACCATATTTTCTTCTATTCCGAGCACTTTCGAAACGATTTTCTTTAAGGGTGTCATTTTTTTGTGCTTACTTTGATAAAAGCGGGCGAGGTAAATTTTTGCGAGATTTTACGAGTCCATTTTTCCACGCCGTTCTTGTTGCCAAGGCGTTCGAAGCCCGTTTGTTTGAAAAACTCCCCAGTGACGGCGTTCTTTTTGGTAGCGATGAAATCACCGGACAGACGCTCCACCCCGGCTTTCTTTGCGGCAGAAAGAATATATGCCAGAAAAGCATTCTCGATCTCTTTTCCGAGGATCCTACAGCTCAAGAGAAGGGAATCCAGCCTCCAATGCTGCGGGTCTTTTTTATCGACAATGGCTACGCCAGTTATGCCGCTATCTCCGAAGCGGTCTTCCACTTGCAGACATAGAGTCCAAAAGTTTTTATCTTTCGACATTTTTCCGAGTTGCTCTTCGGTGTAGCGGATGGTCGTGGTGTTGAACTGGTTGGTTTTTTGGACAAGCTGAGCAATGCGCGGAAGATTGAATTGGTTGGCAGGGGCGAATGTGACCTTGATGCCGAGCTCCGTCAAATATTTACCGATATCCGATGTAGAGTTCTTCAATTCCGTTCTTTTTCTTTCTTCCGCGAACATTTTGCCCTTCTTTTTGTCTTCCTCGGTAATGGAAAACTGATTGAACAGTTTGATCGACATAATCGTTTCGAGATAGAGGGCAGGGTCTTCTGGAGTCTCGACGACGGTTACTTGGGGGAGGGCCGACTTGATGATTTCGCGATTGGTCGGGTCATCGTCGAAGAAAACCAGACTGTCCAGACCGATGTTGATCTCGTCGGCGACCTTTTTCATATTGGCTATTTTGTCGTCCCAATTTATCTGGATAGAGGCGAAATGCTCTTCTTTAAGTATCGAATAGGGATGTTTCTGTAGTACCTCTATGGCATCCGCCTTATTGTTTTTACTGTTGATTGCCAAAATGACTCCCCGATTGTGCAGAGCCAGGATATATTTCTGTAGTTCATAAAATGGCCGGCCTTCCGTCGTCGGTCCCAGCTTGATGCCCTCCAGGCCGTCTTCTCCGACAATGCCGCCCCATAGAATGTTGTCGAGATCGAGGACCAAGCATTTTTTTGTGAGAGAGCAGAGGGGTATGACGTAACCCATATATTCGTCGCAAAGCGCCGGCAGGAATTCGAGGTTGAATTTAATGTCGGCCAGATAGTACATTTTATGGTCGATGAGCCTGGTTTTACCGATGGCCGAAGTGAAAGAATTATAGTCGAAAATGAACACTTGTCCGTCGGTTTTATATTGTTCTCTCAGTTTCGAGTTAAGCGACTCGACCGCTTCCTGAAATCCGAATATTTCCTTATTTTCAAGAATATTGAGAGGGCTTCGATAGGGCACTTCGAAATTATGCACGAGGACCTTGGCCCCGCTATGCTCTTTGATCTTCGCGACGAGGGCAGTGATCTCGCCGAGTTTTTCACTTACCCAGTTCCGCCTCGCCGACTCGGAAACCGAATAAGGCATAAAGAATCGGTCTCCTGCGATCGTTCGGAGGTCGATGAACAAAACGATCATTTTAGGATCGAATTGATAGAGGCCGCTCCTGTTATCAAGTATTTCTCTGGAGTACTGATTGTAATCGCCGGTATAGATAGCGGGCCGTAGACCGAGTTCGTGGCATTTTACCGAAAGCACTTCTTTCAGGCCGTTTGAAGTGAAACTCGAGAGCAGGGTAATGCGGACCTCCGTCTTCTTCGGGTCATGTATCGTGTCGACTTCCTTTCTGTAAAAATGCAAAAAGTCTCCGGTTGTCGCGAGTTTATTATTTTTTTGCTGTTTTTTGACTTGCATAGTTATTATTGACGACGACGGCTGTTGTGAAAACCAGGTCTTTTGTATGGGAAATGGACAATTTTACGATAAAGTTCTTAAATTCCTTACCCTTCAATATAACAGTCGGAACGCCATTTATGTCATTTTGTACAGCGATTTTATCATGATTTACGGCATTATTTGAGAGGCTCGAAACAGCTTTAATCACCGATTCTTTGGCCGAGAACCTGGCACATAAATGCATGGCCGGACGGCTTTTGGCGAAGCAGTATCGCAGTTCTTCAGGACTGAATATCTTTTCCAAGAAAAGACGGTGGGTCTTTTTTTTAACAGCCGAAAAACGCGATATCTCCTCTACGTCGACGCCAATGGCAAAATCCTTAAATTCCATGGCTCTAACCTAGCACTTTATGCCTAAATTATTAAGCTTTCGATTTTTTTAGTCTGGAGAGCAAAATGCCTTCGACATAGATGTTGTCGAGTTCAACGTCTGCGTTGGATAGTATCTCGTCGGCTATTTCGATCGGTTTTCGGACGATCGGTTTGCCGTGAATGTTGAGGGAAGTATTGAGAACGGCACCGATGCCTGTCAGTTTTTCGAAGGCCTTGATTATGGCGTGGTATTCGGGAGCGATGGTTTTTTCGACTCGCTGTGGTCGCGCGGATAGGTCATAGGGGTGAATAGCGGCTATCAGGTGTTTTCGGCCGAGTGCGGTCGTGTTGAAACTGACCGTCATATAGTAATCAGTGAAGGCTTTGGTCCAGTCGATTGAAGCTCAATATCAAATCTACGAAGCCGCCAATGTTTACGGCGCCCATAGAGCT
>CAZYRJ010000054.1:0-8036 GCA_964649625.1 uncultured Candidatus Saccharibacteria bacterium
AAACCAAATCTTGGAAACCCGGCTGGGAATATATTCTCGACTGAGCAATGGTGCCCATTGCAAACATGGCAAACATAGCAATCCACCGCGCCAATGACGTCCGGGAAAACGACGTGCATTGGATGTAGTTACGACGCATCAAATATTTCGTATAACGTAGACATGAAAAGAACTTACTTAGTTATTGCTCTTGTGGCTTTGTTGCCGCGATGGGCGCTATCTTTTATTGGGCCGAGAATGTCGGAGTGCCGGATTTATCTCGGTCCATAACGAATTTCGATGAGTGCGCCGTCGCCGGATATCCCCTAGGCGATTCCGTTCCGAGACAGTGCGTTGCACCGGATGGGATAACATTTGTTAAACAAACTTCAGTGCCGCCCCAACCAACCGGAACTTCTGGTGGCGGCCCTATGCCTTCAACAGGTGGCGGAAGTGGCACCGTTCCGTCTGAGCCCGGTTCGATAAACGTCATGGGCGAGATCGCTTGTTTGCCCAAGAAGGGAACCGGACTTCAAACGATGGAATGCGCCATGGGCCTCAAAGGAAATGACGCCAAGTACTACGCTCTAAAAAATCTTTTCGCGATAGACCCGGAGTATAAATTTTCACAGACTGGTTTGCGCGTGAAAGTTTTCGGCACATTATTGCCGCCGGAGGGAAATTCGTACGATGTTGCTGGAGCCATAGATGTGAAAACGATAGAAGAGGTCGGTTCGGCAAGCGGTGGAGGCGGTACTATCGGCGAGTTTAACGGTACGATATTCGGTACGGTCATGCTCGGCCCGGCTTGTCCCGTTATGCGTGACCCGCCGGATCCGGAATGCGCCGACAAGCCATACGCCACAAATCTGGTTTTAACAACCGCGGACGGGGCTCGGGAGATTAAAAAATTCAGCTCAGATTCGAATGGCCGGTTCCGCCTTGAGGTTCCGCCAGGCAAATACCGCGATACGTTCGGCCGCGGCCGCCAACATTCTGCCGTATTGCGTTTCGAACGAGCCGATCGATCTCGGAGCGAATGGTGGCGCCGACATACTCGTAGGCTGTGATTCCGGGATTAGATAATTTCGCTTGTAAAGCGTTATTTCTCAAGAGAGATTTTTGAATGTCGGCAATAACCACAACCAATAGGGAAGGTTCATAAGGTGCGCCGTTTGTTGAACTAACGAATTTCAAAGAGAATGAAGGAGCTGTGGTCATACGATAACCATATTGAGCAATGGTCGAATGACCACCACTGCTCGGCTTCGCCGGTTGTAGCCATACGGCCACGGCTCGGCTTCGCTCGGTTGTCCACCTCGTTGACGCAGACAGTCAATGACTCTGGTATTATATAAAGACTCGCGGTCAGCTTTTATTATAATTTGCACAGTACAATGAATTTTAAAAAATTGTTCGCTTTTAATTCACAGATCGTTTTCTTGGATGCCATTATGCTCATTTTCGGGGCCATCCTGTTCAATGTTTCGGCCCGGACGGGCAGTATTTTTTATCTCGGTCTTATTCTTATTTTGTTTGCCATCATCCATTTCGTTCTTAACCTGATGTTCGGCGTCGCTCCGAAGAGAAGGAGATAAGCTGGGCAGTTTCTCGCTTTTACATTCAATTAATTTCCTATGCGAACCAAAACACTCACTAAGCTGGTGGCGGTCGTCATGCTTTTTGGTGTATCCGTGCCTGTCTCGGCGGCAACGTTGACTGAAGCTCAGATAACCGCGATTTTGAATTTGCTGACCTCATTCGGCGCTGAGCAAGCGACGATAGACAACGTTAGCGTGTCTTTGCGCGGCGGGATGCCTTCAGGCGGTGCTCCGAGCCCTATTCCTTCGACCTCAGCGCCGGCTTGCGTAACGCTCAAATATAATCTATATCGCGGCTCAGGCGACGGCGGAACCCAGGGTGAAGTTTCGAAGCTCCAGAGATTTTTGGGCGGCACGGTCAATGGCTATTTCGGTCCGGCCACTCATGCCCTCGTTAAATCCTGGCAGTCCGAGCATGGTATTCAAACCACCTCGACCTCGGCCGGAAATGTCGGCCCGGCGACAAGGGCGGCCATGGCCTGCCAATAAAATTGTTTGGGAAAAACCGCCCCCGGCAGAATGTCGGGGCGGTTTTTATAACTCGAATTCCTTTTCCTTTCGCAGGGTTTGCGGTTCAAATAGAGTAACTTTTTTCTCCTTAGGCGAGAATTCCACCGTCGAAATGGTGTGGCGATTCTCGTTCCTTTTCGTGCAGATCGAAAATGGAGCATACTCGCGGTTAGCCAGTATCGTGAGGGGTTCCGCGCCGGCCTTTAACATATTCGAGGCTTGCTCGGTTCTGATCCGTGAGTGCTTTCCGATATGGGCCTTTTCGGCAAATGCGGGATGGGTGTAATGATTTGTGTGGAGGTCAACGCCTTTCACGTTCTTTACGGAAACTTCGCTCCTAAAGTTTTCGACGGAAACGATGCGGTCTTTTTGGCCGAGATAATAGTGGTAGCCGCTCGCGTCGTGACCGTTTTTTAAAAGTTCGACGGCCTCGTCTATGGTGCGTGCCTCAACGAGGTTTCGGGCGATGAAAGTGCGCGGGACGCGTTTTTTTAGACGTATTTTGAAGGGTTTCAAAAAATTGACCGAGAAAAAAAGTCGATGTTCGTTCCAACTGAACGAGCCTCCCGGCAATTCGCCGGCCGAGGTGAATGCGAAGAAGCTCGGCCCGTCGGTCCGCTTGTAATGGACAAGGAAACAGTCCTCAGTTCGTTCTTTGGGGATCCCGTCTTCGTTGTGGAAAAGCCTGACGGTTTTTCCGTGCTTTTCCGCGATGGAAGTACAGCCGCTCTCGACGTGGGTGATCTCGGGAGAATTCAAAAAAAGCATGTGCCAGAAATCAATTTTGGCTCCCTCGGCCATGCCGTGGAGTTCGGAAGTCAATTTCGGGCAGTACTTTTCGGCGCATAAATAGATCTCATGGAGCTCCTTTAGGTGCCGGTTGAAGCGCTCATTGTTGAAATGAGTTTTGAGCCTATAGCGGATGTTTCGGGCTACGGCCTTGCCGAAGGCAAGGCCGCAATCGTAGCTCGAACCCCTTGCTTCTATTATTTGCAGCATAAAAATATAACGCCGGAATTTTTTATCGTCACGAAGCAGAGCTTGCGCGGTTGACTTACATTTGTAAAAGGCTGAACATTAGATCTAACATGGCTGATATTTTCACACGTTCTCAATTTAATCCGATAGTACGACCCGGAAAGAAGTGGTGGAAGGTGTACAATCCCGGCGCCGCGCTGGCACCCGACGGCAAAGTCCATTTATACCCCAGGGTCATGAAAAAAGCCAAGGATTGGCACTCGAGGATTGCCCACGCGGTGTCGGCGGATGGCGAACATTTCGAGTGGAGCGAAAAACTCGTACTCCTGCGTCAGAATCCGAAGGAAAAGCGCGGCCTTGAAGACCCGCGCATCACCAAAATAGGCGACACGTATCATATGGCCTTCTCCGCTTATGATGGGGCGGAGGTCAAACTTCATACGGCGATGGCCAAGGATTTGAACGGCCAGTGGGAGAAACATGGCGAGGCCTTGCCTAATTTTCATTTTTTCGATATGGGCGGAAAGATATTCAAATGGAAGGACGGCAAACCGGTCGAAATGAAAGAAACCAAGAGAGGAAATTGCTGGTCGAAATCGGGCGCTTTTTTTCCGCAGACCTTCAGCGGGTCTTATAAGATCGTCTTTGGCGAATACGGCATCTGGATGGCCGATTCCAAAGATGGCATAACGTTCGATGTCGAACCAAAACCATTTATCATGCCTCGCGCCGGCACCCATTCGACTGGTTCGACAGACTCACCACAAGAAAGCGGAGAGCAAGCCACCTATTTCGACAACATTTTCGTCGAGGTCGGCCCGCCGCCCATTTTAACCGAAAAAGGCTGGCTCATTCTTTATCATGGCATCGACGAGGCCTTTCGATATCAACTCGGTTTCGTGCTGACCGATACAAATGACCCGAGCCGGATAATCTACCGTTCCGAAGAGCCGATCTTTGGCCCGCAAATGGATTATGAGTTGGGCGATTCTCTCATCGATGTAATTTCGGGGGGAGTTGATAAGCTGGCATCCTTAAGCGACGAAGAACTCAAAGCCTTTTACAAAAAAGCCCGCAATGAGAACGTCATGCCTCAGGTAGTCTTTTGTTGCGGAACGGTAGTTCAAAATGGCGTGCTCTGGCTTTATTACGGGGCAGGCGACACATCGATATGTACCGCCTGGGCCCCGCTCAAAAGTATTTTGAAGTTAATTAAATAGAGTCCAGACTTATTTTGGCCTGCTGTCTTTAAGAACGCTATAGCGTTCTTAAAGACAGCAGGGATTTTGCTTCACAAATGATCGATGTGCAGGAAAGTTTTTAAGGAGCTGTTGACCCACGGTTTCTGCCGTGCGACCATATTGATATATGGAAAAGATTTTTCCCGATAAATTAAAAGCTGGCGACGAGGTCCGAGTCATCGCGCCGTCAAACTCGCTCGGGCTCATTTCTGAAGATGTTCGCAATGTTGCGAACGCCAGGTTCGCCGATCTCGGGCTAAAAGTTACATTTGGACGGCACGCTTATGAACGCGACGAATTCGATTCGTCGAGCATTGAGTATCGCGCCGAGGACCTGCACGAAGCTTTCGGGGACAAGAACGTCAAAGCCGTTATCACCGCTATCGGCGGTTACAACAGCAATCAGCTCCTCAACCATATAAATTGGAAATTGATCGAAAGGAATCCCAAGATATTCTTGGGTTTTTCGGATATAACGACGTTGTTGAACTCCATATATCGGAAGACTGGCCTCGTCACTTATTACGGTCCTCACTATTCGACGTTTGGCCAAAAGCTCCATTTTGATTTCACGCTCGGATATTTCAAAAAATGTTTGATGGCCGACGGGCCGTTCGGTGTTTCGCCTAGCTCGGAGTGGAGCGACGATAAGTGGTATCTCGATCAGGACAGTCGCAACTTGATAAAAAACGACGGTTGGAAGGTTATCAACCGGGGGATGGCGGAAGGCCGGATATTCGGAGGCAATCTATGCACTTTGAATTTGCTTCAGGGTACGGAATATTTTCCGGAAAGTCGTTCGGCCGTGCTTTTTCTCGAACACGACGCCATGCCCAGGCCACTGTCCCCGCCGGCGTTCGACCGAAATCTTCAATCGCTCATCAGTATGCCGCAGTTCGGGACGGTCGGAGGTTTGGTCATAGGGCGATTCGAAAAGGCGAGCGAGATGACCTTGGAAAAATTGACGAAGATCATCAAGACGAAAAGAGAGTTGAACCATCTTCCGGTCATCGCCGACGTTGATTTCGGCCATACCGACCCGAAGATCACTTTCCCCATTGGCGGCGAGGTAAAACTGGAAGCCCGTGACCATTCGATAATCGAAGTGCAAGGACACCGAAATGCAAAGACATTTTTTTAAGACTATCGCAGCCGCTTTCAGCGGCCGTGTGCGGACTCTACGTTGTGATTTACGACTGGATAGGTCGTGTGATGTTTTGACTGTACGGACAACCTACCGGAGTTCTGATAAAGCAGGTTTCACTTTAGTGGAGCTTCTGATCGTTATCGCCGTTGTGGGCATCCTGTCCTCGGTTGTTTTTGTTTCTGTCTCCCACGCAAAATTGAAAGCTAAAGATGCGGTGGTCAGATCAACAGCTCGACAAATGGAAAAGTTATTGCTGTTGGATTATGCGGAGACCGGCAATTATTTCAATTTGCAGATTTGTGAATGGATTCCTTACACTTACACATGCAGCGATGCGCCATTTCAGGGAGGCTACGCCGAGGATTTTAGAAAATTATGCGAACAACTTATGTTGTATGCCGATCCAGGCGGGTTTGCGATGGCAAAGTTTTGGAGTTGTAATGCGGTTGATAATGATCAGAAATATTCGATTACTACTTTTCTAAACACCGGCGGGAGCGAACAGTTGTGCGTCGGTTCGGGCGGGTTATCCGAAAGCAGTACAAATTGGTGGAACAGTACTATCAATGGCAGTAGTATTGAAGCTAATCCCGCTCGCTGGGGCGAATCTCCAGCTGGTTGTTATTACAATCCATGATTGGTAGCGGGACTCGTGTTGGGGCCAGAGATAAAAGTTTTTTCGGTAGCTAGCAACTTAAGGGCTTTTTGTTATGGACGTTCAACTAAAGCTATAGCGCAAAACTAGCCGTGAACAGCTCGGCAACATCGTCGAGCTCAGATGCTCGGGAGTTGACGATCATAAATACCCAAACGGGGTCAGGTGGGCTTTCAACTCGTTGGCTGCGCGTACTGATGATTGTGGTATGATTTTGGCATGGCATTAATAACTATTATTGCAGGCGTAGTCTTTCTTGTTTTATATCTAGATTTACGAAGTCGTTTGATCCGGCTCGAGAAGAGAAGCGATGCTGGAAGCGCACCGTTGCCCGTCCATGCGGGCATGCCTATCCAAGCTGGAGCTCCGGCGCAGGGAGTGGTGCCCATCGTGCAAAATGGCATGGCCCGAGCGGCCGCGCCGGTTTATAACCCGCAGGCAGTCTCTGGTTCGTCCGTCGGAGAACGGTTTGGGGCCTGGCTTAGGGAAGACTGGCTTTTGAAGCTCGGAGTGCTCCTCCTTTTGATAGGGTTCGGCTGGCTTGTTACCTACGCGTTCCTCCATAACTGGATCGGACCAATGGGTCGGATCGCTTTCGGCATAATATGCGGCGCGTTGATAATGATCTTCGGTTGGTGGCGCATCGCGAAATATGTCCATCAGGGCGGAATTTTCCTTGTCCTCGGCTCGACGGTAATTTTGATGACCGTTACGGCGGGGCAATGGATGTACAAGTTCTTCGATGCCTACACATCCCTCACCCTCATGTTCGTTTCGGTGGCGTTCGTGGCGTTGGCTTCGGTCAAGTTCCATAGCCGCGCCTTATCTATTTTCAGTTTACTTCTCGCGGCCATCGCGCCGATGTTCACGGGTGTTTACGGCGATGAAGTTCAGCTTTTCTTCTATCTCATGGTAATTGTCCTTGGCACTCTCTGGGTTGTCGCTATGAACGGACAACGCGCTTTGACTACTACGGCTCTCATTATCGTCGCTCTTTACAGCATGCCGCATCTTGGCGGCCGAAGCGAAGACGTCGTTTTGTTGTTCGTCTACGGCTTTGCCGCGATATTCTATCTTGCGAACACGCTGGGTATCTTGAAAAATAAGGATGATGTTACGGCCGATCTAGTTACGGCCTGCGGCAACGGGCTCCTGCTTTTGGTCTGGATAATGAACGCCGCCCTGCCCGAATGGCGGAGCCTAATAATCGTTTTCTGGATGGTGGCTTTTTCTGCCGGCGCTTTCGTTACGCTTCGACTCACCAAGCGGCTCGAACCTTTCTACGTATACGCAGGTATAGGCGTTGCGATGCTTGCTTCGGCGACCGCGGCCGAGCTCGACGGCGCCGCGCTCGTTATTGCCTACACGATAGAAAGCGCCATCATCGCATTGATTATCCATGTCATTACGCGAAATACGGAAGCTGCCGAGAAGAGCAGTCTGCTTCTTATCGGGCCAATGTTGCTCGGCCTGGAGAGCATTTTCGCGTCTTCCTGGAGAATGAGCGTTTTTCACGAGGATTTCTTCGTTCTCTTCACGCTCTCTATCGTTATGTTTATTTTAGGTCTTTACTTCATGCAGGCTCGGAAACTTCGGGCACCGGCGGAGGGCTCATTGGACATGAGCACGGTTTGGATCGTCGTCGGTTCGATCTATGCCTATATCCTGCTCTGGCTTTCGCTTCATGCGGCGATCAAAAGCGATGACATGGCGACGATGGTCTCCCTCTTCGTCTACACGGCGATTGGACTCGCGACCTATATCCTGGGGCGAACCAGCGGACGGAAGTTGCTTTTGACGTACGGCGGCATTCTGCTCGGTTTCGTTGTTGGCCGGCTATTACTCGTTGAAGTTTGGCACATGGAACTCTCGGGAAGGATAATCACGTTCTTCATCATCGGCATATTGCTCATCTCAACGGCATT
>CAZYRJ010000055.1:0-7240 GCA_964649625.1 uncultured Candidatus Saccharibacteria bacterium
AATGAAGCTCCGAGACGGTGATGCAATTGCGTCGCTAACCGGTCTCTGATGGGGTATAATAAAAGGGCAAATTCCTAATTGACCTAATTTCTAATTACCTAAAAAATGTCTAAGCACCAATCAGGCGAATTACCAAAGGACTTTTGGGGTTTGGGATATGGTCATGGGGAATTTTTTAGGTCAATTAGGTTAATTAGAAATTAGGTCAATTTTATGACCTTCTCCGATCCCTCCCATAACGTGGAGCAATTCGATCTGCAATCCGGCATGACCGTGGCCGATTTTGGCACGGGCTCCGGCTATTATGCGTTTGCGGCCGCCAAGGCGGTCGGCGACAAGGGCAAGGTCTATGCCATTGATGTTCAGAAACCTCTTCTCGAAAAGCTAAAGAGGGAAGCTGTTTCGCGAAGCGCGCACAATTTGGAAATAATCTGGGCGGACGTCGAAAAGCCTGGCGGCACAAAGCTCCGTGATGCCTCCGCCGACGCGGCCATTATCGCCAACATCCTTTTTCAGGTAGAGCATAAGAGTGATTTCTTGGCGGAAGTTTACAGAGTATTGAAGCCCAAAGGAAAAGTTCTGGTCATCGATTGGCAGGATTCTTTTGCCGGCGTGGGTCCGGCTATCGAGCATGTCGTTCCTGCCGCCAAAGCCAGGGCTTTATTCGAGGCGGCGGGTTTTGCTTTCGAGCGCGACGTTCGCGCTGGAGGGCACCATTGGGGCATGGTTTTTAGAAAAATGTAAAGTGAAAAAATCAAAGTTCAAAATTACAATTCAAAGATATATAATGTCAGCAGTGGTCAATAAGGTTAATTAGAAATTAGGTCAATTTTCAATGAAATCTTCGCCCTTCCAAATCATTCTCATCGCCGCTTTCGGTTTTTTCATTATTGTTGGGATGATCACTCTCTATTTCACCAAAGGAAAAGAACGCTCCGAATCTCAGCCGGTCAACGTTACTCTGTGGGGAACGATACCCAGTGCTTATGTAACCGCTATGATCGATGGGGCTAAAGCCAAGGAGCAGAACCTAAAAGTAAGTTACAAGCAGATTTCCGAGGCGAATTTTGACGAGACCCTTATCGAGGCTCTCGCTTCTTATCGCGGTCCGGATGCCGTCATCGTTTCCGAGGACGGTATTATCAGGCTTCAGGATAAGCTCTATGCTATTCCTTTCTCGACCTTATCGGAGGACGCCGTCCGACAGACGTACGTAACCGCGGCGGAGAGCCTTCTTTCGCCTTGGGGCACACTGGCCGTGCCTTTCGGCATCAATCCGATAGTGATGTATTGGAACCGCGACATATTTGCCAATGCCGGACTGGCCACACCCCCCCGATATTGGGATGAATTTCCGCGCCTCACGGAACTGCTTAACAAAAAGGACGGAGAAGGGAAGCTTATTCAGAGCGCAGTGGCGCTCGGCGAGTTCAGTAATATCAATAATGCAAAGGCCGTTATTTCCGCCTTGGTCCTCGAATCTGGCACGAGCTTTATTTCGAGACGCGCTCCGAACGGTGATCTCATGAATAGCCTTGATACGAAGGCATTCACCGACGTTATGGATTTCTTTACCGAGTTCTCGAACCCGAGCAAGGAAATGTATTCCTGGAGCCGCTCCTGGCCCAACTCTCAGATAGCGTTCGCTCAAGGTGATGTCGCTGTTTACTTCGATTTTGCAAGCGAAGTTAACAATATAAAAGCCCGCAATCCAAATTTGGATTTTGAGGTTGCCTATTTTCCGACGGGCCGCGATTCCAAAAAAAACGTCATTTATGGCGAGGTCTACGGCGTGGCTGTATTGCGCGCAAGCTCGAATCCCTCTGCTACAATGAATTTGGCCTTGCTGTTTGGCGGTTCGGAAGGAGCGGACATATGGTCGAAAGCGACCGGCTTACCGCCGGTCCGGCGCGACCTATTAGGGAAACGAGGCAACCGGCCATACGATCGGGTATTTTATGATTCCGCTCTTTGGTCGCGCGGACTCTTGGACCCTGACCCGCGGCAAACCACCCCGCTTTTCCGTGAAATGGTGGAGCGCATCACTTCCGGCTGGATGACCACAAACCAATCTGTCAGTCAGTTCAGTTCTCAATTATCAAATTTGATTTCCGGCCGATAACGGCCAACCACGCCTATGACCAATTTAAAAAAGTTTCTGCCGATGATCGCTCTTGTCATTGTTCTCGCGGCTGTCATATCGCCGCAATTTGCCGTCGCAACCAACTGTGTCCCGAACGAGGAGTTGTGCAATCCGACGCGCTTTGAAAACATTCAATGTTTTTTCAAAGAGGTCCTAAAGATAGCGGCTGAGATCGGCGGTGTGTTCGTGGTCGTCGGAATTTTTTATTCGGGATTCCTCTTCGTCTCGGCGCGCGGTAATGCCGAAGAGCTCGGAAAGGCTAAGAGATCGATAACCTACACGGTCATCGGAGCGGCCCTGGTCCTCGGCGCCTGGGCATTTTCGGTCGGTATCGCGAACACGGTTAATAGTCTCCTAAATGGCAACTTGAGGATAGAAATACCATGTCCCTAAAAGTAGATAAAAAAAAGATATTAAAAAATCTGTTCCAAGGTCTTTGCCTAGGCGTTTTATTGCTACCAAGCCTCGCCATCGCCCAAGAAGCTAGCACTATAACCGCGATCCTCATGCTGTTTTCCTACTGGATTCTGGTCCTTGTCTATATCGTTATGGCCTTAGCTCTGGTTTTTTTCCTCTGGGGAGTCGTTAGGTACATTACGGCGGGTGACAGTGAGGAGGGGAGAAGAGATGCCAGAAACACGATGCTCTATGGCGTCATCGGCCTTTTCGTAATGACCTCGGTTTGGGGTCTTGTTAATTTGGTCGGAAGCATTGTCGGCATAGAGCCTGGCCGAGGAGGTGGGGATTCGCCGCTTCTTCCTGGTGAAGAGCTGACCGGCGTCGGAACTTCCGGCTGGTTCTTCGAAAACATCCGAAATATCAATCTTTGGATAGCGATGATTGTAGTGGGCCTTATCGGACTGGCCCTCTTATATTTCCTTTGGGGCGTTACCAAATACATCGCTTCCGGAGCTGATGAGGAAAAGCGGATCGAGGCTCGCGGTATGATCGTCTATGGTATCCTCGGCCTTTTTGCGATGGTTTCGCTTTGGGGTTTGGTCGCCGTTTTGGCTCAGACCTTTAATGTCGGCCAGGGGGGAGGAATAGGTAGTAGCCGAATACCTCAAATTGTAAATATTGATCTTGGGGGCGGCAATAAAATAGAAGGGGAGGCTATGACGAAGTGCGAGCTATGGGACCCGAAAGACAACACGAAGACCACTTTTAAGGCATTTGTTTGCTATCTTCTTACCTATCTGAACGCTATTCCGCCGGTTTTGGTGGCCCTGTCTATGCTCTATTTGTTCTGGGGCATAGCCAAATACATGGGCGCTGGCGATGCTGAGGAACTTCGGACCGGTCGGAATACCATTATTTACGGCATTCTGGCAATGTTTGTGCTGACCTCTGTTTGGGCGTTAGTTTTCATATTGCAGAAAGAATTCGGCCTTGGTTCGTGAGGCTTGTAGCAATTTTGGCATAATGGCCCTGCTAGTTTGGTTATGGCGTATCTCTTTCTTATCCACACGCTTCAGGTTTGACTACTTCCGTAGTGCTATAATATTTCACATAACCTTTGCAAAGGTCGCTTAAAACAAGGGTAATTATAAGCTTATAGTTACTTAGTAACAAAAATTTATTAATGAAAAAAATACTTAAAGCGTCAACTATCTTGGCCCTGCTGTCACCGTTTATCGCATTGGCAGCCGCACCAAGAGGGGCAGTGACTCCGGTCAACTCAGATGATCCGAACATCAATTACAGCCCCTCACAAACTGGTGTACCGAATGCGGGAGATGACCGTATTTCGAAGTTGCTGTCGCTCGTCTCGTACTGGCTCGTGGTAATCGCGACCATCGTCATCGCTATCGGTCTCATCACGTTCCTTTGGGGCGTTGTCCAGTACATCACGGCTGGCGCGGATGAGGAGAAGCGCGGCGCCGCTCGCAACATGATGATCTACGGTATCATCGGCCTATTCGTCATGGTGTCAGTTTGGGGCTTGGTCTATTTCGTTGGCAGTTTGGTCGGTATCGAACCGGGTGGCGGAGTCAACCTTCCTGGCGTGCCGGCTGTGCTCCAAGGAGGCGGCACTTCTACTTCATAGTCAATCGAACAAAAGCCACCTCCTTCGGGTAAGGTGGTTTTTTGTTATTTAACGCCGTGCTGTTAAGCTCATGGCGGCGGACCGCGGGTTGTCCCAGATGACCTAATATTTACTTGTTGGTATAATACCCGCATGATAATTATCACTAGAGTCCGGAACAGTCATTCTAAGTTTTCTTCGGGCTTTCAGTTTTATGAGCTACTTTAGCTGATGATATGACTCTTGACGACATCATTAAGGCAGTTAATACGAACATCATCAATCCATTCCTCTTCCTACTCCTCGCCATCGCGATGGTTGTGTTCATCTGGGGCATAGTCTCGTATTTTCAGAACATCGATAACTCTGAAGAACGGGCGCAGGGCGTTCGGCACATGATCTGGGGCATTGTCGGGCTGGTCATTATGGTCTCGGTTAAAGGCATAATAACGATAATCAAGAATTTTCTGGGGATATAAACAAAATAAGTGCTTGGCAAAAGAAAAAGAGCGTCCCGCGTGCGGGGCGCTCTTCGGTTTAATGAGCTTTTGAACAGCCAAACTCAATTGAATGAACGAGTGATCTGGAGCCGGACCTCCTGGTCCGGCGATATTATCCAGGTCACTTCGCCGGCGTCATAATTATCGAGCTTGTCGCCCGGTCCGACTTCACGGAGTTGCCCGTTGGGATAGGGGCTGACTCGGTAGCCTTGCCTTATTCCGGCCCTGATGAAGAGCCTGGCTGGCGTGAGGTTTCTCACTCGGGTGTCGTAGCCGCGAAAGTGCTCCACGACATTGGTTTGACCCTGAGGTATTACCTCGATCCAAGTACCCGTTTGTATCTCATGTCGGGGCACAACAGGCATAGGTGCCGCTCCGAGCTCGATCTCACGTTTCAGCATGGCCAACTCCTGGGCTTCCGGCGAAGTGCTTTGCACAAACCGCTGGAAGTTCCACACGAAGAAGGCAATGAACGCGAGCATCGCCAGAAGCGCGATGAATGTGATGGCCAACGAGAGCGGTGACTCCCGTTTATGGCTGTCGAAGTCGACATGGCTCTCCGCCGTCTTCTTCGTGCCGAGGAGCTTCCAAAGCAGCCATATGACGGTTACGAGGATCGCTGTAGCAAAGACTTGGTGGCCCTTAACTTTCGGCGGTCCGTCCGAACCGAGAGCCCACACTTTGAGGCGCTCCACTGTGTCTGGGTGGTAGGTCCAGATGTAAGCAACGACCAGAATTATGATGACAAGCCAGAGCTTTCCGGCAAAGGCCCAAACTTTTTTGAATCCTTTGTTGGACCACGCTTGTGGCAGTGTTTTCTTTGTCTCATCTTTGGCCGTATCTTCTTTTTTTGTTTTTCCTTTGTAGGATCGCGCCGGGGGCGACGACCGAAGTTTGTACCTCCTAAACATCGGTATTCCGAAGAGGAGGATGAGTATTGGCAGTGCTACCATTAGAGCAGTTGTCACGTTTTTCCTTTCTTATCTTTGGGTTTCCCTCCGGCTCCCTGCTGTCCTTTTTTGTCGCCCTTATCTTTGCCCTCGGTGGTTTCTTTCCCCTCGTCGGTTTTGCCTCCGAGGTTGGAAAGATTTTGACCAAGAACAAGACCCTGAGCCATCAAGTCGGCGAATCCGGACGGGCCGCTTATGACTATGGCTTTTGCGTGAGGCATCATACTAGCGGTTTCTTCAATAGCTCTTAGCTTGAATGCCAGCTCAGGATTACCTTCCGCCGCCATTTTTTTCGCGACTTCGGCTGTGGCGTTACCGACTAGTTCTATGCCTTTTGCTTCACCCATTTTGGCTTGGATCCCCGCCTGCTTTTCGTAGCGCGAGGTTGCGGCCTTCTGTTGGGACTGGTTGAAGTTATAGCTCAGTCCCCAGTAAGGAATCGCTACCTCGATGATGTCCATGCCCCATTGGTCGGTATATTTCAGCTCGTCCATTGAATGACCTTCGCGGATGAAGCGCTGGATGGCGTCGGGATCGCCGACAAGCCATTCCATCTGCCGTTTCAGGACGTTCAACACTTCAGAAGTGTAGCTCATGCAGAAGCGAAGGGTATTTTTGCCCGAGAATTGGTTGAGCACGCCCTCGGCTACACGGGCCATGTTTCCAAGAGCATTTTCGATCGATTTACCGGATCGTTCGAACCTCGACATGCTGGACACGCGGACCAGCACTGCTACCACCGGAGCGCAGTTGATAGGGTCTTGCAGAGGATCGTCGTCATCTTTAGGCGGGTGCCAATCTCTCGCTTTGACCCAGCTTTTGATTTCGCCGGTATGATCGAATCGATTCTCGTTCGGAAGCTTGTTCTGCGCCTTGTCTTTGCCAACGAAGGAGACGAACATGGGCTGATCAGTGGCGTAGATTATCTCATCCCCGACGGTTTCGGTCGGAAGCGGCTCGCCTTCTCGAGACATGAGAGCTCCGATGACGAATCGCATTGTGGCCGAGGTCTCACGGTTGATCTTCGAGAGACCCGGTGGCGCGAAGATAAGCCCCGGCTCCAGATCTCGCGTAGCTTTGCCGAAGACCTTGAGCGAGGCCTGTTCGCCTTGATCGATGTTGTCGTAGCCGGATAACAACCAGGCGACGAAAATCGAGTTGAAGACGATGAGTGCCCACGGGCCTAGGCCGAATAACCATAGGATTAGGCCGATGACATTGATAACGAGGGCGATGAGAAACAGGACCGAAAACAACTCACTTGGCAGTGCGGTTCTCCAGTCTATCGCTTTGCCTCGATTCAAAAGGGCTTGGACACGACCGTTTCTGAATGCATACATGGCTCCGATGAGGAGCGCTGCTATCGCGCAGGCGATCGCCATTTGAATTAGCATTTGGTTCCTTTCCTCGGCCATGTTTTATGGCCGAAATTTGTTCAATTTTGTTTGGTATTCATGTCAATGAACCGAAAAACGGTGCATTACTTGACCTTGTTTAACTCTAGCACATTTTTCGACGGCAGTCAAGCACAAAACGCCGAAAAAAACGATATATGAAGCCATAAGCGGGACATTTGAGTTTGATGTAATTTAGGGCTTCCACACGTCAGTCCGAGTCGCGT
>CAZYRJ010000055.1:7250-7702 GCA_964649625.1 uncultured Candidatus Saccharibacteria bacterium
ACGATATATCGTATGAAATCGAGGGGCCGCTCTCTTTAAACATCGAAAATGAATCGCGTCTCGTGAGTTATACAACGTAAATATGAGACGCGAGACGGGGTTAGAACTTGTTTTCGTGTAATAAAAAAACGCCGTGCCGTGATGCTGTGCATTCAAGTTTGCATTGTAGTCAAATTGATCAAGCACCACGTTTTCAAGGCTTTATTTTTTTCCATATTGTTTTATGCCTGTGCGTTTATTTTACCAAATCCGAACCTATTTTCAAAATCGGTAATGTATCGCACGCGCGGAGCGCGTGGTGGCTCTGAACGAAATCGTTACACTCCCGCCCCGCAGCTCGCCTCCGCTGACGCTCCGGCGGCAACCTCGCAGAAATTTTCCCTTACAATTTTTCTTCTGCGCGCTCCCAATTCCCCCGGGCTTCGGTTCAATTTAATAGCCGGGTTCCATAA
>CAZYRJ010000056.1:0-7025 GCA_964649625.1 uncultured Candidatus Saccharibacteria bacterium
CTCAAAGACGAACTTGAGGAGAAGCATTTTGGCTTCCGGTCCATTAAGCACATACTTGTGACACACTTCGATGAAAGTCCGTGTCTCGGCCTCCCTGGCTTGCCAGTCGATCTCACTTAGTACGATTATGCCAATAGGCCGCTTGTGCTCGGCGTGAACCGTGCTTTCGATCATGAAAGGGATTTCCTCTACCAGCTTGTTTAGGGCCGGTCTAAAAGCATATTTCGACGGTATGGAGCCTTTCAGAGCGCGCACCCGCTTCTCATCGGCCAATGTTTTGTCGCGATTGTAGTTGACCTCTGCATGGGGCTCTTGCCACCAGTGCGCTATCAAGTCAAGATCGGAAGTCCGTGCCGTCCGTAACCTGACTCGGAAGCCTTTACCCTCTATTTCAAGGTTTTTAAGAGGAATCCAAGGCCCGGTCTCTGCACTTCCAATAGTTATCAAATTTTTGCTCATCGCAATATTGCAGGTTTAGAGAACACCAAAACCCTACGGCAAATATACCGTATTGACGGGGCTTCGCAAGACAACGGTGAGATTATTTCCCGACCGGCAGCGTGAAGGTGAAGGTCGATCCTTCGCCAGGCTGGCTTTTGACGGTCAACTCGCCGCCATGTTTTCGTATTATTTCTCGCGAGAGGAACAAACCGATGCCCATTCCGGAAGAATATTTATTGGATCCCGGCACTTGATAGAACCTGTCGAATATATGAGCCTGCTCTTCGGGCTTGATGCCGATTCCGAAATCGGTAATGCCGACCGAGATGTGGCCGTTTTTGCTTAAACTGATGATAATGACCTCTGCGTTGGGGGAGTATTTGATGGCGTTCGAAAGGAGGTTGGTTACGACCTGATGGATGCGGTCTTTATCGCCATAAACTGGATGGTCGATCTTTCCCCTGACGTCGATATGAAATTTGCGCTTGGCAGAGCCGATAACTTCTTGGGCCGCGTCTCGGATAATTTCATCCAAATTGAAGTCGGCCATTCTGAATTGGAGCTTGCCACTCTGGATTTTTGAGATATCGAGCATGTCTCCGATGAGGTTATTGACGCGCTCGATCTGCGTAGAGATTTTCTGGAGCATCAAGGCGGTTTTTTTTAGGTCTTTGGATTGGATCGCGACCTGGGCCATCTCAAGGTAAAGGCTAATGTTGCTGACGGGATTGCGCAGTTCATGGCTCGCTATCGAGATAAAAGTGTCTTTTCGCTGTTCGAATTGTAGGCGATCGGTTACATCCCGCAAGATTGAAATGGTACTGCCGTCTTCTAGAATGGTGGCGTTCCGCTCCACGATTATGTATTTGCCGCTGTCTTTTCGTCGCATGCGGCGCAGAGTGATCAGGTTTGAGGCGTTCTTGAGCTGTTGGTAATATTCTTTTACCCTAGCTTTGTCCTCAGGGTGAACTAGGTCAAACAATTTGATCTGGGTAAGGTCTGTATCGGGCAGGCCGAGGATTTTTTTGGCTGCCGAATTGGCATATTGGACGCGGGTTTGGGTATCAGTCACCAAAATACCTTCACGAACATAGTCGAGAAGAATGGTACTGTCTATTACTTGTTTTGCGCCAATAAGATTCATGAAGCGTTACAAGGTGAACTCCATATAAAAACTAAACTCGGGGAAACCCGTGACGTTTCTATTGTACTTCATCTATCAGAATTATTCACACAATAAATGCGCAAACGTCAAAACTTTTATCTAATTGACTGAACAGCTCATCTATATAACTTAATGACGCCAAGACTGTCTATTTTCTTACATGGCTAACCGTGGTGTAGTTAAATACGGCATTGATATATCCGCTTCATTTATTTGTTGAGCTTCAACTCAAAGGCTATAATCATTTGATGCGGAGAGATATCTATATAACCAAGGCGGACGGAACAAAAGAACTTTTCGACCCCAACAAATTAGCTGTCTCACTAATAACTTCAGGCGCCTCCAAGGGAACGGCCAAGCATATCGCCGAGCATGTATCAAAAGAGCTCGATGACGGGATGTCCACATCGATGATCCGCGACCATGCGTTTTTTCTATTGGACCGGATGGAAAAACCGGCCAGCGCCAGGTACTCGCTTAAGCGGGCACTGGCCGAACTTGGGCCATCGGGGTTTCCGTTCGAGCAGTTCGTTGCTGAAATTTTTCGAGCTCGAGGATTTCATGTTGAGACCAATCAATTCATCAGGGGACATTGCGCCGAACACGAGGTCGATCTCGTGGCGTGGAATGAAAACAAACTCATTATGGCGGAAGCGAAGTTCCACAACGAGCTCGGTCTCAAATCCGATCTCAAGGTAGCGCTATACGTCAAAGCGCGTTTTGAGGATCTCTCCGGTTTCGAACATTTTTACGGCAAAAAACGAAAATTGGACGAGGGTTGGCTGATTACCAACACGAAATTTACCGAAAAGGCGATAAGTTATGCCGCTTGTGCGGGGCTGAAGATCGTCGGGTGGAACTATCCAGAGGAGGATAATCTTCACGAGCTCATCGTCGATTCGGGATTGCATCCGGTAACGTCGATCAGCAATTTAAGCCTGCCGGAGAAAAGGAAGCTGATCGATAACGGCGTCGTTTTGTGCCGCGACGTCAAGAATGAAGCCATGCTCAAAGGTCTCGGTTTCGATGCCGAGAAGATCGAAGCGGTTATTGAAGAGGCCGAACTTATCAGTCCGAGCAGGATGGCAAAAAGAGCTATGTCACAAACCCTTTCATGAGCCAATATTACAAACCCAACAGGAAGCCTGATTGGAATTATGGGGGACCAAACTGGAAACTCTCTCGATCAAAGATAGATCTATTTCTAGAATGCCCGCGCTGTTTCTATGCCGATAATAAGCTCGGAGTGGCGCGACCGCCCGGATTTCCATTCAATTTGAACAGTGCGGTCGACCACTTGCTCAAAAAGGAATTCGACATTCATCGAACAGCCCAAACGGCTCATCCACTTATGAAAAAGTACGGAGTCAACGCCGTTCCTTTCAGTCATCCAAAAATGGCCGAATGGAGGGATTCGCTTAGGTCTGGGGTGAGTTTCCTGCACAAGCCTACTAACTTATTGGTTCGCGGAGGCGTTGATGATGTGTGGATATCACAAGAGGGCGAGCTTATCGTCGTAGATTACAAGGCCACAAGCAAGGATGGCGAGGTAAATTTAGATGCGGAATGGCAGGACGGATATAAGCGGCAGATGGAAACCTATCAATGGTTATTTCGCCAGAATAACTTTCGCGTATCGGATACCGGATATTTCGTATATGTTAACGGGAAAACGGACCGCGAGGCTTTCGATGCACGCCTTGAGTTTGATGTGTCCCTTTTACCTTATACAGGCAATACTGATTGGGTAGAGCCGACGCTTCAAAAGATAAAAGCCTGCCTCGATAGCGCTAGCATACCTGCGCCAGCCCCGGAGTGTGACTACTGTAAATATCGGGATGCCGTGGGTAGAGTATTTCGCAAAGCCATAGAAGAAAATCTGAAAAATAAGATCGATGAGACAAAGCCAAGTAACAAAACCAAACTTGCTCCGTCCAAAGAAGGAGACACACGGAAGACAGAAAGCCTCTTTTAGGGAAAGGGTTTTTGCCGTCGTCCGGAAAATACAAAAAGGCGACACTCTGACCTATGGACAGGTCGCCAAACAGGCCGGAAACTGCCGTGCCGCGCGAGCGGTTGGGGCGATCTTGAATACAAATTATGACCCGGGCGTACCGTGCCATAGGGTTGTGCGCTCCGACGGAAATTATGGCGGCTACAATAGGGGAGCGGCGTTTAAAAAAGAATTGCTTATCAAAGAAAAGCTCTTCAATTAGAGCGAAGGGCCTGTTAAGATGAGTAGAGACAACAGTCGGTTCTATGAAAACAGAAGTTACCGAAGAGAAGCTCGGCGGCGAAACGATCTACAGCATCAGGCTAATCGTGAGCGAAGGCCAATATCGGGAACTTGAGCGGTGGATCGATAGAGTGCCGGCGATAAAGCAGAGCCAATGGCCGTTCGCGCCTACGCTACTTTACGCGGAGTTTTTATAAAGCATGTATCCGCGGCGCTTTTAAGCGTTTCGCCCACCTAACCGCCCCAAGCTTTTTTATTTCATCACGGCTTTGTGATAATGTAGGGTCATGCATACCAGAGATGAGTTATTCGAACACCTCCTTCATGAGTCGCAGGTTCTTCAGAATGACCTTATTCGCCGCGCTTTTTCTGAGATCGATCGCGCTGATTTCGTGACCGAGGATTACAAAGTCGAGGCGTACGAGGATTACGCATTGCCGACTATCAAAGGACAGACCATCTCTCAACCGACCACGGTGGCTTTTATGCTCGAGCTCCTCGACCCGAAAGAAGGCCATCAGATCTTGGATTTGGGTACCGGTTCGGCCTGGACGACCGCGCTATTGTCGAATATAGTCGGCCCCAAAGGAAAAGTAGAAGGGCTCGAGATCGTCCCGGAATTGGTCGAGCTTGGTCAGGCAAATCTTAAAAAAAGCGGTTGTAAAAATGCGGAGATCTCGCAGGCCAAACAGGGCATTATCGGAAAGCCGGGCAGGAAGTTCGACCGTATCCTGGTGTCGGCTTCGGGCGAGGAATTGCCCAATGATCTTTTGAAACAGTTGAAAGACGGGGGTATCATGGTTGTGCCGGTCAAAGAGTCCATTTGGCGTATCGTGAAGTCGGGTGAAAGTTACGAATCAAAGGAATATCCCGGGTTCATTTTTGTACCGCTTAGGTGATCAAAAATATTCATGAAGCAAATCAAAAAAGACAGCTATCAGGACGTAACAAATTTTCTTTTCGAAGTCGGAATTTTGTCGAAGACTCCGAGGAGCGGTTTTCATTTCCTCGGGACGGGCAATCAGACTGTCGCTGAGCATATAAACCGCACGATATACATAGGATACGCTCTGGCGATGCTTTCCGGCGCGGATAGCTCGAAGGTTCTTAAGATGTGTTTGCTCCACGACATCGGCGAGGCCCGCATCTCCGATCTAAACTATGTACATCAGATGTATGTGGAGAGAAAAGAGAAGAAAGCCGTGTCTGATTTGGCGAAGACCCTGCCGTTCGGATCGGAGCTTGAGGCCATAATCGACGAATATGAAGAGCGAAAAACGAAAGAGGCCGTGCTCGCCAAAGACGCCGATAATCTGGAATGGATACTCTCGCTCAAGGAACAAGTCGATACCGGGAATAGCCGGGCCAAGGATTGGATAATATCGGCAGTTAAGCGCCTGAAGACGCCCGTGGCCAAAGCATTGGCTCGGCGTATCGTAAAGACAGATTCGAATGCCTGGTGGTTCGGCAATCGCAATGATGAGTGGTGGGTGAGCCGGAACAAGAACAAAAGCAAGATAAGGTGGAATCGCAATTGAACATGCTGTCGAAGACCGAGCCTCATGATTTTAGCCCCCGTTTCGAATCCGTCGGCTGTTTTGTCGAATTTGAAGGGAAGATTTTGCTTCTAAAACGAGGCTCCGATCGGCCAGAGCCGGGAACCTGGGGCATGCCTGCGGGTAAGGTCGAAAAGGACGAATTGCCGGAAGAGGCCATTTTGAGAGAGCTCCGCGAGGAGACCGGAATGGCGCCATCTAAAGAAAAAGTTCGATATTTCGATCGGTTTTTCGTTAAATATCCAGAGTACGATTTTGTTTATCACATTTTTCATTTGCTTTTGTCCGAAGCGGCACCGATAAAAACAGATGAAGCGGAACATTCCGATTGGACATGGATCGAACCGCGAGAAGCCGTTAAACTTCCACTGATAGGTGACCTTGATGAATGCCTAAAAATATTTTACGGCGTTTAAATTGATTGCTCGGGCCCTTAAAGTTCTTTATAGTAGAGCTCACTTTTGTTATGGAAAAATTTTGGACACAAGTTGAACACGCTAAGTTATCTGCGGCCGACGGGTTTTCCGACATGCTTGATATTGCCATGGATGTATTGAAAAGAATGCCTCAGCCGGTATCAATGGTCTCTGGACCAATGACGACAGGCGGCGCATCTTTCGAAGAAAATCTAAAAAAGTTCGGCAAGGTCATAGAAAAGCTGGATAAGGAAGGAAAGACCATTTTCAACCAGCTCCCTTTCCAGAACATCATGCTGAGACTGTACAACGCTTGGACTGGACCTGGCTACTGCATGCCGCTTTTGACCGATTTCTACCAACCCATTTTCAAGTCCGGACTCGTAAAGACCGTTTATTTCATACCCGGATGGGAAAAATCTTTCGGCGCGAGCTGGGAACATGAGCAGGCTAAGGAGCTCGGCATCGAACGTGTTTATCTATCCGACGAGTTCATGGCTGATCTGTGAGTTTGCTTGCGCATTCCAAGAGTACCTCGTCAAAAAAGCGGTCTTTTCTATGCTATACTACGCGCTATGGATTTCGCCGATTATCAAAAAAAGTCCAGAAAAACGGCTAAGTATCCCGATGCCGGCGGTAACTTCATTTATCCGACGCTTGGCCTCTCGGGCGAAGCGGGCGAAGTCGCGGAGAAGATAAAAAAGATAATTCGGGACGATGGCGGGGAAGTTTTGCCGGAAAAGAAGGCTGAGATAGAGAAAGAATTGGGTGACGTGCTTTGGTATGTCTCCCAGATCGCGACAGAGCTCGGACTTGAGCTCAATAAGATAGCCGAAAAGAATATCGAAAAGCTGTACTCAAGATTGGAGCGCGGACAAATACACGGTAGCGGCGATAACCGTTAATAAAGTTTTTATGAGACCGGATTGCCATTTACGGTACGGTGTGTTTTAATGTTCCAACTCCTGTCTGCCGCCTGTGGCCCGTTGCCACATCAAGGAGGTTAATCGCTACGCACCGGTCTACAACCCACAACAACGGCAGGCAGGAGCCTTGTTCAGCTCAAACATTCCGTGCCCGCCAGGCCTCGTGAACAAAAGTAGTCGCGGTCGAGATTCGAACCCGCGTTTTGCAAATTTATGGAAATACGAAACATAGCCATCATCGCCCACGTTGATCACGGCAAGACGACCCTTACCGATGCTTTGATG
>CAZYRJ010000057.1:0-6919 GCA_964649625.1 uncultured Candidatus Saccharibacteria bacterium
GAGGCGTCCATGAATATACATGGAAACCGAGGCTTTCCAAAAGCATAATTAGGCCTAAAAAGCCGATGGAATACATCGCTCCATTTTTAAGATATGCGTATTTCTTTATTGTTTTAATGCTGTGTATCGTGAAATAGCGAACAAGAAACGCACCGATGCCATTTCCGATAATAATTAGTGGCACGGATAGTGTAAAAGCAAATGCCCCAAGTACAGCATCAATCGAGAAAGTGGTATCCATTAACTCCAAGTCTTTCCTTTTCCTCGGCATTACTTTTGAACCCACCCATAATGAAAAACGCAGTCGAGCCCACAACTGCTCCCAGTGCAATTAGTGGGTCAATCTTTATAGTTGTCCACACCACTGAAAGTAAGACTACGGAAGCCAGACCGTAAAACCAAAAATTATAATGTTTGTGTATGTGTTTTTCTAGAAAAAAGGCATATCTTTTTGTTTCCAGAAAGAGCCAATGTAGAAACAAAAAAATCAAAAACACACCGCCTCCTGCCAACAATATAGGTGCCTGCCTTTCAATCGCCTCCTTGGCCAAACCACCTGATGATAGCGTAGCCATAAAAGATTCAGCAATGCTAATTCCTGGCGTTGAAAGATAAATAATGACAAGCGGCAGTAAGCCTCGAACCACTACAACAGCAAATAATATTCCGTAAAGTAAAAACCAACGGCGCCACTTCGCCGACATTGAAGACAAGACATCGGCATTCACGACCGCGTTGTCGATACTGGATATGACTTCAAAAAGTCCCAGCCCAAGGATAACAACCATAATTTCGCTTATACTCATTTATCGTGGATAATGTGGATAATGGGGATAATGGGGATAATGGGGATAAGTCCAATTTAACTTTAATATGTATGTCATAATTCTATACCCTGGGTGGTCGTCCTGGATTGCGGATCGTACTTTCCAACCCATATTTCTTAACTATATTGCCGACCCACTTTTTTGATCCAAATGGCATCCCTTTGCTCACCGACTTACGAATGTCTTGCATTTTGTCAACTTCGAGAAGTGTATTTACAAATTCAAGATAATCTTCTGGCAATGAAATTGGCAACTTGGTGAGTATTTTCTTTTGTTGATTGTTCCCCTTCACTCTTCTCCACAAACTAGACCATGGCCACTCTTCCGCGCGAGAGACAAGACGGGCCCGCATTGGATTTTGTTCAATATATCTAATTAATGTAAGTAAATGAATATCCGTTTCGACGGGAAACGATTTGTATGCACCCTGATAAAGATGCCCTTGTCCGACGGTGCTTGTCAGTACTCGCCTTTGACAAACATGAGTTGTTGTCAGCAGTCGCATAAATTCTCCCATATCTTTGTCTTCCCTTGGATACAAAGCCAAGTGCCGATGATTGGGCATAATACAGTAAAAAAGAATTCTCATTCCTGTATCTTCTATGGCTTCCTCCAGTAATGTTTCAAAGTGCATATAGTCCTCGTCTTTTTCAAATATTGCAACTCTGCCGTTTGATCGGTTCAAACAATGGTAGACAATATTTTTAACCGACACACGCGGTATTCTGGGAATTCAAATATTACATCACACAACTCATCACTTAATTGTACCCCTCCCCATTAAGTCTACAAAATGATGCTGACATTAGCGGAATTATGATTCGTATAGACTCAGGTGGTGGTTCGCCGGTTGCGTCTGAACTGATCGCAAATGAATTGAAACGCTCATCAAAACCAGTTGTGGCTGTAATACGCGAAATTGGCACATCTGGAAAAAATTGTACTTATCCCCATTTTCTTTATCCCCATTTTTCTAGAGTTAATAGTAAGCGCTCAAGTGCTGTCGAAAGGGCGTGATAGAATAGGTCTAAACCGTCAAGCAGGGCACCACATGAGTACTTCCAATTTCTAATCGCTTTGCACCACAAGGGCACTTCTATTTTTCTAATCGGAGTACCGTTAAGAAGAATTGGTCGATCAAGAAACTAAGGTCGCTTACCAACCACGGTTCTAGCTCAAGTCGTCCAGCCAAGTTGAGCGCCGCTCAAGTCGCGTCATTGCAACGTAATTTTGACACTGCATAGCATTACTAAAAATATCTGTAATAACATAAGCTACGATGAGTAAATTCACTAAAGAGCTCGAGACTGCCAAAAAGATCGCGCTTCAATCGGGCGAAATAATTTTGAAGTATTTTGATGCTGACCAGCAAGTTGAGACAAAGGTAGATAAGTCTCCCGTTACCATTGCCGATAAGCTCGTTAACGAATTGACCATTAAACAATTAGCAAAAGAATTTCCTGAAGACGGAGTAATCGGCGAAGAGAAAAGCACAACAGAATATGGTGGCGGCAGAAAATGGTTTTGCGACCCAATAGATGGTACAGCCGGTTACATTTGGGGGACGCCCACAGCAATGTTTTCACTTGCACTAGTCATTGATGGTAACCCAGTGATAGGCGTTGCCTATGATCCATTCCTGAAAAGGATGTACTCCGGCATTAAAGGCGAAGGCAGTTTTATGAATGATGAAAAATTGCATGTCTCTAGTGAAGATCTAAACGAAGGAAGAGTGGCCTTGACTGGCAGTGCTGCACTTATAAACAAATTAACTTATGTTACCGACTTGACCGCCGCTGGCGCAAAGCTCGCCGCTTTTAGCGGTGCCGTCTACAAATCTTGTTTAATTGCCAAGGGAAAACTCATTGCATATATCGAATACGGTGTCTCTGGTCATGACATGGCCGCAGTGCAAGTTATCGTTGAAGAAGCCGGAGGGAAAATTACCGGGCTGAATGGAGAAACGCTAGATTATAGTAAACCATTCAAAGGCAGTGTTGTTTCAAATGGCATAGTGCACGCTCAGATTCTGAAGATAATTAACAAAGTCTAAGCGCTCAAGTGCCGTCGTTTAGATAGTGTAGAATGTAACTAAACTACCAATCAGGGCTTGACCGACCATGGTTCTAACTCAAGTCGGCCAGTTTGTAACGAAGTGAAGAACTGCGGGACTTGGATTGCGAAAGGGGTCGGTAAAACAGAAGCTGTGTTTTCCCATGGAGGAAAGCAGGGCTACTGCCTGCTGGATAATGGGATAATGGGGATAAGATGGGATAATGGGGATAATGATAATGGGGATAAGTCCAATTTAACTTTAATATGTATGTCATAATTCTATAACCTGTGGGATAATGGTAATTGTACCCCTCCCCATTAAGTCCGCCGCAAAAAAGTTAGGGAGCCCCGCGAACGAGGCTCCCTCTTGTCGAGCTTATGCCGTTTGGCCCTGTCATCACTCGATAATAGACACGGCCGGCGTTCTTCTATACATAACACCTTTTCTGCTTCAGCCTTTTTGCCCATATTCAGTCGGCTGTCGGATAGCTCGATCCCGCTTAGACTTTTTAGGCATGATTCCGCTGAGCGGCTTGACTTTATCATGGAATTGAGGTTTTTGCTATTATGAGAGTTACCCCCTCGGCAATATGCTACTATTTATGAATTGATTATCATCTAACGTAATTAACATGAGCGAACCGGGACAGATCAAAAGTTTTGGGGATTTAGGCAAAGTGCTCGATCAAAAAAAACACGAAGAAGCGAAAGGGATCTTCGAGAAGGTAATGCGAGGAAAAATCGATAAGTTTCCGAAGGCCCACTTTGAGAGTGCCCTCCCGGAAGTGAGGGAAATTAACGTGCTCCCCTTCAAACCCCAGACCGGTAAACCGGCGATTTACGCGACAATTTACTACGAAACAGAGGACGGCAAGGAAAAACACTTCACTATGAACTGTTTCGAAGATGGAGTAATTTCCGGACGTATTCCAGGCGACGTTGCCTTCACAAGAGACGAACTCGAGACTGACATAATGAACACGATCGAGAGCACTAATGTCGACCTCTTGCACGAAACTAAATTGCCGATTGTGCCAGATTCTGACGAAGGAAAAGGCCGAGAAGTAAATCCGGATGATGAAGACATCGTTAAAGTTGATAAACCCTTGGCTCGCCCCGAGCGCATTCGCTTTTTAGATCAACAGGAAGGTTTGCTTATGGTTTTTTACAATCCCAACCAGGGTTTTAACAGTTATAAAGTCTGGCTATTCGCCACCCGTTCAGGAAAGCTTTTTGGCATACTTGAAACGGACGAATACGGCAACGCGGCATTCATCGTCGATTCAGAGGAACAGCTCGATGTCGATCCCGAGAAACTCAAAAAACCTGCCAGCATGTGGATCGACCCCGAAGAACGTGATGAAATCGTTGAACGGGTCTGGAAACCATTCTCATCGGCTAGAACTCGTCGAGAACTCCGCGCCCAAGGTGCAAAAAGAGTCGTTCACCAGGGTGAGTCCTGGCAAGAGAGGCTTCAGGAAGAAATAGACAAGAGAATGGTCATAACCCAAGAATAACATTGAGAACAGTCGGACTATTCACTCAGCGACTTGTTCATTATATGTACAACGCCTAAATAATTTTTATGAAAATAAAAGGGGTAGATTTTGTCTTGTATAAGGTTTCAGATCTTAAGCGTGCATTGACATTTTATGAGGGCGTTCTCGGCTTGGAACTCGGCGAGGAATATGGTGGCTACAGGGCTGAATTTGCGGCAGGTAAAACGACTTTTGCCGTGAGTTCAAAGGGTCCAATTGCTCAAGGTGGAGCCACTGTTGCATTTGCTGTTGATGATGTAATAAAATCCGTTCAACAGCTCAAATCGAAAAAGGTAAAAGTTATCGAGGAACCGCGCGAGACAGGAATGTGCTTCAGGGCAACTATTGCTGACCAAGATGGGAACGAAATTATTCTCCATCAAAGAAAGGATGGAACTATCGGCTAATATATCCTACTTATTCGCCCAAGTTCCGTCGATTAGACATGCTAGAATTAAGTTTGGCCGTTAAGCTGGGCATAACCTCCATGGTTCTACAGGTAGCTCAAGTCGCGTTGGTGCACCACTTCCCAGATCTGCATGGAGAGGAGTAGCCCTAAGTCGAAGGAGAAAAGCGTACTCGCGGTCCAAGTCCCGCAACTAGTTTGGGCACCGTTCATATCGCGTCGATAAAATTAAAAAAGGAATAATATGTACGCACAAAAGATAAAACGACGACTTCAAATCGGAATTATGGGTTCAGCGGCTGATTTGAAGTACTCAAAAGAAATTGAACGGTTGGCATTTGAAACTGGTAAGGAAGTTGCTGAAAGCGGCAACATTACAGTTTATGGTGCTGAAAAAGATTGCGATTCACTTTCCACCGCAGCGGCACGCGGTGCAAAAAGCGTAGGAGGTCTAACTGTTTGGGTTACGTACGGAAAAGGCAAAGATATTTGGGACAAGAATGGTAATACCGACGTTTTGATATGTTCTGGAAAACCCGATCAATGTGACGACCTGAGTTGGTTCCCTTTGGATGATCTCCCAACAAACACTATTCCCTATATTAGACAGAAGCGGGGGAAATGGGGTCTGCCACTATTTTTTGGCCTGCCGGCACCCCGCAATGTCTGTCCAAGCTTAAACTCGTCCACCATTCTTTTGACCCACACTTTATTACCAAAAGGAACATTCTTGTTGACAGATTGCCTGATAGCGGCAATTTCTTCTTCACCTTGGGCTTCATTCAAATACTTGGAATAATTGCGTGGTATCGCTATTGACCAAGAACTTAGGACCTTCTTTTGCTGATGTGTTCCATGTTCTTTTCTCCAAGCACTAGAAGACTTCCAATCCTCGGCGCTTTTGACAAGCTTAGCTCTCAGGGCATTTCTTTCAACGCACCTCAAAAGTGCAAGTAAAGGATGTTATTTGACACACCGAAATTTCTGTGTAATCTTACCGCCAGCACAGAGTTCTATGAAAACATTTCCGGTTCAAACCTTCTTAACACACCTTCGTCCGCACTTGGACGAAATCGCATCCCATTGGATGCTCACGCGCTGGGGCGAACCGATTTTCCCCGGCATCTCAACCGCTGAAGTCAGGTACTTAACCACTGGCGTTTTGCCAGATGATGTCCCCTCGGAAGTTCTTGAGGCAAAAGGCATTTTGCCGGTCGGAGTCGGAGCAAGCTTCCTCGATGAACATCCTTACGATGGCAAAGGACGAAAGGTTGGCGACTCGGCAATTTCACTGACTGCCAACGCCCTTTCCCTTAACAGCGACCTTGCCCTCAAAAGGATTGTCGCCGAAGTTAGGTACTGCGATCTCACAAACGATGTCCGGCCTACACAGCTTTCAACGCTGATCAAAGTCCGCCACCGGCAAAATCGCAAAAATCCCGACACCGTGTTGGCTTGGACAAGAAAAGCACTTGAAGCTCTCTACAAAACAGAGGGAACAGTGATGAGTAAGTCCGAAGACTTCGGTGTGGTAAAAGGAACAGGCGAGGATCTCATTGCCGAAAAGCATTGGGACAACACGCCAGCTGTTAAGCACCTCCGCAATTCCCTCTCTCAAACTGAGGGCAACGCGCACACTAGGCTCACAGAGCTAGCCAACGTCTTCAAAATTCTTCGCAAGGAGAACGACAACGAGGCGAGTCTCTGGCTCCGAGAAGTCATAGCCGACATGTACATCGATAGCTGCCAATTCTTTGAAGCAGCTGCCGAGATCAACGCGAGAGGCAACGTCTCGGAATTCCAATCCAACAAGGACCGTTTCCCCGTTCTAGCGATGGATTCGGACAACGAACACGTAGGTCAAGCAGCACGTTCGCGTCACTGCGGCTATGTCGCTCTCATCATTCAAAGAAACGCCAGTCGCAACGTCCAAATCTTCCTCAACACATTCAACGAGCACGTCGCTCGTGAGAAGCTGAACTTGGACAACCTCATTAGAATGCTCCGACTGCGCGAGCAAACGAGATTGGGCTATCCGCAAAGCCAATGGGACGATCTTGGAGCTGAAGGCACGCTCCGCCGGATTCGGATGT
>CAZYRJ010000058.1:0-6897 GCA_964649625.1 uncultured Candidatus Saccharibacteria bacterium
TACAGGAGAGCTAATTTTATTAAGCGCTTCGGGTTTACCTTCGGGCGCAACTTACACATTCAACCCAAGTGGTTGCACCCCGGGCAATGCGAACGGCAGTACTTGTACGAGTTCCCACACTGTAACCTCGGACGGAAGCATTACTTGCGACAGGTCATATCCGATTAGAGTGATGGGTAGTTACGGTTTCAATCAAAGGACTGCCACCTATAACCTCACTATAGGCCCATTACTCTTGCCCGATCTGACCCCAACTTCCGTGACCCCTGTCAATTCGGCGTGCGCCGGCGGTAATGTCCAGTTTACGACAAACATAACCAATCAGGGGGCAAATGCCGGCACTTTCTATGTCCGATTCATGCTCACCAAGCCAAGCGGCGCCACTATTCAACTGGGAGCCGATAAGTCCGTCGGGTCGCTTCAGTCCGGCCGGACGGTTACAATTAGTTCCGACGTCTGGAGCAATGCCGAGGCAGGCGACGCGACGATCCAGGTCATCGTCAATCCGCGCAATGCCTATCCCGAATCCAACTTCGGAAACAACACAATCTCAAATACCTTCAACGTTCGGCCGGCAGGCAGTTGCGGTTACGACGTCTCCTTGTTTTGTTTGGATTACAATACTAAATCTCCCATAAGTTCGATCGATGTGCCGATGGGAGGTACGGTAGTAGATGCCTGGCTCAAGGTGCTCCTAGTTTCCGGCACGGCGAAATCTGTTCGTTTAAACTCGAGTTATGGCAACGCCGCTTTTACTTACACAAAAGATTCGAGCAATGTTACGCCGAGTTTTGGTTCCGAGTCCGGAGAGTATTGGTACGTACATTTGACTTTCTCATCTATGAGCGGTCCGATCGGAGCGTATGATTTTGGCCTCGGAACGTCAGACGTCGATGATAACCTGTTAAATAATATGTGCAGATTGAGGGTTAACGTAACAGCGGCGCCAACGATCAGTGCCGCTTGCACCTCGGAGATTTTCGGCTATCCGAACGAAACCGACATCACCGTTCCTGAGGGTACATTCGTCAATTACAGCCATACTGCTCCGGTTAAGGACTGCGCCTATAATCCGGAGAATGCGAACGGCACGGGTAAGTTTTGGCTGGAGATCGATAGCGGTAGCGGCTATCAATTGCAATCCGAAGCGATGTGTAAGGACGCGTCTGGCAATCCGAGAGTGATCGGTCAGAGCGGCACAGTGAGTGCCTCGGCCGGCTATACGTATGTACAGCAGTTCAATCTCAGGCTGAGGGACAGTATCAGCGGGAGCGTAGCCGAAGCCAATCCGCAGTGTAAGACTTTCCGCATCACAGGCGTTCCAATGAGCCCTCCCGTTTTAACCTCCCCGCTCCAGAATTGCGAAGCTGTTGGCCCCGGTGTGGTTGAACTCAACTGGGCTCCCGTTCAGGGCGCGACCGGTTACGAGATCCACCGATGCAGTGGGCCGAGAACGAGTGCGGCTTGCCAAGTAGAAAGCGGATACAATTTGATCGCAACTTTAGGCGCCGTAACGAGCTATAAGGACAGGGGAGGGGCTGTCATTCCGGCCGTTGGTTCGTTGACGCCAGGGCAGACCTATTCATACAAAGGCAAGACAATTTTTAGCGGCGGCGCGAAGAGTCAATTGGGCTCGGCTGTTAATGGCGTTGCGTCGTCTTGCAGCCCGATAACGGCAACTTGCACAGTTATTCCGTCTCGGATCCAGCCTGGCGAGACCGCCACGTGGTATTCGACTGCATCCGAAGGCACGGGCAAATATTCGTTCGCCTGGGCGGACTCTGCAGGGCACAGTGTTTCCGGTAATTCTCATTCCAATAAAACCTCGGCCACCTGGCCCGCGGCCCCGACGTCAGCCGGAGACGACACAGGCCCGCTTTTGTATTCGCCTCCTGTTGTTCCGCCCGTTACGATGAATTTAACGGTGAGCGGCGGAAATCCGGCCGATGGTACCGCTTACTCGCCGGCTACTTGGTACGATGTCTCAACTTGTCCCGATCTTTTGGTTTGCACGCCCGGCTTCACTTTGGCGGCTGATCCTAAGAGCATACGATTGCGCCAGATCGAAGGAGTTCCGGGCACGCCGACATCCGGCACGACAACGATCTCTGTCCTGCCTGAATGCACCTATTCGCAAAAGGTTCGGGTGTCTTATGTTGGCGTAACCAATGCGGACGGTTCGGCTGTGGACGCCTCAGTCGCCAGCAGATTCGCCGCAGTCTTCAGTGATGGGCAGGGTCGCCAAAAGACCGTACTGGTCCGGGATACCGCCAACTGCGCCGGAGATCCGTTATGCTCGGCTTACACTCCGGGAATCGTTTTCGGTATCTCCTCTAGCGCCAGCAATCAGCTCATACCCTCCGGTATCTATATAGTAACAGTCCGAGGCGACCAGGTCGGCGGGCCTGGTAACGCTTCTGACGAAGAAACTATTGCAGTAATCGTAGAAACGAAGTCACCCGGTTTTAGGGAATTCTAGAACCATATAGAACCCGTCATACTCTGCTTAATGCGGGCTTCATTTATATGGGTCAGTATTTGTTACAGTTTGCCGCAAGATGTTGACAATATGTATTAATGATTATCAAATGTTGACATTCCTGTTGACAAGTGATAGAATTCAGACAGCAGCAATTTGTCAATCACGACATAACCGGCTGGGCCCCAAAGCCCACCACAACCTGCCGTGTAGTAATCTGCTACTGCGGCCAAGAAAGGAGTGAGAGAATGAAAACTCTCATCACTGCAGTCTTCATCGTTGTGGCTGGCTTAACCGCCACTGCGCAACGATTTACCTTGCCTCAAGGACCGGATGGTCTCAAGAGCTGGTTCTCGAGCAATGTGACACATGTGTCAGTATTACTTCAGTCTACCAATTCAGTGGGTGTCATGTATCCGGGTCCGTTTGACTACGAGATGGCTTGGGCTGACTATTCGGCCGAAAAGGGCGATTTGACCGATTTCGCCAATCAACTCGTCGGGAAAGCTGTGGCGGATCTATTGGCAAGGGCGAGCCAGGAGTCGAACGTGGCTGAGGTTCTTCCAACCCTCGACTACACCATAACGGTAACCGTCGTCAATCCCAAGCGAACGGAAGACAGATGGTACAGAGCCTTCGGACGTACAACGTCGAAGCCGTTCCGCTTCAGGAACACCGCTTCCGGAACTTGGGAGGTAATCGGCGGCCCGATTACGGTCGACGAATCCCGGTTGTACGGAGGCGAATTCAGCGGGTCGCCAAATTCGATGGTGGTCCTAAATACCTCAAACACTGTGAAGTGGGTGGAGTACAGGATCTGGGGCACCTCGCTTCGGGTCGACAAGATTGAGACCAGTGGAGTTCACGTGGTTTCATTGACTCGAACCGGTTGGCCGCCCGGCTGTTGGGCGGAGAAACCCTTGGACGAAGGGGGGCTCATCGGCAACGGGCACACCTACGTGTACGCCTCGCGCATCCACGGCGAGCGCCTGCTTGGTGAGTTTTTGGAACACTACGAGCGGGCCTTTGCTACCAACCCCAACTACGTTCCGGTGAGCCTAGTTGACGCCGTGACTCTCTGGTACGATGAGGATCGCAGAGTCGGCGACGAGTGGACCGTTACGGCGTCACTCACAGGTCTCGCCTACGGTTGGCGCCAGATCGGTTACACCTCGAACGTGTTCGAGGTTACTCCCGAAAAGGAGCTCAACGTAACCCTCGTCGGTTACGAGCCGGAAGTCGAATACGTCATCGAGTCGGTCGCGACTTTGTCGGATGTTACTCTGACCAAAAAGTCCGAGTTCATCGGCACTGTTAAGGCCGACAAAGGCGGAAAGGTTTCCTTTACCCGCCAGATCGACCCCAATCGGGTCAGCGAGTTCTTTGTCGTCCGGAAATATTCGGACGACCGAGTCTCGGTCTCTTCGACCTCTGTTCCTTGACCGCTTCTCGGCGGAAACAACACAGCCTGCACGCTTACCGTGCAGGTTTTTTCATACCGGCAATATTAGTTTCAAAACGGTGAGAAAAAGCCGCGCCCGAATGCGCTAACTTTCGAACAAGCATCACTTTTAGCGTCACAGAAAAGCGCCAAATTTTTGACATTCCTGTTGACAAGTGATAGAATTTAGCCAGCACAGCAATTTGTCAATCACGACATAACCGGCTGGGCCCCAAAGCCCACCACAACCTGCCGTGTAGTAATCTGCTACTGCGGCCAAGAAAGGAGTGAGAGAATGAAAACTCTCATCACTGCAGTCTTCATCGTTGTGGCTGGCTTAACCGCCACTGCGCAACGATTTACCTTGCCTCAAGGACCGGATGGTCTCAAGAGCTGGTTCTCGAGCAATGTGACACATGTGTCAGTATTACTTCAGTCTACCAATTCAGTGGGTGTCATGTATCCGGGTCCGTTTGACTACGAGATGGCTTGGGCTGACTATTCGGCCGAAAAGGGCGATTTGACCGATTTCGCCAATCAACTCGTCGGGAAAGCTGTGGCGGATCTATTGGCAAGGGCGAGCCAGGAGTCGAACGTGGCTGAGGTTCTTCCAACCCTCGACTACACCATAACGGTAACCGTCGTCAATCCCAAGCGAACGGAAGACAGATGGTACAGAGCCTTCGGACGTACAACGTCGAAGCCGTTCCGCTTCAGGAACACCGCTTCCGGAACTTGGGAGGTAATCGGCGGCCCGATTACGGTCGACGAATCCCGGTTGTACGGAGGCGAATTCAGCGGGTCGCCAAATTCGATGGTGGTCCTAAATACCTCAAACACTGTGAAGTGGGTGGAGTACAGGATCTGGGGCACCTCGCTTCGGGTCGACAAGATTGAGACCAGTGGAGTTCACGTGGTTTCATTGACTCGAACCGGTTGGCCGCCCGGCTGTTGGGCGGAGAAACCCTTGGACGAAGGGGGGCTCATCGGCAACGGGCACACCTACGTGTACGCCTCGCGCATCCACGGCGAGCGCCTGCTTGGTGAGTTTTTGGAACACTACGAGCGGGCCTTTGCTACCAACCCCAACTACGTTCCGGTGAGCCTAGTTGACGCCGTGACTCTCTGGTACGATGAGGATCGCAGAGTCGGCGACGAGTGGACCGTTACGGCGTCACTCACAGGTCTCGCCTACGGTTGGCGCCAGATCGGTTACACCTCGAACGTGTTCGAGGTTACTCCCGAAAAGGAGCTCAACGTAACCCTCGTCGGTTACGAGCCGGAAGTCGAATACGTCATCGAGTCGGTCGCGACTTTGTCGGATGTTACTCTGACCAAAAAGTCCGAGTTCATCGGCACTGTTAAGGCCGACAAAGGCGGAAAGGTTTCCTTTACCCGCCAGATCGACCCCGACAGGGGCAGCGAGTTCTTCATCGTCCGGAGGTATTCGGACGACCGAGTCTCGGTCTCATCGAACTCTGTTCCTTGAACGCATCTCGCGAAAAACGCAACCTGCACGCTTACCGTGCAGGTTTTTTCATACCGGCAATATTAGTTTCAAGGCCGTGTTTCAGAAATGACTTCTCGTACGCTATCGATACGAAAAAATAGTGTCAGGTTTTAGATGTGTCATATTCTGCTTAATGCGGGCTTCATTTATATTGGTCAGTATTGAATACAGTTTGTCACAAGATGTTGACAATGTTTATTAATGATTATCAAATGTTGACATTCCTGTTGACAAGTGATAGAATTCAGACAGCAGCAATTTGTCAATCACGACATAACCGGCTGGGCCCCAAAGCCCACCACAACCTGCCGTGTAGTAATCTGCTACTGCGGCCAAGAAAGGAGTGAGAGAATGAAAACTCTCATCACTGCAGTCTTCATCGTTGTGGCTGGCTTAACCGCCACTGCGCAACGATTTACCTTGCCTCAAGGACCGGATGGTCTCAAGAGCTGGTTCTCGAGCAATGTGACACATGTGTCAGTATTACTTCAGTCTACCAATTCAGTGGGTGTCATGTATCCGGGTCCGTTTGACTACGAGATGGCTTGGGCTGACTATTCGGCCGAAAAGGGCGATTTGACCGATTTCGCCAATCAACTCGTCGGGAAAGCTGTGGCGGATCTATTGGCAAGGGCGAGCCAGGAGTCGAACGTGGCTGAGGTTCTTCCAACCCTCGACTACACCATAACGGTAACCGTCGTCAATCCCAAGCGAACGGAAGACAGATGGTACAGAGCCTTCGGACGTACAACGTCGAAGCCGTTCCGCTTCAGGAACACCGCTTCCGGAACTTGGGAGGTAATCGGCGGCCCGATTACGGTCGACGAATCCCGGTTGTACGGAGGCGAATTCAGCGGGTCGCCAAATTCGATGGTGGTCCTAAATACCTCAAACACTGTGAAGTGGGTGGAGTACAGGATCTGGGGCACCTCGCTTCGGGTCGACAAGATTGAGACCAGTGGAGTTCACGTGGTTTCATTGACTCGAACCGGTTGGCCGCCCGGCTGTTGGGCGGAGAAACCCTTGGACGAAGGGGGGCTCATCGGCAACGGGCACACCTACGTGTACGCCTCGCGCATCCACGGCGAGCGCCTGCTTGGTGAGTTTTTGGAACACTACGAGCGGGCCTTTGCTACCAACCCCAACTACGTTCCGGTGAGCCTAGTTGACGCCGTGACTCTCTGGTACGATGAGGATCGCAGAGTCGGCGACGAGTGGACCGTTACGGCGTCACTCACAGGTCTCGCCTACGGTTGGCGCCAGATCGGTTACACCTCGAACGTGTTCGAGGTTACTCCCGAAAAGGAGCTCAACGTAACCCTCGTCGGTTACGAGCCGGAAGTCGAATACGTCATCGAGTCGGTCGCGACTTTGTCGGATGTTACTCTGACCAAAAAGTCCGAGTTCATCGGCACTGTTAAGGCCGACAAAGGCGGAAAGGTTTCCTTTACCCGCCAGATCGACCCC
>CAZYRJ010000059.1:0-6884 GCA_964649625.1 uncultured Candidatus Saccharibacteria bacterium
CATTAGGCAATTACAGATGGCCTTGCTCATGTACAATGAAAAGTTTCAAACATATCCTTCAGCTTATCCGCCCGGTGTAGATGTGGGCGATTGGAATGGCTCGACGAGTTTCGAGACGACGTTGCGACCTTTGGTAGACAAAGGTTTTGTTGCAAAAATTCCCCACCATCCCAATTACCCCAACAATCCCAATTACTCGGATGGTTGTTTTGAGTATCAGACTGACCCGACTATTTCGCCGCTACCTTCGAATTATAAGCTTATGTGCGGCGAAAAATTGTTCGAAAATGAACCGTATATTATCCTGATCGCCCACCCCAGAAAGCTAAATTTACCTCATCTTAGACATCTAAATCCGGACAACACTATAACAGACGACTACGATGCGTGGTTTAATTATTACTACTGTGTTGCGCCGCTATAGTCTTTTTGAACCGTAAACCTCTCCTGTCTAGAATGAGAGTGATTGAATACGAGTATTTCAAGAAGCAGTTCCAAGCTATCGTAGATGCGAACTGGTTTTAGCGATCTTGAGAACGGTATTAAAATTGTCCCCCTTCTGAAGTTTATTTGTTTTTTGTTTACCGCAAGTAGTGCAAAGATGAATCACAATGTAATTTCGATTGCGCGTCATTACTTCCTCCGGTTTCATCATTCCACCGCATGTTTCAGCTCTGTCTCCAGGCAGTATGTCAACATGTCTGCTCCATAAACAGCTTGGGCAATGATTAGTATATCCGTTACCTTTCACACTGGCGAGGCAGCGGTTACACGTGAAATCTTCCCTTTTTCTAATAAATGCCATGTCGGGGTATGCAGATTCGAACTGCAACCGCATCCTCCCAAAGGATGTATGCTACCGTTACACTATACCCCGGGGCTAGCTCGCTGATTTTTGGTTTGAATTTTGGTCTCGTGGTGCAAAATTCTATGGCAATTGGCGCACATGACCATACATTTTTTGATTTCGGCCTTAATCCTTTCAAAACTAAAATGATAATACGTTAATTCACCGATAGCGAACTCCTTGTTTTCGAGATGGTGGAAATCCAATACACGGGCATCGCCATTTCCGCATGTGTAGCACCGCTGACTTTTCTTAAAATTGTCGAATCCACTCTTTTTGCTTGGCGTAATGCTCCGTTTTAGTTTTATAGTAACAGCGTCTGCATTTTTAAGCGCCTTAGATTTTATCGGGAGTGGTTTTAGCGATACCAAATTTGGAATCCGAATAGTGCTGGCCGCCATACTCACAAAACTTCGTTGCTCGAGTATATCGTTTTCGAGGTCCACACCAAGGGGGCGAAAGTATTAAGGACATGTGTCCTTAATGTTGTCCGTTAGGATAACGTTAAGTTCCTGACTGCTTTTACAGCGGCCGTTCGAGCCGCCGCATCAATTATGACAGTATAAACATCAAAATGCCAGTTTAGCTTATCGGATACACCTTTCTCAAGAATATAAGTTTGAATCGTTCGCGATAAGCGCTTGAGCTTAGCAGGGTGAACGTTGTCCTCGGCCCTATAATCGTCCGATGTTTCGTGTGTAACGTTACCCCCTATTTTCCGCGAAACGGCTTTTACCTCGATAAACCTTATTTCTCCACCTTTTTTGGCAACAATGTCGACTTCACCCCAATTTTTGCGATAATTGCGCTCCAGTATGGCGTAGCCTTTGTTTCCAAGATATATACAGGCAATATCTTCGCCTAGACGGCCCAATTCGTTCCCTATCTTGAAATTTGTTCTAGTTTTCACACGAAACGTTATTGCCTTGTAATACTCCCCTGAGGTATTTATCCAGTTCAACAATATCTAGCGCCTCAGAAGGTCCAACCCATTGAAACTCAGTGTTTTCCCCGTCTCTAAGCTCAATTTCGCCCGTAGCCCGGCCGATGTAGGTGAGCCTAACCACGTGCTTATCCTCCAGGATTATGTCTTGGGCCGCCAATAACCGGAGATCATCCTTGTCGAGCTTGAGTGTGGTTTCTTCGCGGACTTCCCGCTCCAGGTTCGCCTCTAATGGTGAACTCGGGTTAATTCTACCGCCCGGTATATCCCATGAGCCGGCCGTCTTCTTGTAAACATCGGCATTTCTCTTGAGCAGTAGGATTTTTCCGTTCTTGTCGAGTAGGATCACTTTAACCCCAACTTGAAGCAGTTTTGATGATTGTTTCATACTGTAACAGCAGTTCGTTAAAGGACGACGGTTTTAAAGGATAAAGGACCTAGGCTGTGCACTTCTCCACTGACTTATCCACATTTTGGTGTTGAAAAACCAGGCTATTTATATCGGCCATTTCACGTGAAATGTGGGGGATTAAGGACGTGTCCTTCACTTTTGTGCGGGTAGGGGTAATCGAAACCCCGTTTCAACATTGGCAATGTTGTGTTCTACCACTAAACTATACCCGCGTAGTATTCATCTGAAATTATTTCCTCTGAAAAACATTTCAGCCATATTAGCATCTTTTTTTTAAAATAGGTACTCAATACTCCCACGGCTCAGACACCGTTTTCTAGCTTTCTTGTTTTAAGTTTGCCCTGTATGAGCACCGTCTTGCCGAAGTTTTCGGCATCAAGGCCAATTTTTTCGACCCAATATTTTTTTGTCACAGTCGGATCAATATCCGGATATACCCAGATCCAGCCTCGTATTTTTTCTTTTTTTATTGGGAGTGGCCAAAATACCCCGTCCGCTCTGCGGCGGGGATGAATGGCCACATAATAGTTCGTGCGCCCGGTGGGGCGCTCCTCTCCAACAAAGTTTTTCCCGGTGCCTCGCCTAATACCCCGCCGAGGTATTCCGAGGGAACCCCTTGGGGCGGGGATCGGACGAGGCAAATTTTATTTGGCACATATTCCTGAAAAAAAGAAGAAAATCTTTAAAACGGCTGGGTCAGAATTTGTTACTGTTACGCGTGATCGGGATAATTTGTCACCTTCGCCCCAGTAAATCATGACCGCAGCAATAAAAAGGGGATGATATTTTAGTGCATCGAAATCTTTTCTGGCCTCCTGTTCGGCCTGCGCATATAAAAGTTTACGATTTTCATCACGAATTTTTGATAATTCTGCAATTCTTGAGGTCGATAAACGAATATTGTTTTTCGTTAGCTTTCTTTTGATGTTGTTTGACCAGGGGAATTTGCTTAACCAGTCAGACAGCGTACTTTTCGGTACACCTAGTTCGGCGCTTATTTCACTATAGCTTTTGCCAAAAGATCTCAATTTCAAGGTTTCCTTTTTGTCACCTCGCATGAGTATGCTATAACATGTCAGGAGTTCGATTCCACTTTTTTGTGGATAAGTTTTGTCAATGCTCGGCTTTGCCCCCAGACGGACTCGAACCGCCATCACTGGTTCCGAAGACCAGTACTCTATCCATTGAGCTATGGGGGCAGGGAATAAAAGGCCCTATAATAATAGCGGTATTATGAATAAATTCAAAGATGTACTAAAATCATTCCAATGAAACTTGGGGAAAAGAACGGGCAAAACAACGCCACGGTGAGCATTGCAATGCCGGAAGAGGTGACAAAAGTGGCAAGGGGCCTCGAGGAGAAAGGATTTGAAGCATATCTTGTGGGTGGTTGCGTCCGCGACCTTTTACTTGGCCGGAAACCGAAAGACTGGGATGTCACTACAAACGCCAACCCGGACCAGATCATAAAAACCTTCGATAATACTTTTTACGAAAATGAATACGGCACGGTGGGAGTTGTGGAAGACGCGGCATCTGATCCGTCGCTTAAAGTTGTGGAAGTGACGCCTTATCGTCTCGAAGAGAAATATTCGGATAATCGAAGACCCGATAAGGTGACCTTTGCAGGAGAACTTGAGGACGATCTTAAAAGAAGAGATTTTACCATCAACGCGATAGCGCTTAAGGTCATGAGCCAGGAAGCCGGAAAACGGCTTTATAAAGCCACTATTTTTGATTATTGGGGAGGCATCAAAGACCTGAAGAACGCCTTAGTGAAAGCGGTGGGGGAGGCCGAAACCCGCTTTGCCGAAGACGCCCTCCGGATGCTCCGTGCCGTTAGGATCTCGGCCGAACTTGGTTTTTCTATCGAACAGAAAACAGAAAATGCTATTGTCGCCAATTCCGAACTTTTGAAAAATATTTCAGTCGAGCGCATTCGAGAGGAGTTGATAAGGATAATCATGTCGGAAAATCCCATGGCCGGACTGAACCTCTGCCGTAAATCAGGTTTGCTGAAGTATGTTTTGCCCGAACTCGAAGTCTCGATCGGGGTCGAGCAGAATCAAGCTCATTCGTACGATGTATGGGAGCACACTCTAAGGGCGGTTCAACATGCCGCAAAGAAAGGGTGGTCGCTTGATGTCAGGTTGGCCACATTATTCCATGACATAGGGAAGCCCGTAACCAGAGAATGGTCAAAAGAAAAGGAGGATTGGACCTTTCATGGTCATGACATGGCTGGGGCAAAGATTACCGCCAAGGCGATGGCCAGGCTTAAATTTCCCAATAAGGATATCGAAAAAGTCACAAAATTAGTTCGTTGGCACATGTTTTTTTCCGATACCGAGCAGATAACACTCTCGGCGGTCCGGCGGGTAGTCAATAGGGTAGGGCCCGAAAATATTTGGGATCTGATGAACTTGCGTATGTGCGACAGGATGGGCACTGGTGTGCCAAAGGAAAGCCCGTATCGGCTCCGGAAATACCAGTCGATGATAGAAGAAGTGATGAGGGATCCAATTTCGGTTTCGATGCTCGCCACCGACGGAAGCAAAATTATGGCGGCGACGGGTTTAAGTGCCGGCCCGAAAATAGGTCAGATATTGAATGCTTTGCTCGAGGAAGTACTTGAAGATCCGACCAAAAATACGGCCGACCATCTTGAGGCAGAAGCGAAGAAAATGGCTCTGTTAAGCGACAAAGATCTAAAAGAAAGAGGGGAGTCGGCTATGGCAAAAATGGAAAAAGAGGAGGAAAAAGAGCTTGGAGAGATACGTAAAAAATACTGGGTAAAATAAAAACGCCTCGCTGGCGTTTTTTTAAATTTAAGGTAGAGAAAACCGCTTATCGCGGACCCAAAGAAGTAAAGAACAAAACAAAATCAAAATCATGGGACCGCTACAAGCGGTTGGTCTGCCAAAGGCAGACAGGGAGAAGGGTGACAGCTGCAAAAACTGGAGCTCGGAAGGACGCAATGCCCAAGGATTCTATGCTTAATAGCATGCTTATCCTCGCTAAAATTAGCGCGAGCTGTCGTCTATTAGGAGATGGGCAATAAGCCCAAAATTTGGAAAGAACCTATGCGTTAAAAAATTTGAGGGACTGATGCCGAGAAACAACAGCGATGCCTATTTGCCGGCAACAGTCCCAAAAACTTCCAGCGACTTCTGGTAGTATTTTATCATCAGGGCAGAAAGCGTAAAGGACAATTGTGGATAACTTGTCCTTTATTTAATTTAAGCTTTGTCCGATAGGATTTATGGCTCTACTTCAAGGTAAATAGGACAATGGTCGGAACCGAGCACGTTGTCATACATACCGCTTTCTTTCACTTTGCCGAACAACTCCAGAGTCGTAAAGAAATAATCGATCCTCCAACCGACATTTCGCTCTCTGGCGAAGGTCTTCATATCCCAATATGAGTACTTATTTTTTTCGTCGGGGTGCATAGTTCGCCAAGTATCAACGTAACCGGCCGCAACAATTTTGTCGAGCCAAGCCCGTTCTATCGGAAGAAAACCTGTGCGCGTGGAGTTGTCTTTCGGCCTGGCCAGGTCGATTTCGTTGTGCGCCGTATTGATGTCGCCACAAAAGATCAGATTCGGCTGGGTTTTTCTTTTTTTCTCCAAATAGGCGAGAAAGGCATCGTCATATCTCAATTTAAAATCCAGTCGCGCAGCTCCGTCGCCCCCGTTGGGGAAATATACATTGAAGAAGGCAAATTTCTTGAAAAATAAGCCGATGAACCGGCCTTCCTGGTCCAATTCCGGCATACCGATGTTGTATTCTATGCTCTCGGGCTTTTCCTTAGTGAAAATGGCCACGCCGCTGTAGCCTTTCCTTCCCCTTGAGTGGTCGAAATAAGACTTGTAACCATTGGGGGAAACTACGTCGGGCGGCAATTGCCCTGGTTCCGCTTTGGTTTCCTGGAGGCAAAATATATCGGCGTCGCTATTCAAAAGCCAATTGAATCCGTCTTTCTTGAGTATTGCCCGGATGCCGTTCACGTTCCAGGAAATTAGTTTCATTGCCGAAATACTACCATGACTATTCGGTTTTTTCCCACATGTATTCGAACATCTTCCGGAAAGTTTCTGAAATATATTTGCTTTCAATAACGACTGTGATCAACGCTTCTTTGAAGTTTGTAATTCCAACTTTGTCTCCGTAAACGATAATCTGGGCAGGTATGTTCAATTTATCCGCGGGTACGACTTTTCGGGTAATAAGATATTTTTTATCGTCAGAAATTGGCGTTGTTGTCAGATTGCTTGAACCGTGCGGCGTTATAGCCCGGGTTTTAATGTTCATGGCGACCTGTTTTTCTATCTGCTCGCGAATAAGATGAAGAATCTCATGCTTTCCTTCTTCGACGGGGGAACTGATGATAAAAATATCTTTACCTGCGTCAAGGATATCATTGTGAAGATTTTGCAGCCCCCCGACTCCCTTATGGAATTGGACGTTAGGTTTTCCCATTAAAAGGTTGTATTCAGAGGAAAGTTCTCCTAACGTCGATTTGAAAAGAGTATTTGCTTGCGACAATTTGCCCATCTTTTCCGATAGTAGGTCGCCGAGGCGTTTTGGGTGCAGGGGAGTGAAGAAAGTGATTTTGCCGATGTTATGTTTCTCCTCGACCAATTCGAGAGCGATTAACTGTTTGAGGATTTTATACGCAA
>CAZYRJ010000060.1:0-6866 GCA_964649625.1 uncultured Candidatus Saccharibacteria bacterium
GGGAGTCCTTTAAAGGACTCCCCTTTAAAGGACTCCCCTTTTTCTTTCTTTTTTACTCTACTCTGCGCAAAGCAAAACACCGCCCCCTTGGGGCGGTGTTTTGCTAGATCCCTTCTTTTTTTAGTTGTTCAATAAGATGCTTCGCTTCCCTCGATAACTTTGCCGGAAGATCGATCTGGATTCTGATGAGGAGGTCTCCTCTTTTAACGCGCTCGATGGGAACTCCTTTTCCGCGCACGCGCAGGATCTCGCCATGTCGAATGCCCTCCGGAATAGTTACCTTGATATCACCGTCTAGCGTCGCTACCGTGTACTCATCGCCCAAAAGCGCGCTCGATAACTTAATAGGCAAATCCATGAGCAAATTGGGACCTTCCTTACGGATGCTCGGATGTTTTTTGACATGAACTTTGACATAAAGGTCGCCGGATACGCCTTTCGAAGCCATTTCCCCTTCGCCAGACAACCTTATCATTTCACCATCCTCGATACCCGACGGGATCTTGATCGCGATCTCTTTTTCTTTGCGGACCACGCCCGTGCCGGCGCAAACCGAACACTTTCTTTCGGGAATTTTTCCGGTCCCGCCGCATTCATCGCAATTCCGAACCGTACTGAACGAACCGATGAAAGACCTCTTGGTCTCCCGCAATTTTCCTTTACCGTTACAAGCCGTGCACGTCTTCTCTGGGGTTCCGGGCTCTCCCCCACTTCCGTTGCAGTGGTCGCAGACAACGGATTTCCTCAGCAGAATTCGTCTTTCGGAACCAAAGATCGATTCGGCGAAGGAAAGTTCTATATCGATAGATATATCCCTTCCCCTTTTGCTCCTCGTCGCACGGCCGCCGAAAATGTCGCCAAAAATCTCGCCGACGCCAAAATCAAAACCACCGTCAGCATCGCCGCCAAAGCCAAAATTGGAGAAATCAAAACCTTCGAATCCGCCGAAACCTGACGGATCGAAACCGGCATTACCCGCGCCCGCCCCGCCGCTGAACACCCGCCCGTAGGCATCGTATTCTGCCCTCTTCTTATCGTCGGATAATACCGAATACGCTTCATTCACTTCCTTGAACTTCTGCTCGTCGCCGCCCTTCTTATCAGGGTGATACTGATGAGCCAGCGTTCTAAACGCTTTTTTAATTTCGTCTTTCGAGGCGTTTTTTGAGAGGCCTAACGTTTCGTAATAATTTTTTGACATAATTGTAGCTGTCGGAGCGCGAAGCCCGTCAAGCTGTTGGCATTCTAATATGGAGCTACCGGAGGCGCAACTCAATCCGTACCATTGACACCTAATTTCTAGGTACTAAACTGACAATAGCAGAAAGGATTGCCATGATCACCTTTGTTATCCTTTACTTTGTCGTCAGCGCGCTCTTCTTTTGGGCTCTGGCATACGCAGCTCGCTTCCCTATCCCGCGCCCATGAATTCCCTCCTATGTATAGCACCGGTAAAAGGGTGCTATTTTGTGACCCTAAAGCGAGAAAGCCGTGTGCTATTTGCCCTCCTTGAAATCAGCGTCGCGAACATTCCCGCCATCGCCGTCTTTCTTCTCGTCTTTATTTTGAGACTTGTTCTCCGCCTTTTCACTGCCCGACATGTACTGTCCGATCTTTTGGACCTCCTTGGACAATTCTTCGGTCGCATTCTTGATATCGGCCGGCTCTGTCGCCTCTTTAGCTTTTCTCACAGCATCGATCTTATCCTGAATGCTCTTGGCCGTATCGGCAGGAATCTTATCTTTATAGTCGCGCAATGACCTCTCCGCCGTATAGCTTAGCGAGTCGGCGAGATTCCGCGCCTCCGCCAACTCCTTCTTCTTCGCGTCATCCGCTCCATGGGCTTCGGCGTCTTTTTTCATCCGCTCGATATCCTCTTCAGAAAGACTGGAACGAGCCTCGATCCTTACCGACTGGGTTTTGCCAGACGCTTTGTCTTTAGCCGTTACAGCCAGGATCCCGTTGGCATCGACGTCGAACGTCACTTCAATCTGAGGAACGTTCCTCGGAGCCGGCGGAAGGCCGTCAAGGATGAACCGCCCGAGCGACTTGTTATCGGAGGCCATTGCCCGCTCGCCTTGGACTATGTGGATCTCAACGGAGGTCTGATTGTCGGAAGCGGTAGAAAAGGTCTGAGACCTGGATGTAGGAATGGTCGTGTTGCGCTCTATCAACTTAGTTGCTACGCCGCCAAGAGTCTCGATTCCAAGAGAAAGCGGGATAACATCGAGAAGCAAGATGTCCCGAACGTCGCCGGAAATCACGCCGCCTTGGATAGCCGCGCCCATGGCTACGACCTCGTCGGGATTCACACCCATGTGGGGCTCTTTTTTGAAAAAGTCTTTAACGGCTTTTTGCATAGCCGGCATGCGGGTCTGTCCCCCGACCAGGACCACTTCATTTATTTCATTGAGCTTGAACGGCGAATTATCGAGCGCTCGTTTCGTGATCATTATCGCCCGATCGAGAAATTCCTGCGCCAGCTCTTCAAGCTTCGCTCTCGTTATCTTAATGAGAAGATGCCGCGGACCGGAGGCATCGGAAGTTATGAACGGGATGTTGACCTCGCTCTCGAGGGCCGCCGAAAGTTCGATCTTGGCGCGCTCGGCCGCCTCATCGAGACGCTGAAGGGCGAGCGAGTCCTTTCTGACGTCGACGCCGGATTCTTTTTTAAACTCATCAGCCAGGTAATTGATGATTTTCTGATCAATATCCTTGCCGCCCAAATGTGAATCGCCGTCCGTTGACTTGACCTCAACGGTGTCGCCCCCCACCTCGAGAATCGAGATGTCGAAGGTTCCGCCGCCGAAGTCGAAAACGGCAATCTTCTCATCCTTTTTCTTGTCGAAGCCGTAAGCGAGAGCGGCCGAGGTCGGTTCATTGATGATCCTTTTAACGTCGAGCCCGGCTATCTTGCCAGCATCTTTGGTCGCTTGACGCTGGGCGTCATTGAAATACGCCGGGACTGTTATAATGGCTTCCGTGATCTTTTCTCCCAATCTAGACTCCGCGTCCTGCTTGAACTTTTGGAGAATCATAGCCGAGACCTCTTCGGGCGTGTACCACTTCTCGGACATTTTGACTTCCACACCGCCGTTTCCGGATTTGCGAGCTTCAAAGGGAACGCTCTTGAGGTCCTTTTGAACGCCCGCGTCATCGAAAGTATGACCCATAAAACGCTTTATCTGAAAGACGGTGTTCTTCGGATTTGTAACAGCCTGCCGGCGAGCCAGTGCTCCAACGAGACGCTCGCCGGTTTTTGAGATCGCCACGATGGAAGGCGTCGTTCGGGCGCCTTCCGCGTTCTCGATTATTTTCGGCTGACCTCCTTCCATGATCGACATGGCCGAGTAGGTCGTGCCGAGATCGATTCCTAAGATTTTACTCATGTTTTAGGCGCTAGGCGCTAGGCTTCAGGCACTAGGCAAAGCGCAAAATATTAAGATTAATTTTCAATTCTCCGACTCCGCGAGTACGCGTCGGCTGCGAAGAGAGCGAGTTAGAAGAATATCTCCCTGACATCGCTGATCGATAATATAAACTGGCCAAGTCGTCCGAGGCATGCTTCGGCGGAGCTTTTTCAATTCCTGTCGCCCTAGCGCCTATCCTCAGCCGGTGCCCTAGTCATTTGAGAAGTAAAAAAAGTGTCGCTATTTGAAAAATAAGGTGAGCGGTAATCGCCGCAATCCAGCCGAACTTCCACTTCCGACTTTCCTCTTGAACCACATGGCAGAGCAAGAGTAGTAGAGTGCCCCTTAGAAGACGCAAGAACAGAGGCAGTCTTCAGTTTTTCTACCCTGACCAATCTGGCGTATATCTGCCCTTCGATCTCGGCGACCAGGAAATAGCCGACAGCCAGTTCGCCGGTATTTGAGCGAATTATCCTTGAAACTATGCGTTTCTTGGGCAGTGTTTGTAACATCATCGATATTCTAAAAAAATACAAAAGAAATCGATACTTGACAAGTGCTAAAAAAATATCTGTCTCACGTATACAACGCCGATGCCCGACAGAGATTACACTAATTGCCCAACTGCGATTTCGGCCTCGCGTTCGGATCGGTCGAGAAAAATTGCAGTTCTATCGCGTGGACGAATATCCAGGCCACTAAAATAATGATGTAGCCGGCTAAGACTTTCTTGAATATCCCCTTCGCTCTGTCGACCGGACCTTGCTGACCAGCGGAAGTCAGATATAAGAAACCGGCGTACATGAAAGATAACGCCGCGGCGACGCTTACCACCATTATTATGAGATCGATAATATTGCCGACCAACTTGATGACATCTTCCCATTTGCACTTTTCATCGTCCTCCAGAATACCATCGTTGTCTCCGTCGATTCCGCACGGCACGATTCCAGATGAGACTTTACCCGAGGAGACCGCGACCGGTATATCCGTGCCAGCCGCTGATTTTACACTTATGACGAGAGGTCCCGCACTATTGCCCGACGGCGCCAGAACAAATGATAGATATCCGTTACTTCCCGGCGCCGCTCCCGTTACAGTCTGGACCACCTTTCCGGACGAATCTGTAACAGTTATGGTATTGCCGCCTTGATCGAAGGGACTAGCGCTTGCCTGAAGCGTGATATTGGAGCCGATACTCGAAGCCGGCACGGCAACGGCATTAGGCGGCGTTACGGGAGTGTTTGCCATCGACCCAACGGTGCGGACAGCTACAGGAATGTCCTCGCCACTTAGCGAAGCGACACTAACAAACATTTTACCAGAAGTGCCCGACACAGGGCTCAGTGTAAACGACAAATACCCGCTAGTTCCAGGTATTGCATTGTCGACGTTCTGGACCACCCCTCCGGACGAATCTGTAACAGTTATGGTATTGCCGCCCTGGTCAAAGGGGCCGGCCGTTGCTTGAAGCGTGATCGTAGCTCCACTTTTGGTGCTGGCCGGAATCATGTTAAGCGCCACAGCAGTCGGATTAACCCAGAGCTGTTGCGCCGACACGCTCTCTTTAGCGAAGTCGCCAGTCGATCTAACTCGGTAATAGTACGCCTCTCTCTCAAGACTGCCGACAAATATCGAGTGCTCCGTAACTAACTCATCTGACTGAAGAAAACTACCGTAACTGCCGGTTAAATTGTAAACCGAGGCTTTTTCATATTCCAACACGGAAGTTGCGGGGCTGTCGGTTTTCCAGGTGAAGGTAAGGTTGGGGTAGGTGCCACCCACATTGATGGCCGAAATGACCGGCCCGTCACTGTCCCCATCAGCGTCGTCAGGAACAAAAAGCCAGTCGGAGTCGGGAAGGATTAAAATGGGGGTGGAAACCGATGTCTCCCCGATCAGACTACTCACCTCCGCTTTAGCGCTATTTTCAATCTCCTCAAACACGCACGCCGCGCTTGAAACCAGATATTCCTTAACCGAATCGGCGGTGGCGACGTAATTTTCTCCGTCCAATATCATGCTGTCGGCCAACACTTCGGAGAGCCATGCGCATTCGTCCGGAATGGCGTCGGGCAAAAATGAATTTGTTATTTCAGACCATCCGCCGAGATAACCGCCCGATCCGGAAACTTGCGCCAGATTTTTTACTCTCGCGCCGCTAAAAATACTCCTCCACGCGTCCGAGAGCGCAGTAATAATCCCTCTCCCGAAAGCCAAGCCAGTACCGGTGTCCGGATTTCCTTTTGGCAATACCGGATTTATAAAGCTGTCTATTTTTGACTTTACTTCCGGAGCTCGCAGTAAATTGATATGAGAATTGTTCTTTTCAAACACCTCGGGCGGAGTTACAAACTGCGTCCGAGCCTCTACCGCCTGTAAAATCTTGTTTCGGTTTGAACTGTATAGAGGATCTTTGTTACTCAAACTTACATGAGGGTCGTTATTGGCTTGAATGTAGGTAATACTCTTCGCCGCGCTGTTTATCTCCGCTATGTATCGCGCGATCCGAGTCTGTTCCGGATTAGCGGGATTCATCATTTTAAAGATTTCCGCATAAGGGGGAAACACTTTTCCGGCGGCGGCAGAAATAAACTCCGGCTTTCCCAAAAACTTGGCGGAGCCGCCAGGGAGAAAACCTACACTGACAACACGGCTGTTCTTGAACAAATCTCCCCCGCCGAGATAATTTTTCAGTATCGCCGAATGCGTTAACGTATTTCCAAGCGACATCATGAGCATCATGTGTTCTCGTCCGCTCAATTTGCTTTGCGAAAACTTCCCAAGTAACGTATCCGCCATTTCGGAAGCGGGAACAGTCGGATCAAAGTAGTACCCTATTACATGAAACTTCTCGCGCTCTTCGATAAGCAAGTCAATGGAGCAATACGTGCACGCTGCGCCGCTTGCGCCCGGAATGAATATCAAATTCGGCTTATCGGGGGAAGGAGGGAATATGTAAGAAAAACCCGTAAGGCCATCGGCGTCCTTAATGACATCGGAAACGGCCGACTCATTCAAAGCCTTAAGCAATTTCAGATGGTAAAAGAATTTATTCTGACCAGCCGATTCTTTCAGACTTCCGTTCGGGTTCGCTTCAAGATCGGCTTTCATCTTCTTGAGCAGATACAAAACACGGCTGTCTTTATCCGCCGCCGACATCTTTCCTCCTTTGCTGTCGGCCGCTTTTTGGTCTATTTGTTCCTGAAAAAAATCAATCGCGGAATCTTGCAGTTTTGAAAGCTTATCGCCGTATAGTCCGAAATCTTGCAAAACCGTTTGGTTATCGCCGCCGGGTTCACCTACGGCCCCGGCGCAGGTATAACCATTCCGCTCCAGTCTTTCAAGCTGGCTTTTTAGGGAAAGGAGCGTTTCTTCATACTCCGCTTTTTTCGCCGAAAGGGTTTTTATTTTGGAGACGAGATCAACCAGAAGTTCTTTGAGCAACTCGGTCGG
>CAZYRJ010000061.1:0-1793 GCA_964649625.1 uncultured Candidatus Saccharibacteria bacterium
CCCCTTCGAAATCCGGCTCTGGATGCCGGCCGCCGTGAAGGTCTGATTGTCATTCCAAGATGGAAAGAAAAAGGCTTGCTTGAGTGGCTCGGAAAAATGCCCGACTGGCCGATTGCCAGACAAAACGTTTGGGGCATCAAGATCCCCGTTTGGTATGAAATAAGCGACCCATCCAAATTCATGGTTTGGTTCACCGACAAAGCCGGAACGAGGCAATGCGGCAATCTGAAACAATTTTTGGACCACGGCGTCTCGCTCGAAGAGATCGGCCAAAACCTGGAACGGGTCTACGCATCCGAGGGTGTGACTTGGACACTCGAGAAGGAGACCGGTAAACAATATTTGCCGGAGACCGACAGTTTCGATACCTGGTTCTCGTCCGGACAATGGGCGACCATCGTTTACGGTAACAGCGGTTCAGCCGACCTGTCCTATTTCTATCCGAGCGATTCAATAGTAATCGGTCTCGACCTGCTCAGACTGTCGGTCTGCAGGAAGATCCTTTTGAGCCAATACCTAAGCGGCAGATTACCCTTCAGAATAGTTTATATGCATCGGCTGTTGAAGGGACAGGATGGGCAAAAAATGTCGAAGAGTCTCGGCAATGCCGTCTCGCTCGAATACTATCTGGAAAAATTCGGCGCCGACGCGCCACGCATGGCCCTCGTGTCCTACTTGGGCGACAAGGAAGATTTTATCTTCGCTGAAGATCGGCTGTCTTTTTTCAGGGACTTTTCGGACCGCCTCTGGAAAATGGGCCGCGTGGCCGAACTGGCCAATAAAAATGCTTTGGCAGCTTTTGAACCGGACAGATTATTGGCTGAAGACAGGAATCTTTTGATCGGAGTAGACACTCTCGGTAAGGTCGTGGGCTTAAATTTGGCAAAATATGCTTTCGCAGATGCGGCCGACAAACTCTGTCTATTCCTTTCCGATCTTGAAAAATACGTCGATAATATGAAAACCAAGAGTAACATCGCCATCCCCCTTTCGGTCTTCCGGCATGTCTATAAAAAATATCTCGGTATTCTGCACCCTTTCATGCCCTTCGTAACCGAAGAACTTAATGCCAACTTATTTGATCCGTCGCGGCCGTTGGCCGCAGTCTCCTCCCCGAACTAAAATAAAAATTTCGACCAAAGGAAAAGGCGGAGATCTCGATGATCTTCCGCCTTTTTTGATGTTGCCCGCCTGCTTTCGCCTAAGCGAAGCGATGGCGGGCAGGCCTGCTTACGAAAAGCAGGGCTTAAAGAACACGAACTGCGGTTGCCTTGCGGCCTATCTGCGTTTTTTCCCATCGAAAGGCAACAGGCTCCATCGGTTCGAGCATTGGGAGTTGCCCGCGGCTCCCTACAGGGGCACCCGTCCCGTCGAGGATCTGGGAAAAATGGACGAAACAATCTTCGCCATCCTCGCAGGCGATCTTGCCGTAGCCGGTCACTCCGCAGAAAAACTTCGGAACACCGATCTGCCAGCCTTTAGCCTTCATGACTTCTGGAAGTTCAGCAGGGGCCGGTGCCCACTCCGCCTTGACCGAGTTGTGATAAGGCACAAAGGCCTTCCACTCCTTGATAAAAGGTGCCACTTTTGCCGGGATGTCTTCGCAGACATTCTCGACGTAGTCGCACCCGGGGTAGGCATTCGATGGATACAGGGGGACCACGAAAATCGGGTACCTACCGTGGTCGATCGTCGCCACCTTGAGGCTCATGGCCGTGGCCAGAGTTGTGCGAACCCATTGTCCGCAATAAACTTCCTGGACAGAAAGCCAGAAGTATCCGTTGCGGGTGACG
>CAZYRJ010000061.1:1803-6622 GCA_964649625.1 uncultured Candidatus Saccharibacteria bacterium
AGATGTTCGCCTGAGTGAACTGCGCACTGAGGGGATTGAGCAGGATGACATCGAAGTTATCCTTGTGATACTTTCGCGTCTGGGGCACCCGTCCCTGCCAGGACACCGCGACGCTAAACGGCGGAACCGCCCCACCCGTTATCTCAGTGGCAACCTGAGTGGGATCGTCACTTTGGCTCTCTGCGGCGACGCAGATAGTCTTGATCCCTGGTATCGGCTTGACCGAAACCTGGATCTCAAGCCCCGTCGGCTGCTTCGTCGGGCAATATATTCTCGCCCATGTGTTGGGCCCCTTGACTTGGGGGTCACCGAGCGAGCAATTTTTAACCCCAACAAACAGGTTACCGAACAGGGGGTGCCGATAGTTGAACTGCGTTCGGCTGGTCACCCAACTCCGCTGTTCAGGCGGAGGGGACAAACGGTTGGACTCAGCTTCTTCGAAAAGATCCTCGACAGCTCCTAAATCCCCCGGGCGCCATTCCATCTGATTCTGCTTGAGTCTCCGTTCAAGATCTGCAACCTGTGAGGCCACGGTCGCGCCAATTCGATTACTCTCTGCCATACCGCGTTTATCAAGATCGTTCATCTTTAACTCCTGAGTTCTCCTCCTTGTTGTCAAAACTACAGGTGTAAACCCCAAAATAACGTTTATCTTGGGCACCTTTTCTGTTGTTAATTATAGCACAGCTTGTATCATAAAGTCAATAGCAAGCCCATGATTTATAGGGCCTTGTTAGGCCACGTAAGCAAAAAAAATAAGCTGGAGATTATCCAGCCTAATGGCGCTTACCATATTTGGAACCCCTAAAAGGGCCGTTGTGCTTGATGAAACGGGGATGTTTGACCCCGGCATTGGCGCCACCCATGGCTTGCCAGAGCAATACATCCTCTATTGGTGCTCCGTCGGGAGGCCTCTCGGGCACTCGAGATGCCGAAATATTTTCCACCTTAGGGTGTGGCTTTTCCGCGACAACGACCCGCTCCGGAGTGGGGCTACCGTTTGAAACAACGTGGCTATCATGGCCATTCGCATGGATCCTTGCGACAACCTTTGCCCAGTCCGACCTGTAAGCCCAGGCAGCCGCTGGCCACGCAGCTCCGCAAGACGACGGCGCAGACTCCAATCGAGCCACGATATCTGCCCTGTGCTCAAAGTCCCCGTTTCCGACAAGAGTGAAGATCTCCGTTTGCCCGTCCGGTTGCAATTCGACGGCGGCAAAGGTCGAGGGGTGCAAGAAAACGTCCATTTTTTTGCCGTCGCTTACACATCTTGCGAAGGCATAACCCGACATCACTTTGATAATAAAGCCGAAAATATTTCCCTTCGTTATCGTTTGATCGTTCATTCTCTCCTTTGTAATAGGGGTGAAAACTTGTCCCTCTGCCTAACGGCAGAATTTGGGTACATCTATAAAGACCTTACGCGTTAAGCTCTTGAGTGTCAATTGGTTGTGTTTAGCCAAAAAAATTAATCGCTCGTTTTTTGTGCCCATCGGGGCGTGACTTTCCCTCGCCTCTCGCCTCGCCGTCTGCCTGTGCGTACACGCAGACAGGTCGCTCCCCTCGGGCTGAGCACCGCCTCGCGGCCTTGCCTGCTGGCTCGGCATCGCTCCGGCGTTCAAGTCCCCCTCTCAAGCCGCGCAGGCGGCTTGCTCCTCGGGCAAAACATATTCGCTTCGCTCACTATTTTGTGCCGAGGGGGGGACTTGAACATTACATGTTCAGTACCCGTTTTGGATATTTTTTGTTCGCTATGCTCCAAAAATATCTCAAAACAGCTTCAAGTCCATGCTCCTTTTCGGAGTACCGAAAAGATGCGCCCCCTCGGCGCGCTTAATTCGCTGCGCTCACTATTTTGTGCCGAGGGGGGGACTTGAACCCCCAAGAGATTGCTCCCACTAGCTCCTGAAGCTAGCGTGTTTTCCAATTTCACCACCTCGGCGTGTTTCGCAAAATTTTTTATTTTCGATTCAAAACTTTTCTGAGAGCCTCTTTATATTCAGGAAATACGATAGGCATTTCAAATAGGTCTTTTTCATCAACCCATTTTACCTCGGCCACTTCGTCTTTCTGCATCACTAAGGGCTTGTTCCCGTCCTGAATATCAGCGTAATAAATTAAGAAAAAATTGGTCACTCCTCCGAAATTCTTGTAGACGCCACCAGCGGCAACCGCGCCAATTTTAATTTCCGCTCCAATTTCTTCTCGCACTTCCCTTTTCAACCCCTCTTCCGGGCTCTCGCCTATATTTAATCTACCGCCGGGCATGTCCCATTTTCCTTTTAAATACGGATCGGTGTCCGGAAATCTCTGCAAAAGAATTCGGCCCTCTTTCACAATAAGAGCTTTCTGATTTACAGTGCCCGAAAAGTGTTTTTCAGCTTTAACCATACTTGTGCGCGTGCTTGGAATCGAACCAAGAACCTCCCGATTATCAGTCGAGTGCTCTAGCCAATTGAGCTACACGCGCGAAATATTGACTGTTACAGATTATCTTTTTTCAAGGTAAATATCAACAAAAGCCCTCACGGCCATCATCAGTTCTCTAACCTTATCAACTCCAAAGGCATACAGACTGCAAGTACCATGGCGATGTGTACTTTTGTAAGAGAAACTACTTCCGCGAATTTTTCGAACTGAAATCTTGTAAAATTGTGTCTTTTCAATTGCCAATTGTCTTTTCCAATAAATTAGTTCTGAGTTTAGATCCATATTTTCATACAAATGGAGCTGAACTCTTACACTAGAGGGGTCAATCGCCAAATATTCTTTCATCCATCTGATAAAAAAATTTATTACAGAAGGATCGGTGTTAGCCAAAACTATTGTGCTACTTTTACGCTTGGCACCTTCGGCAAGGTACAACATTAACCCAGCTACGTAATAAACACTACTCGTTAGATTATCACGCAGATACTGGTATCTTTCGGCATATACAGTTTGATCAAGAAATTCTTTCTTTTGACGCATAGTCGCCCTGTACTTTTCTCTCGACGCCTCGCCTTTCCGCCAGCCTTTGCGCCGAAGCTCAAGAATCTTGTCTTTACTCAAAGGATACTCTTGTAGCCAATAACTCAAAGTACTCTTTGGTACTTTTAACCGTCTACGAATTTCAGAATAACTCAATTGTTTCTTAACTCTAAAATCAATTGCTTTTTGCCGAAGTAATGCCCGCATTGGACTATAGTTAAACTTATACCTGACATTATATCACAGGTACAATAATTAGTCGTCGGGCAACAATTTAGCCGCTCCCTTCCGGGTCTTCCGTATGTTTTTCATCTTGGGTCATTGTATTTCATATCAGTAAAGTGCAGAAAAACCGCCCTGTTGAGGGGTTCTTCTGGTGTGTTTCCACAGACTTTTCCCGAACGCAGCGAGTCATTTGGAGAGTTATCCCTCGAGTACTCGGGATTAAAGTTTGCTAACATAAAATCGTCCGTGAGGAACGATTTTATAAATATTTAATCCCTCGCGAAAGCTCGGGATTAATTTTTACGTAACACAAAAGTCGCTCATGCGAGCGACTTTTATGTGTAAAGATTTAACATTCTTTGTTTTGTTCCGTTCTGTGCCGTCTTTCCGGCTGTCCTGCCGTGTATGCGGTCGGCAAACCCATGCGCCGTAGAGGCGCAATCGGCCACTTCACCCATTCTGCCATCCGGCAGACGGGATCTTTTGTTTTTTAAATAATCCACGACCAGCTTCCGCTAGCCGTGCCTTGTTACGACTTACCCCCTGTCATCGATTTTACCTTAGGACCGGACTAGCCGATACTTCGGGTACCACCGACTTCCTTGGGTTGACGGGCGGTATTGTATTTCACACGATTTTCAATATATAGTCGTGTGCTCACACACCACTGGGCAAGCGGTTTTCCCGCACCCTAGCGGTTTCCATAGGTCCGCGCTTTCTTTCCGATTGCGCGTATTTCATCTCGAATCGTCTGAATCTTTTCCAAACCGCCGGGCTTAAGATGTTCTTTGTCTAAAACCATCATGACAATGGTTCTAAATCTCTTGTACATCTCTGCCTTTTTAGCTTGCAAAGGATACTTATCGAGAAACGGAAACAAATAATCTCTTAAATCTTTGTTGCTGGTTATTTTATACTTGGCGTGGGGAAACCATCCGTATCGCTCATACGAGCAATCGAAGATCTTTCCACAGCCGATGGTTATAAGGATTCGCTCAAGAATTTCTTGGTCGTCCTTTCTCAGCTCGATTTCAAATTCCGGCCTAACGTCAAAGCCATTTTTTGTGGTTTTGTGTTTGCCGATACTAATTGAAAAAGAACCTTCACCATCTATAAATCCGACAACATAGTGAGGATTAAGTTTCTCCCTATGAATTTGTTCCTTCCCAACCGGACCTTTCAAGAGCGGATTGCGCTCAAAAGGCTTACGATTAGTACTACGAACTCTGCTGACTTCTTGCATAACTTTTGCATTTAATTGCTTAAAAACATACTCATCCATTATACAATTCTCGTTGTTAGTTACACATTGAGAATTGTGGATAAGGTCATACAAGATCTCCCACGGTAACCGATTACACTATTTTTTCTCATCTCGATACCACGATACATATATCACTTTTGCTTATCTACAGAGGCTTCTCCATGTACTCGCAGGATGGCCAATGATATATGCCATAACTGGCATTCAAGCTAAGAAATGCTACTTTACTCCTTCATCTATAGACCTCGCGGCCAGTAGACTAGTATTTCGCTTCAAAGCACTGTTGATTGCTTTGGTTGGATTTTCACCAACTAGCGTACTCGATCGCATGGCGACCCGAGTACAAGACTTGAGAACGTA
>CAZYRJ010000062.1:0-6591 GCA_964649625.1 uncultured Candidatus Saccharibacteria bacterium
GTGGGATGGGCGAGTGCGGCCTTGAGATCCGTATCGGACGCGGCTGCAACATTGCCCAAAAGGGCGGGGGCTGGTTCGCCGGGTTCCCCGACAACTCCTGCCAGTGCCGTTGTTACCTCGTCGACGGTCTTGCCGACCGCGGTCGCAAAAGCACCAACACGAGTATTCCAGGCTTCAAGATATGGAGAAACCGCTGGAGCTTCAGGCGTTCCGGTTCCTTCAGGGGTCGATGTGCCTTCTGTAGGCATATTTGTCCTTTCGTAGGTTTGTTTTTGTTCGCGAACTTGTATTGCAATACTGAAAACGCGCGTTTTCAGTCTGTCGCATTTTTATATTAAAATATTGATTTTGTCAATAGCCAGGTCCCATAAAAAAAGAGGCATGGCGTTAATAGCTATGCCCCCGTGTAAATGCCTCATAAAAGGACCCTGTCATTTTCGGTAGGTCCGAATGAGATCATTTTTATCGGAACTTTCAGTCGTTCTTCGAATGTCGAAGCGCAGAGATCGCAAAGGTCGCGCTGTCCGACGTCGCGAACATCAACCGAGAAAGTTCTGCCCGGGCGGCAGTTGTTGAGCCGCTCGGTCAGCCTTCTTTGATGGGCCAATTGCTCCCAGTGATCGCTGTGCCTTTGGACTTTGATCCGCGACGGCGCCTCGAAAAATTCGGGGTCGTCGGCGTTTTCATAGCCATCGCAGAATTTCCAGAGGCCCCAGTCGCTGATCTGGTCGAACCATGTTACGGCAATGCCATCGAAGAATTCCGGCCCGCCGCACACGTCGATGGAGTAGCGCAACGAAACGAAATCGAGCATGCCAGCCCGAGGTTTGCCTTGCCAGCGGTTGTCGTCTTTGGTACTGCCCGGAAGCAGTTTTTCGACGAGGCTGGGTTCGTGGGTTACCAGAGGCCCCGCGCCGTGGCGAAACTGATAGGCCCTGGTGACCCCAAGCTTTACGATTCGGCCGTCGTAGCCGCAGTTTTGCAGAAGCCCAATCGATCGATCGGGCAATGTCCGCAACCATGAGGTGTGAGGACTGAAGCCAAATAACCGGTCGGTCAAAATGCCGTGCGAACTCTCGATGACGACCGTGCCGTCCTTCGAAAGAATTTCTGTGGCCAGATAGTCAGGATCGACGATCTTAACCAGAGAACGCAGCCGAAGGTAGTGTGAGACTATCCGCAGGCTAAACTCGTCGTCTTCAAGGAGCTCGATCTCCTGCTTCGCCGCTTGCCGGTCTTCTGGAGGGAGTGAGCCGAGGTCATCGAGGATGGGTGCGAGCTCCGCTCTCTTGCGTGCTCGGATGGCTTCAAGCTTTTCGTAAAGATGAGGCTTGGCCAGATCGCCGGCGTGGATAGCGAGTTCGGGCGCTTCCTCGGCATCCCGTACCGCTTCACCGATGCCGACACCGACCGTACCTTTAGGATTTTTCTTGCGGTACAGCTCGCGAAGCCGGGAAGCGGTGGTGTGGTAGGGAGTTGCGCATAGCGCTGTCTTGTCGATCGTCATCATCTCGAAGATGTTGTCGATCCGCCATTCGTTCCGAAGCCGGTCGCCTTCGTGGAGAAGACGGTAGGGCTCCAGCACGAATAGAGGACTGATGTGTGTGTGCGCGCCTTCGAACGTGCCGCAGCCGAATTGGCTGAAACAGAAACTTTCTCCTGCTGCAGTCCTGACGCCATGGTTGCCTTGAGCGCCGCCCTCTTTGATAACCGTGTGGGCGCGTGTGGCGACGCAGATCTTGTGGACCGTGCCGCCTTTGCCGCCATCGCCGGGACCGAGGTCCTTGGCAATGAACGCCTTTTTTTCCATTTTTTATTCTCGGGTTAAGGGTTTAGAAAAAAGGGCGGCCCAAGCGGACCGCCCCAGGTTTGGAACTGACCGCTAGAGCCACATATCAGGCTTGCCCGAATCGGGCTTGCCCGGTTTGGCCCCGGGTTTTCCGGGTTTGTCATCTTTCGCCGGCCTCGCCTTATCTTCCCAGTCGATCGGGAAAACGTCGCCCTTGCGGGCGAACGCCGCCCCTTTCGGGAAGACTTTCTTGAAGTTCGGCTGCATTGTCTGGGCGCCGAGCGGAATACCGGCGACGCAGCGGACGATACGGTCGGCGTCGTTCGCACCCATCTGAGCCGTTTCCTTGAGGAAAGGCTTGAGGCTCTGAAGATTGAGCGTCCCTTCGGTCAAGCCGATGATGACAGCCTGAATTTCCGGGAGCAAGTCAACCGAGGGTAGCTGTACGACCCTCTCGCGGCCGTAGAGGCCTTTCCAGAAGGAAGCCGCATCGGAATGGCCGCTGACCTGCAGAACGAAGGCGTGTGCGCTCGAGAGAAGACTTTCGACGATCTCTGTGGTCGGCGGCAATTCCTGCCGGCTGATCTGGAAGCCATTTTCGGTCAGCCTTTCGTAAACCTCGTCGCCGAAGATCCTCTCAACGAAGCGTGGGTCGAGTCTGCCTCGGCCCGGAGCGTCGGTCACCGTGAAGTCGTAGCTTTTGAGGCCGAACTTCCGCGCGTGAGAGGCTGTGAGGTAGGCTGCCGCGAAGATGCCGTAGTCGGGGTCTTCCGGAACATCGCCGCCGCCGCGAACCGGGACCAACAGCGTGATTTGTTCCGCGATCTTGATGCCCATTTCCGCTTGGGTTCGGCAATACACGACGTCATCACAAACGTCACCGAAGGTGCTGTTGATGATCTGGGTGTCGTACCGTCCCAAAACAGCGTGGTCACCTTCTGCCAGGTAGCCGTACTGTCGTGGCAGGGCAGCAAGAGCTCGGTCGAGGCTGTCGCCCATCGAAGTGGTGGTGTCGAAGCGGTTCTCGACCAGCATCGCAAGTCCCATAGGAGCCACGAAGTGATCGCCCACTTTGTCCATGCGCGTGATTGAACGGCGTGTGACGCCGTAACCGGCAGGATCGACCAACGGATTCAGTTTTCTCGTGTCGCGGAATTCCTGCTCCGCGCGGGCTGTTTTCGGTCCCGATCTCGGCACGCTTTTTTCGGCGAAGGACGTGAAGGCTTCTCTGCTTAATGTTTCTCTTCCCATACGGTTATCTTTCAGTTTATGTTTGAGGTTTGTTTCAGTTTAGAGGAAATGCGGTGTAAGGATGGAAGCCTCGCGGCCAGATATCATCGATTGTCGCGTAGAAAGCCGCGTGGGCTTGCTTTGCGTCGTCGAATTCACCGGTTGCGAGGTCGTAGAGCAGTTTGAAGTATCGAGCGTCGGAGTCAGGCCAGGCCGGCTGAATTTCTTTTCCGGTGCCGGCCACGCCGCCTAAAACGCGCAGTACTTCATTCGTGATGGCGGAGATCTCTGTGCGGACGTCGGGTGCTCCAACTTCTTCGGGCGCATAACAGGCCGTGCTCCAGTCGAACACCGCAACGTAGTGCTGCTCTCGATTGATAAGGAGGTTGTCACCGTCGAGCTTGTTGATAGTGACTCCTTGGTTATGGGCGAACGTCAGAAGCTTGAGAAATTTCCCAAGCATCCACGCGCTCGTTCTTTCGTCGACTCTAACTTGATCGCGCGACCAAATGTGAGCCAACGGGACGAGCTCGCCGATGTTCTTGCAGATCTCGGCGAAGGAAAGGATGTTGACCCTCCGTTCGCCTTGAGACTCGAGAATGAAGGTTTCCACCAAAGTCGGGAAAAGGAATTGATAGTTCAACGCCTTTTCTTCCCCCGCTTGGGCCCTGTAAAGAATCTCGAGTTTTCCAGCCGCGTTGTAGAGCAGGCCGAGCATATATGCCTCGTGATCGAGAAGGGCATTGTCTTCTGTTTCGGCAGCGACTTTAAGTATCAGCTGCTGGCCGTCTGGGTCATGACACTCATAAAGCCGGAAGTTATCCGTCCCGCCGAGCCTCTTGACCACAGAATAGACGTTGCCTGCCGGACTGTTTATTTCCATAGGCTTTTGGTCTTTCTTGGTTGATGAATTGTCGAAAAACAACTTGTGGATTCTGGCAGTGCTATATCAAAAAAATGGCCTAATGTCAAGGATGAGTTTCCCCTCGAAGAGACTTTTTTGGTTTTTTGACTTAAACGCGCCTTTTGCAATCGTCGGTCGGGCTGACTCGGCCAAACCAGGCCTAATTGACCGTTTTGATTGCTGTGCTAGGATTGGATTATGAAAGGCAATTCGGCTTTAACCGCATATTCATACCACTGGCTCCGGACGGAACCGGTGTTTTCTGCGTAACAGTCATCTTATCTTACGCTTTAAACCGGTTCCGAAATTATCGGAACCGGTTTTGTTTTATGAAAATAATCTTTGATTACAACCGAACTATCTTTGACCCAGAGGGGGATGAATTATTCCCGGGCGTGTTCGAGCTGCTCGCGGAGCTTTCAAAAAATCACGAGCTTTTTCTGGTCAGCATGAACGAGCCTGGCCGGGAAGCGCGGTTCGGCGAGCTTGGTATAGAGCACTTTTTTGAAACCATTGTGTTTGTCAGTAAAAAAACGCCTGAACTATTCGCGGCCATGGTAAAGGGCGATAAGGAAGTGGTGGTCGTGGGCGACCGTATCAAGCATGAAATTTTGCTCGGGAACAAGCTCGGTTTCACCACTATCTGGCTAAATCGGGGAAAGTTCTCGGCCGAGCTGCCGGACAATGGGAACGAAGAACCGGACTATGTCATCAACGACACTCGCGATGTTAAAAATATCATTTCTAAAATAGAACCGAAAAAATGAAAATTCAAATATCTAACATTAGCTATTGGCATTGGCACTACCACAAAGAAAAAGTTTGGGGTTGTTCCGTGCGCTCCTTGTGATCCAGGAACTTATGAAATAGCCCCGAATGGTTCGGGGCTATTTTAGTTCATTCACAACAAAATAGGATCAAATATGCATGACAAACTCACGGCCGTAATTTCCGAATCCGGTATTTGGAACGGCAACAGGAAAAATACACACGCCTTTCTGCTTTCACCGAGCGTTTTTGAAATGACGGAAGACCAGTATAGGGAGCTTACTCTCCTCGGCCAAGGCCTCCACGATTGTCTGAAAGGCCTTTCGCATATCGCGACCATTGCCTACGACAGGGAGTTGAATTGCGGCGGTACTTGGGTCGTGGCCCGCAAGGTCTTCTCGACCGGCGTGCCGAAGGTCTATCAACCTCTTCAGGGCATGAACATGAGGCATTTGCCGAAGCTCTTGAAGGTCGACCTTTTGGTCGATCAAAACGGCCTGTTCAAGATCGCCGAGATCGACGGCCACAACAAACACGGGCTTGGCTACTCGACGCTCGGTCTTAGGTTCCGGGAAGCCCTATATCCGAACGCCAAGGCTTTGCCTGGCACGGTCAAAGTACTATCGGCTGAGATAAAGCAGTCGGGACACGAGGCCATCAAGCTGTTCTACGCCGATCAGGAACTGTTCTATGTTCCGGAGTTTGAAATTGCGCGGCAGGAATTCGGCAAGTACGGCATCGACTGCCAGTTGGCTTCCGAGTCCGCCGTAAAACCCGAGTTCCTGGAGAGCGGCCTCTTCCTCGATCTGCCTTTTCTCTACAAAAGGAAAGAGCTTTACGAGCCCATCATCGGAGCGTACAAGAGGCGAGACGTTTCGTTCATCATTCCGCCCAAGCCGTTTCTTGGGGCCAAAGGCTTACTGGCATTGCTTCGAAATGACGCCGGCAATGAATATCTCGAGGCGATGCTTCGCTGTTTCATCAAAAGTGAATCGCTTGAGCGGGTACGCTGCTACATTCCGGAGACGCACTTCGTCGGCCGGAAAGCTGAGGGGTTCGATGACGTCAAGAAGAAGGTCGGTGCAAAAAGGTACGTGCTCAAGGAGTCTATCTCAAGCGGCATGAAGGGCACAATCTTTTCGGATGACGGCGAGTTCGAGGTCGTGCTCAAGGCGGCTTCACGCTCTTACACCAACTGGATACTTCAGGAGGAAGTGGCCAACAAACCACAGACCTTCTCGTGGTATGAGGGTCAGAACGGCGAAGCGACCCTCAGGACCTCAAGCGACTGGTTCGTGCGGGTTACGGCTCAATATGTGAGGCGTGATCTTGCGGATGTCATCATCACTGCCCGCCGGGACAAGTCGGTCCATGGGGCCAAGGATTGTCTCCAGCTCGGCACTATAGTTCTTTAACCCAAAGCCAACAGCAACGTTGGCTTTTTTCTCTGGGGGATTTTTCGTGCCCACTACAAACTGAAGACTCTGTCGTCGGTCGTGGTCGGGTAACCGCGGCCGTCCTGGTTCGATGTGCCAAAATATAGAGTGCCCTCGGCGCTTAGTGATACGGCGCGCAAGCGGCCGAGTTGGTTGTAGAAAAGTTCGGTGGTCGTGCCGAGCTTTCCGTTTTCGAGAATCGGGACTTCATACAAGGCTCGGCCGCGAAGTCCGGCGAAATATAGCTTGCCGTCCCGGAAGACGAGTCCGGCGGGAGCCCATGTTTTATCCGGTCCCGAATTGATGGCCGGTGTTTTCATGCCAGCCTTTACTTCGTCGCCCTCGATCTCCGGCCAGCCGTAATTGCCGCCTTTTTCAATATAATTTATCTCATCCAGCCCTGATTGAACTCCCGAGCGGCCATGCTCGGTCGCCCAGAGCCCGCCTTTATCATCGAACGCCAA
>CAZYRJ010000063.1:0-2787 GCA_964649625.1 uncultured Candidatus Saccharibacteria bacterium
TATGACAACAACCGATAAAATTTTACGCTGGGTCGTCCTCGTCGGGCTTTTTGCCATTCCTTTATCTGTTCCGTTCGTAGTTTCTAGCTCCATGTTTTTCCCCTTTATTACGGGCAAGAATTTCCTTTTTCGGATAATCACAGAGATAGTCTTTGCCACATGGCTCATTTTAGCGCTAAGGAATCGCAGTTACCGGCCGAAATTCTCCTGGGTAGCCGCTTCCGTCGGTGCGTTTATCGCCGTGCTTGTGGTTGCCGATTTTCTGGCCGAGAACCCCCACAAGGCTTTTTGGAGCAACTACGAAAGAATGGAAGGATTTGTTTCGATGGTCCACCTGGCTTTGTTTTTCATTGTAGCCGGTTCGGTTCTCATAACCGAGAAAATATGGAGTTGGTTCTGGCATGCTCCCATGACTGTCGCTATCGCCATGTTCTTTTACGGCATGCTTCAGCTGAAAGGCGAGTTGGTTATCAACCAGGGCGGTGTCAGGCTTGATGGGACGCTAGGCAACGCGACCTATTTGGCCGGATTTTTGGTCTTCAATATTTTTCTGGCTCTTATCTTTTGGTCGCGGAAGCACATGGATAGGCTCAACCTAATATTGTCGAGCTGGGCGGCGGGAAGCGGTATATTCATCGCGTATCACGTCTTTCCTTACATAAGGAGATCAATCGAGGCCGCGAAAGCCGGAGTGGCGGGCGCCGACCTCCCGTTCTTCTATGGCCAGACCAGCAAGACCTTCTTTCTGATCGCTTCAATGATTCTGGTTTCTGCCATATGCGTCATCTTTTTTTCCAGAAAATGGGGTATCCGGACGAAGCATGTTACGGCTGAGATACTTTATTTCCTGACCGCGGTTGCGCTGTTTTATCCACTCTACAATACCGCCACGAGAGGTGCGATGATAGGCCTTTTCGGCGGCTTGCTTTTGACTGCGCTTATTATCATCATTTGGGGCAAGGAGACACCGGGTCTCCGCAAAAGTGCCGCCGTTCTCGCTGTCATCCTCGTTACTCTGTCAGGTGCGCTTTGGTTGGCCCGTGATTCCGATTTTGTGAAGAATAACCCGACGCTTAGCCGACTCACTTCCATTGATTGGAACGATGCCGACGCTAACGCAAGAAAGCAGGTTTGGAACATGGCTTGGCAGGGCGTCAAAGAACGGCCGGTCGTCGGTTGGGGGCAGGAAGGCTTCAATCACGTGTTCAACAAATATTACGACCCGAAGATGTACCTTCGGGAACAGTGGTTCGACCGGACCCATAACATCATTTTTGATTGGCTGATAGCGGCTGGCATTTTGGGACTTTTGGCGTATCTATCGATGCTTGCCTCGGCAGTCCTTTATATCGCCGATATGACGCCGCGCTTCATGCGCAGTAAAATGGCGGAGCCGGCGCACAAATTTGCTGTCCTTGAAAAAGCTCTGTTTGTGGGCATGCTGGCCGCCTATTTTTTCCAGGTATTTTTCGTGTTTGACAATATAGTGAGCTACATCATGCTTTTTGCGTTACTGGCTTATCTTCATGCCCGAAGCGCTGTGCCCTATCAAAAACTCGAAAAAGCGGAGGTGGTTACTAATGCCGATGCCGCGCGTTTCTACGCGCCCATAATGATCGTGATTTTAGTGGCGGCTATCTGGTTCGTGAATGTAAGGAGCATTTTTGCCTCCCAAGATCTCATTAAAGCTCTTGGCCGGCAGGCTGATCCGACTGTTAACTATAACTACTTCAAGTCGGCTTTGGACCGTGGCGGATTCGCTAATCAGGAAATACGCGAACAGATCATCCAAGTGGCGGCCAATCTCTATCTCGCGAGCGACCAAGTCGTGCCGCCGGCGACGAAATCGGTTTTTGTCGGATTTGCGAGCGCGGAGATGGAACAGCAGGCCAAAGAAAGCCCGACTGATGCCCGCATCAGAGTATTTTTAGGTTCGTTCTATTCGATAACCAACAATTTGCAAGGCGCTGTTACCGAATTGGAAGAGGCTCTCAAACTTTCACCGAACAAGCAGGTAATTAAAGCATCGCTCGCGAACATTTATCTACGAATGGGAAATATGGCGAAGGCCGTTCAGCTCATGAAGTCAGCCTATGAAAGCGCGCCGGAATTTGCCGATATCCGCAATGGATACGCCGTGGCGGCCATATACGCGGGGCAGGGCGATGTGGTCAGCGAATTACTGACAAAATTCATAGTGTTTGGACCGATCGATGGCCGCATCATCCAGGCCCTCACCGATTCGAAGAATACGGAGCAGGCACTTACCGTCGCCAAAACATCATATGAAAAATATCCATCGGACATCAATGCCGCGATCAACCTCGCGAGAGTGCATCTTCAAAGGGGGTCGCGGAATACGGCCATAGCGATTTTGCGTGATTTTGGCGATCAGAATCCTGGAGCCAAAACGAAAACTGATGAGTTTATCGCCGAGATACAAAAAGCTCAATAACAAAAGCGCCCCTCTCCACGGGGGCGCTTTTTATTTATTTTCTGTGGGTGTAAACTAGAGTTAGTACATCCTCATGTGGTTTATGAGAGAGCAAGCTTTAGAGTCGGAAGTTGGCGCATCGGTTCAGTTGCTTGAACCACTTGAGTTTATCGCGGAGTTTGGAACTGGGGTTTTCAATTACACCTGCGAATCGGAGGCGGTGTCCGCTCCCTATTGTTCCCGAGTCGGGTGGCAAAATAGTGAATGGTTCCAAGAGTGGCTCAAGTTAGCCCGCCAGGAAAACTGTAACGAGTAGCCCACGAGTAAACTCGGGGCTTTTTCATTGCCAATAA
>CAZYRJ010000063.1:2797-6152 GCA_964649625.1 uncultured Candidatus Saccharibacteria bacterium
TGCCTGTGAGTACACGCAGACAGGCAAGCCATTCTCTCGGAGTACCTCTGGGGTATTAGGCGAGGCATCAGGTAAAACTTTGTTGTATATGAGTCGGCTCCGCCGGCGCATATATTTACTTGCGGATGTATTCCCGCGTCAGGCGGATTGGGTTCTCCGCATTCACAATAAACTCTTGTTGTTCAAGGGATTTTAAAATGCGGTTGTCCTATAAAACACAAAACCCCCGGAAGGGGTTTCGTGCAGACATTTTTACTGCGAGCTAACTTTCATTAGCACTCACACGCTGAAGAGCCTACCACAAGGGGTGTTTCAAGTCAATCTTGAGTCTCCTCGCAGTGCGATCAAGTCTTGCCAGTCAATTGCGATTCCGCCCCGACAAAGTCGGGGCGGAATTATAGACTAATATTCTATTTTTTAACCAGTGCTACTTAGGCTCTGGAGCAACAAGGCACGCAGCTTCGGCCGAAACGTTACCCGATGCATCTACCGAGTATACGATCGCGTCTCCTTGGCCATTGATCTGCCAGTCAACCGAACCGGCACCCGGTTTTTGACCCGGAGTTGCGCCGTTTGCCTCAACATACTTGATTACGGTTCCCGCAGCGAACGGCCCGAAAATGACCCCGGTCTCCGAATCTTTTACGTAGATTTCCACGTCCGGATCTAGGTTATCACTGCCGCCAAGCACGAAGAATCCATCCTCATTTGTCTTGCTGGCACTCGGAATATTTTTTCCCGCTGGATTTTTTGTCGCATCGCAAAAGGCGACCGGTGGGGTCGTATCTGGAATGTGAATGGTGATGGTTTCGTCACCCAGTGAATTGCCGTTTTCATCCTCAAAGTGGACAACACAGCTTTGAGTGGTGCCCATCAGAGAAGGATCGTTGGCAACCGCGATTGTCTCCGTAAAGGTCGCGTTGTCCCCGGACGTAACGGTTTGCGAAGCGGGCGAAAGCGTCACATTCAATTCCGGAGAACATCCGTCAACAGTGTGGGACACGGTTACCGGCAGGTTAGTGAGGCCGGTCAGGATCGCATCCGCGACCTGATTGCTGGTAGCCTCGGGGAGAAGCACACCGCTTGTCGCGCCCGTAATCGCCGTAGCTTGTCCGGTTGCGTCAAGACCGTCTCCAAAGGAGGTGGAGACCGGCACAGCGATGACTCGGATGCCGGCGCCTGTCAAAGCGGCGATGGCATTGGCTAGCGTGCGGCCATTGCTCGGATCGTGTCCGGAAGAGTCACCGAACCACACGACTATTCGCGTTGAGCCCGATCGAAAACCGACTCCGCCGTTGGTTCCGAGCTCGAACAGCGCATTGATTTGGGCTTCGGGGATATCACCTCCGCCGCCCGCGGTCCAAGTACCGACCGCCGTATCCACGGCGCTTGTGTTCGCGGTTACCGCTTGATCGATATTAAAGAGAGGAGCAGAACCTTCGTCCCTGTACTGCGCCGCGCCGAACTGCGCATCGGAAACGGACCCGTTAACAGAGGTCATGATAGCCGAAATGTTCGCTTGGACGTTCGCGATCGCTGGGCCCATGCTGCCGGTCGTATCTGCCAAGAAGATTATGTCCGGTTTTGGCGGAATTGGCGGCGTTGTAACGGTTTTGCCAACGACGGTCGATGAGCCGATTTCCATCGTTTCTTCAACGGCGGAGGGCGTTACGGCCGCACCTGCCACATTGAACACAAGAAGCGAGACAATAGTCGCGCTTCCTACGAATCGGGATAATATGTTTTTCATATGTAATTGTAATTAATTTTAAATAACTACTCTTAATCTACGGGCAACGAGCATCGACCCTGGGAAATTCCATTCCGCTCATGATTTGTCCGATGACATCAAACGCCGTGTCGACAATCTGATGAGAGAGAGCTCATGCTACACCTGCGCAGTGAAAACAATATGAAAACTTCGCGCCAAAGATAGATAGAAAAAGCGGATACCCCTAAAGTATCCGCTTGGACCAAAAAATTTACTTACCAACAGCTTCCGTCGCCTCTACTGTTGAATCCTCGGACTTCAGAGTCCGCGGCTCCATGCCGTCAACCGGTTGAAGGCGGCGCGTTCGCTTGCCGCTATTCACATGATCCAGCATTAGCTGGTAGAGAATATCCTTGGCTTTGCCGCCAGAGGCGCACAAGCGCATCACTTCGGGGTCGTTGATAGGGAACTTTTGGATTTTGAGCCGCAAGTCCCTCTCAACAACCAACCGCTGTCCACGCCAGAAGTTTTCGTGGCGAGTTAAGAGATCGGCCAGGCAAACCAGGAAACTCCTGCGGATAAATACCGCCCCGTGGTGGAAGACGATGCGTCTGACACCAAAGCATTCATCAAGTAAATCGAAGAATGTCTTGATATTGTCGCGCATGATCGTACGCCCCACGATCTCCATTGTCTTATCGAGTGCACTCGCTGTGTCGCGAGGAAGAGAGGGGCCTCTTCCGGGACCGAATCGAGAATGAAGGTACCCAACCACCTGACATAGTACCATTGCCGGAAGAATTTCCGACCGCGCCATTCGCTGTGACCACTGAACCCGGTTGAACAAGGCAAAGGTCTCATCACCGCAAAGCCTGTGAATCATGTCAAGCGCCGGGCTGTGAGGCCGTAAATTCCTCAGGAGAATGTTGACGTTCAGTTTCGTCCTTTCTTGGTTCAGAATTCGAAACCGCTCCGCTTCCCATTCCTCGGTGGTATTAATGTGGACTACGGCCCCAATTCGAGGTGCTGCCGATGGGTCAGCGACGATCAGTTTCTTCGCTGCCGAGATCCGCTGGAGTCCGTCTATGACAAACACTGGATCCTGGAGAAAGTAAGACTCGGTTTTTTTTTCTCCTTCCCGGACCTGGTATTTCTCCCCGCGCATTCCGAGCTCAATGTCCGGAACGGTTGATGTTTTTAGGGCCTCCATGAGAGACTTAACTTTTGCCCCGGGAAGAATTTCCCTCTGGTAGGGCGCGACCTGAATCGCGCCGAGTGACTCCGGGTCAATGACGCCTCGGATTATTATGGTCTCTTGCCCGGCCGTAATTTTAAAGATATCAATCACGCCGTTTACGAGCTTAATGCTCATATTTTCTGTTCTCTGGTTTTGATGGTTTATTTGTTGCCTTAGGCTAAGCTTTCGTCGGATGTTTATATTTATTATCCTTGAGCAAGCCGCCTTAAGTAGTCGCTTTCCAATGTGCAACTGCAGGTTATTATGCATAACAAATCTATTATGTCAATACCAAGTGGTCGTAACGGTTCAACGGCAAAGTGAAGAATACATAGAACTCATCTCAATAATAACCGCTCAAATGATGCGCAATAATCAAACAAAAACATCGCTTGTTTGCCGAAAAG
>CAZYRJ010000064.1:0-5950 GCA_964649625.1 uncultured Candidatus Saccharibacteria bacterium
CAGAACAACGCGCAAAAATTTTATCAAGCCCCATTTCATACAAGCGTCCCGAAAGCCGGGCAGATGTTGCCGGATTTCTCTCTAACGCAGTTTTATCTCGTTTCAAATAGGCAACATAAGAATCTTTAATCGGAAACAAGTCTAGTTTCAAAAGATTTTTCATGAGCGTGATATTGTCCCGCTTTTCAAACGCCTTTTCCACGTCCTTCCAAAGTTCTCCGTTGGGTTCGCGTATTCCTTCCGGAATTGTCGGATACACCTGAAATAGATCGTCCAAATAACTTTTCTGGCTTGCGTAATCAATACTTAATTGTGTCCAAGGGTTTATGTTTTTTTTCATAAAATTATTTTTATTTTACCTCGGTTCAAAGTTGCCATTGGCGGAGAGGGAGGGAGTTTCTCGGCTTACAAGTCAAATCCTATACGTGAGTATGAGTTCCAGCAACAATTCACCAAGTGGGAGCCCTCGTTCAATCAATGTGGGGACGCGAGTACGCTTTTTGACCTTTACAGTCTGTTCACCTGAACTTAGTGAATTTATGGTCATTTCTAGGGCTTTCTGGTAGTGTCAATTCCAGACAAACAATCAACGTTATAGGAAGGAGTACCATGAAAAAAGTAACAATCGTCGGGGTTGGAGCCGTCGGGACCGAGCTGGTCCGACTGCTCATAAAACGGCAGTTCCCTTTTAGCTCGATAACGATTTTGGCTCGCTCGGAGCGAACCGAGATCATTGATGGAGTCCCCTATCAGGTAAAGACAGCGACACCGGAATCGTTCGAGGGTATCGATTTTGCTTTCTTTGCCGGGACCGAAGGAGCAAAGGGCGCTTCGCAAACTCTGGGCTCCGAAGCCGTCAAAAGACGATGCATCGTTATCGACAACGGAGATGACTTCAGGATGGACGAGCGCATCCCGCTCGTCATTCCTGAGATCAACAGTCATGAGCTCGATTACCACCAAGGTTTTATCGCCAACCCCAATTGCAGCACCATCATCGCTCTCATGCCCCTAGCCCCCCTTCACCGGGCGGCGACGATCAAACGCATCGTGGCGAGCACCTACCAGGCGGTTTCGGGAACCGGAGCGCAGGCCATCTCCGAGCTTGAGAGTCAAAGCCGAGCCTGGGTAAACGGTCGAAAGCTATCCGCGAAAGTGTACCCGCACCAGATCGCGTTCAACGTCATCCCTTGCGTCGGTTCATTCAGGGATGACTCCGGTGAAAGCACCGAGGAGATCAAAATGCGGCGGGAAACGCACAAGATACTTGACGACCCGACCATAAAGATCGCGAACACATGCGTTCGGGTTCCGGTCTTCAATGGCCACAGCATCGCGATGAACGTTGAGTTCGAGTGGCCAATAAGCCCCACAGAGGCCCGCGAAATTCTTGAGCACTCGCCGGGAGTCCGATTAATCGACGACCCGCTGAACGCGGATTATCCCATGCCGGTCAATGCGTCGGGCCAATTCGATGTCCTGGTCGGCAGGATTCGCAAGGACCCGACCGTTGATAATGGTTTGATGCTCTGGTGTTCCGGCGACAACCTCTGGAAAGGAGCCGCGCAGAACGCTATCCAGATCGCCGAGGCGCTCATCTAAAACACGAAAGTTGATGGATAACCCATCAACTTTTATATTGCCTATGTTGATGGGCTGCCCGAGCCGCAAAAACGGCTACCAGTCAGTACCTTAGCTTAGATCGGAGGAGTTGCGAAATGAAGGTTATCAACAAGTCAATCTTGATTTGAATAAAATAAAAACACCCTCCCGGTTAGAAAGGATGTTTTTCAAATCTCCATAAAGCTACAGGCCAATCGCGCTGAAATTTTGCGAGCCAAGAAACCGTGTTTAGAGGAGAGAGATTTAAAGTTTCTTCTCGCTTGCGCGGTCCGAAACAATCTAACTCACACTGCTTCTTGATTCAATTTCCTCACCACGACCTGCAGCTTTGTAGAGACTTCAAATTAATTATAACCCTTTTCGTCCTTTTGGACTCATCGGCTCGGACACACATCCGAGGAAGGATGGGAGTTTGGAACCATAGGCACTCCCTTGCCCATATGCATTTTTAATTTGCGGGTACAAGCATAACCCAAACCAAAGAACTTTTTCATCGCTACCTCCTTTCGAGTCTGTCAGCGATGACCCATTCGCCTTTCAAAAGGCGCATAATGATCTGTTGAAGTTCCGTTTCCGGAAACTCCGGCAATTCGTCATTATCCCGAATTTGTCCCGCTTGTCGACGATGAAAAAAATCACCGTCACCTCGAGCGCCGCCAATTAGCCAAGCGAGAAGCTCGTCATACGCGCTTCCGGTGGCCACAGGCATCCCTTCGAGTACAAGCAGCGCTGCTGGGGAAAACTTCGAACCAAACACAGCATCGGAGAAAAAGTAGTACCAGTCGTAACCGGTCCACCCCGACGGCAATGGAATGCCTTGATTGTGTTTGACTCGCAAAATTGCTTCACCCTCTCCTCTTGGTAAAACAACAGCTTTCCGTAAACCGGCTGCCTTTTCGGCGATCTCCCACTCGCACTTTTCAGGAATTTCCGCCGGTGCCAGTTGCGCTCGGTACATAACCCGTCCGCCCTTGTCCAACCTTTCCTTTCCAGTTGTTCTGTCCTGAATCGGAATCAGTCTGACTCGAACAGTCTCTTCCGGTTGTACTTCGCGCGGCATGAAGACGATGGAGCGCTGGTAGGAGCCGATGCACTGCCCGTCTTCATCGAACTTTCCGCCTCGCTCTGCGCGAAGCGTCGTCACTATTGTGTCTTCCATATTTCCTCCTACAGTTTTTGGAAAACTTCTTCCGCCTCTGTCTCATTGAAAGACGAGGCCCGTTCAATTCTGTCCGAGAATTTTGAGATAGTCGCTTCGGCGGTATGGCCTACGTCGCAAAGAACTGCGAACACGTTGACCTCCAGTGCCTTTTTGACTTCTCCAAACTCGCGAACGAACTCGTCCGAAACCGCGCAGTCGCCGTCGGTTATGAACGCGATGTCGGCTTTTTTCAAACCTCCACCACGAATCACTTTGACAGCTTCTCGAAGCGGGCACTCAAAATCCGTGCCTCCGCCCGAACGACTTTCAGCGATCTCGAGCAAATCTTTCGGCGACAATCGTCCGCGCTGATACGTCTTACTCCGCTTTACAGCCGAGTCAAACATAATCCACGCGAATGACCGATTTCGGAGTTTAGCATAATGAGCGAGCGATAGAACTACCGCTTTGGCCCACTGTTGCTTCACCCCATCCATAGAACCGGATGAGTCTTCGCAGACCACCACTGGTCCCTCACCGAGCTTCCGTTTTTGTTCCTCGCCGCGAAGCGCAAGTTCTCCACGAGTCCAGCGTTTTAGTGCTGAAACCCGAAGCGATGAATGGGCTAACGCAACCAGTTCACGGGGAAGCGCCCTTTTGATATCGCGACCCGTCTCCGGTTTCGCGACCCGTATTCCTTCGGCCTTATCATCTGACGCTGCTTTTCGGGCGGCAATCTTTTTGATCCGGCCAAGGATCTGAGCGAATTTTTTTAATGCGTCGCTCTGTCGCATTTTTTCCAAAAGCGTCATGGCTTCCGGAATACCCATTTGGACCAGCTCGCCTTCCTCAAGACCCCACGAGTCAATGGTTTTGGAAACTTCCTCAACCGCAGTTTGGGATTTTTGAGCAGCAGCTAATCCGCGACGCGATAGTTCTTTTGCTTTCTCCAGCGCCTCTTCGCTTCCGGGTTGCCCCAAAAGTTGGTTGGCGACAGATTCAGCGAACTCTTTCGCGCCGTTGGCAGTCTCTCGCGCCGATTCGGCTTTGGCTTTCGCTTCCTGTGCTTGCTCGGCAAGCTCATTGGCGATTGCTTGGGCTTCTTCCGGCGTCAAACTGCTAGCCGCGCCGGTTGAATTTCCTCCGGCTGCTTGTTCGGCAGTGGATTGTGCAAGCATCTCTGCCGCACTCGCTTCAGCTTCCGCCTGTCCGGCCTCTGCTTCGGCAGTATCCGCCGCCTTTTGCGCTTCGGCAGTGTCTTGGAGATTTTTCTTCTCCTCTTCCGACACGGTCGCGAGCACGGCATCTCCCATAGAGAGCGTGCCAAGCACCGACTTAATGTCAGAATACTGCGTCTGCGCGTGAAGACTCTCGAACGATGACGAAGCCATCGCTCACCGAAGAATCTCTGCGAAGAATCGAAGGTTAGCGGTAATTTCTTCCTTAACCATAGGTTTCTCCGCCCACAAAGTGTGGTAGAGGTCGCAAAGCGCTCCGGCAAAACCGGGTACTTCGTTTCCTCCTTGATTTTCCAAATCCGCTAGCGCCGGGGTGCGCTCGCGGTGACGAAGGAAGCGGAGCGCTGTGAAAGCGTCCGCGTCCGTGATCAAGAGTTTTTGAAGCTCTTGCCGCGTGAGCGGGCTTACTTTCGTTTCCATTCCGTTTCCTTTCTACTTCGAACGCTTGGCGCCAAGAATCTTAGCAACGGCGTTCTGTTTCTTTTCACCAACCTTAGCGAGCAGGTCGGCAATCTTGGTTTTTTCGTCTTGACTCGCCTCGCCAGCGAGACGGCCGAGTTCTTTCTCAGTCTCTTCGAATTGGGTGATAGCCGCCACGATCTTGTTGCGGTCACCAGCCAACACTTCCGCCACCACACCCGCCGGTGCAAACAGAGTGTCAAACACTTCCTGCGCATCCGACAAAGGCGTCCGGCAGAGCGGCGCGATTTTCGCCTTCACTGTTGCGATCTGCTCTGGCGTATCCCAAAGCAAATACTCCAGCGTCCGGAGGTCCTGCTTGCTGACCCTCACTCTCCCATCAAGAAGAGCGTTGGCCTGCAAAACATCGAAGACTCGTCCGAACCGGCGATCATCGGCCCACAACCACGCAAACCCCGCATTGTCTCCATCAAGAAGTTGCTGATAGAGGTCGAGCGTAATCTCGACAATCTCATCGCTAACTTCCACGAACGGACGAACTTCGCGAAGCGTTTCCACTTCAGCGAGCGAGAGGGTTGAGGTTGGCGCTGCCGATTTTCCGGCTTGCGCCCGATTGAGCCTGGCCGCCACAAGATTTTTCTTTCCCGCGCGGTCCAAAGATTTCACCTCGGCGCGAATGGTCATTCGAGACCACATCGCTTGAAGGTTTCCTTCCGAATCCGGAAGCTCGTTTGAAGCCGCCACGAACGCGAGCAGCGGAGTTTTCACCATCCGCCCCTCGTGCCGCACGCCATCGCCTTTTGCCAAGTCGAGAACAGTTTGCAGAACTCGAGGTTCCGCTTTCCAAATCTCGTCGGCAAAAAGAATATGCGCTTTGGCAGCACGGCCCAGCATGTCGCTCGTGCGAATCGACTTGCCGCCATTCTCGGTTGTCTGCTCTTCGATGGAGGTACTCTCCACGATGAGTTGTTCAACCGAAACAATAGTGGGCATCAGGGCGTCGTAAAAAAGAGCCCCGTCAATTCGCTTAGCGATGTCTTGCACCGTCCCGGTCTTATTAATCCCCGGCGAACCGAGAAAAAAAGCCGGACGGCCGGAAATGAGCGCGAGCATAGTTGCCCGCACAATCGTCTCCCGCCCGATGTTCCGCACCGCCACGTCAGCCATCAAGGCCGATGCCTTCGGCGCGATCTGTACACCTAAATCAAGAATGTCATTTGTCATGACGATCCTCCTTCTGGTATTTTCCGGCCACCTATTTAATGCCGTCTCGCTTTTATATAGAGTGAGATACTCTATGAGCCAACGATACTCCGTAAAACGGACGATCGCGAACTCAATAAAGTGGAGAATTTGTTGGCATTCCCCTAAGCCATGCAAAGAACAACTAATTAGCCTCGGGATTTTCCGGCACCACGCGTCCGTATCCCTCTTTTCCCGGGACTAGGATTTTCACCCTATCGGCAGAAACATTCTCCACCAACGCGGGATGAACCATAATCCGCTCGCCGTTATCCTCGCGGATAAT
>CAZYRJ010000065.1:0-5932 GCA_964649625.1 uncultured Candidatus Saccharibacteria bacterium
GTGCTAAGCGGCTTAAAGCAGCTGGAATACCGTGGTTACGACAGCTACGGGATAGTTGCAAAAAATGGGCACGGCTTAGTTTGGCGCAAAGCTGTCGGGAAGGTCTCAGAAGCCGAGGACGGGCTTCTTGATGTCGCGACCTATATCACGATCGGACATACGAGATGGGCTACGCACGGCAAACCAAATGAAATAAACGCCCATCCCCATTTCAATGATGCGCGAAGCGTGGCCGTCGTTCATAACGGCATAATCGAAAATTACACTGAGTTGATGATGGAGATCGATAACCTCGCCGGGAAAAACGTTTTTGTTTCCGAAACGGATACCGAGGTGATCGCCCACCTTGTGGGAATATTCATAGCTCGAGGGCGGACACTTAGGGCGGCGGTATGTGAAGCCGCACGAAAACTGTCGGGGCGCTTTGCTTTCGCCGCGGTGCATGATGGGAGCGATTCGATCGTCGCCTTGCGGCGCGGGTCGCCGCTCTCGTTCGGCTGGGGCGATGACGGTCTGTATCTGTCATCCGATCTCGGCGCTTTTCCCGACCAGGTCAAAAGCGTCTGTAATTTGGATGACCACGAATGTGTCGTGATTCCTTTGAATGGTAACGTCGAGTTTTTCGACTATCGCGATGGCGAGTTGCGTACGAAGCGCTCCGAAAGTTTCAGCAAAAAAACCCTGGACGGAGGCAAGTTCCCGTTCCATCATTACATGGCCAAGGAGATCGCCGACCAGCAAGCCGGACTCACGGTCTCTCTCGTCTCTGAAAAGGAGAACGTAAGGAAGGCGTCGGAATTGATCCGACGCGCCGAAAACATCGTCATTACAGGATGCGGAACGGCCGGGTATGTCTCGATGGTCGGCCAATATCTTTTTGCCGAGGCGGGGAAAAGGACGGATTGCGTGGCCTCATCCGAATTCGACAGGTGCGTTTCTTTTATAGACGCTACGACACTGCTCATAGCCATAACCCAGAGCGGTGAGACTGCCGATGTGTTGGAAGCCATTGCCGAAGCCAAGAAAAGACAAGCAAAAGTCGTGGTTATTACTAATGTCGACCATTCAACCGCCGCTCGAGAGGCAGATTCCGCTATCGACATTCATGTCGGACGGGAAGTAGCCGTGGCCTCGACCAAGGCGGCAAGCGCTCAAATAATAATACTGACCCGACTGGCTTTATCGCAGACAAAGGACTGTTCTCCGGACTTAATAGCCGAGCTAATGGAGTTAAATGGGTTTTATACCGGCGATTTCGCCGCTCGGCTGAAGGAGCTGGCCCGATCTATTCTGGACAATGCCAAGCAAAAAGGGATGTTCCTCATTGGCCGAGGGGTGATGTATCCGATAGCTCTCGAGGGAGCTTTGAAAACCCAAGAGGTCGCCTATATTCATGCCATGGGCTACGCCGGCGGAGAATTGAAACACGGCCCGTTAGCCCTTGTCGAAGGGGGTACGCCTGCTATAGCCCTGATTCCCGAGGACAGACACAAGGAAGAGATTCTTGCCAACGCATCCGAGCTCAAAGCCCGCGGTGCGAATATCATCGGAATTGCACCGCGAAGTGCAAAGATCTTCGATCAGTGGATCAAAGTTCCGGACGTTAGGCATCTTTTTCCGATTGCGGCCGTTGTTCCGCTCCAGATGTTGGCTTATTACCTGTCAGTCGCCCAAGGGATCGATCCCGATCGGCCGAGAAATCTAGCCAAGTCGGTTACGGTTAAATGAAAGGCATCCGCTTCGGCGGATGTTTTTTATGCAAAAAAGAGGACCGAAATCTCTAATTGGAATCTCATATGGACGGAAATGCGATTAGATTAATCACAGAGCCGGCTTTGTTCAAGCTTGAGTGGAGTATAAGTTATCAACAGTTCAAATATTAAAGTTCCCGGAAAGGTCTATACTTTAGGGGCAATAGATTATTGGTTAGGTTGAATTTCATGGGTTACTACAAGGTTTGGCATCAGACGAAGGTTCATGCTTTCGTCCACTGGTTCGCTTTCGTTTTTATAGCTGTGCTTTTGACAAGCATGTGTGTTTCGGCAATTGACGCTTCGGCAGCCATCGGGGCGGCGGTTTAATTGACGGTAACTTTTACTTAGTTTCGCCAAGCATAGGTATGGCGATTCTTTGGCGTACGTTCTCATCCTTGAACAGATCGGTCGTCCGCTTCGCAAAGTCGCCGCGCTCGCCGAGGTGAGCCATATTTTTCATGGCTTTGAAGCTTGAACCCAGGAAAACCGTGTGTTTGCCGAATTTGGCATCAAGTTCGTCTATCTTACCGAGCACTACCCGCATGTTCTCGATTTTCGCCGTCGCGCCGAAAAGGTCGTACTGTTTTTTATTCTCATCGGAGAGGTCCATCAAGATGATGCCGGTCGAGCGATAAAGGTTTTTGGGATTGAAAACCCTGTCGAAATTTTCACGGATGGTGTGGAGTATCTCCTGGGGGACAGAGACGGGATTTTGCAATTTGAACTCCAACCCTCGATAGCTGAAGTTCTGGGTCTTCAAAAAAAAGAAGAATCTTTTTGCCGCAAGGCCGTGGCGCCTTGCCTTGATGAGGGCGTTCTCGACGTTCTTCGAAAGCTGGGAAAAAACGAACGCGCGGTTGCGGGAGGGCGGCGTGAAGGTTTTGGTCTTCGAGATCGATTGATAGTCGTGCTTTTCATCGAAATTGAGAGGGTAGACGAATTCACCCCGGAGTTCGCGCCAAATTTCGTAATAAGGTTTGGCGACGTTTTCTTTTATCCAGGTTTCTTCCATGCGGGCGAATTCCAAAGCGGTGCGGACGCCGCGCTTCGAAAGGAAAGCGGATGTTTGCGGACCGATGCCCCAGATCTTTATGGTCGGCAGGTCGCAGAGGTAATTTTCGATCTGGTGCCCCGAGATGATAGTGAGACCGGAGGGCTTTTTCCATTTGGAGGCGACCTTGGCGATGACCTTGTTCGGTCCTAAGCCAACCGAGAAGGTCATGCCGAGCTCGGAATCCAGATCCTTTTTTATATTCTCAGCCATTTCGGCGTAAGTCATGTGAAGCGGCCGGCCTGCCTGCGCCGGGTACGTCGCCTGCCCACGCAGCAGCAGGCGGGCGGCAGGCAGGCGCAAACCGGTGAGGTCGGCAAAGCATTCATCAATGGAGTATTCGTCGACTTGGCTAGTGTATCTTCTTACGATATTGAACATGCGTTTCGAGAAGAGGCTGTAGGTTTCATAATCCGATGGGAGGATAATGGCGTCCGGACAGACCTTCTTTATTTCCGAGAGCATCATGCCCCGGGTCACGCCGCGGGCTTTGGCTTCGTAGCTCATGGACGAAGCGATGCCGCGTTCCTTGCCTGTGATGACGGGTTTCCCGCGCAAGGCCGGATTTACGGCCATCTCGCAAGAGGCGAAGAATGAATCGCCGTCGATGTGCAATATGGCTTTGCCTGCCTGCCGCCCGCCTGCTGCTGCGTGGGCAGGCGACGTACTCGGCGCAGGCAGGGGGAATAAGTGTAAGTTCAAAGACATGATGTTTCAAATAAGGGGCCGTTTTGGGAAAGCTTTATTGAGGGTAAGTTTGGGAAGGTCAGACTCTCCCAAACCAGAAGTGGGAGGGTCTGACCTTCCCAGTTGGCCCGGGTTCAAAAAAGAATTGACGAACATCTATATTTCATGTTATTGTCTTTTTCAGACAAGGGATGAGAGGCTCGTTCTGAGCTTTCACTGATAAGTGAGTAGTTGATATACTGTTTCGAGAAAAATACCAAGACCTAAAAATGAGAGCAGTTGTAAGCACCCCCATCGTCGTTCGTGATGCATCCCAAGCCCGCGGCCAAGACCTCGCACCGATCGAGCCCGGCGTTTATGATCTTGAGGAGATCCCAAACCCTCGCGGTTATGAGATGCCCTGGCTGGTTTTGCCGGGCACCCAAATCGGCATGGCTCGGGCGGCCTGGTTCGACCGCCAGAATGAGGTCACATTGAGGAATTGGTAACCCGTTGGATAAAACCCAATGGGTTTTTTTGCCTTAGCAAAGAACCTGTACAAGGTCCGACCTTGGAATATGGCCTTGTAGAGCCTTTTACTGTTACAAGGTCGGACCTTGTATAACTTTTAGTACTTTCTCACTACCGCTTTCACTATCGCTATGACCTTAAGCTCATTGGCCGGGTAGATCGGCGGATAGTTCGGATTGGCCGGTTCGAGATAAGGTTTTCCATTCTTCATCCGGAAATATTTCATGGTGAACTCGCGGTCCACTTCGGCAATTACGATGTCGCCGACGCGCGGGCTTTTGCCGCGTTCAACGATGACCATGTCGCCTTCGATTATTCCGGCGTCTATCATCGAGTCGCCTTTGACCTTGAGAAGATAAGTAGCTTCTTTATTTTTGATGAGATAATCGTCGAGGCTTAACGTGTCGATGAGCTCCTCCTCGGCCGCGGAAGGGAAGCCGGCTTCGACCGTCCCCAAGACCCGCACCTCGCCCGCATAATTTTTCTGAAGGATGAGGCGTTTTTTCTCGTCTTTCATAAGGATGCCTTCCTCGATGAGCTTGTCGATGAAATAATGGACCGCGCTTTTGGAACGGTAGCCGGTCAAAGACATGATTTCAGAATAACTCGGCATTCGCCGATGCTTTTGGTAAAAGGAAAGGATTTTATTTATGTGGGCCATAAAAAATTAACTAATTTCTAATTAACCTAATTGGTCTAGTAAAATCCAAGGACTAATTTAGAGAAATTTTTAAGTATAATTGTTTGGGTTTGGGGCATTTACTAGGAATTAGATTAATTAGGTAATTAGAAATTTCCCCCTGCTATTATATTAGAACGAACGTTCTAACGTCAATGTTACAAGTACATTGGGCAATCGAAAACCGCCCCAGGGAAGCCCGAGGCGGTTTCGATTCCTCCAATTACTGGAAATCGAAAAGGTGAACTTTAATCATGCCGTCGGCATCATTTCTGGTGTTCAGATTGATAACGCTGCCGCCTTCCGATATCAGTGCCGACTGGTCATTGGAGTCCAGTGTGGCGAAACCGTATCTAGGTTCGAGGTAGCTCTGGGTAATGGTGACGTCGCTTCGAGGGATGTTCTGCCAAATGAAGGTCGCGGCATCCGCGCAATTGTTCCAGTTCATCAATGGAGTTGTCGTTGCGGCAGTTGTTGTCCCGACGGTCGAACTGGCATTCCACCAGTTCCACCAATCAAACCAATTCCAGCTCGCGGTCGATGTGGCAGTAGAAGTCGCATGGGTCGACGAACCCATGGTCCACCACCAATTCCACCAAGCACCTGGCGTTGTCCATCCGGTCGATGTTGCCGATATGGTGCAACCTGTGCCTGACACGAAGCTCGGCCGATTCGCGAATAGCCCTGTTACTCCTGTCGAGTTGTCTCTGGCCGTAACAAGGAAGACGTCTTCAAGCGCCGTGTTTCCGGACGAGAGTTGGTCGTTGACCGTGAACGGTGGACAGACAGTCTCCGGATTTTGGCCGTTGAGGTCCGTCCGAGAATCAATATCGGGCGGACAAAGATGTCTCGTCAACATAAGAGTAATCGAGTTTGTCGAAGTCGCTGTTGTTGCGCCGCTTCCGGTGTTTGGCACTCCGGGTGTTGTCGTGCCGGTCGTAGGAGTTATTGTGCCTGTTGTTGGCGTAGAGGTGGCCGTTGTCGTTCCTCGGCCAGTGTTGGGAATTCCAGGTGTCGTTGTTCCGGTCGATGGAGTCGTGGGTGGTGTTGTAGTAGCGCTGCCGTGAGGAATGCCCGTACTTTCCAAAGCGGTATTTATTTCCCGAATGAGGTTATCGAAGCTGTCCATTGTTTCGAAGTGGACCATCATCAACTTTGGAGATTCCATGATCATGTGATTGTGGATTCCCGTAACGGTCCAGCCGTAATCGGTGATGATATCTAAGACGGGGTTCAGTTCGTTCTCTAGCA
>CAZYRJ010000066.1:0-416 GCA_964649625.1 uncultured Candidatus Saccharibacteria bacterium
GCAACTTCCTGAAAAGCCTCTCTTAGGCCGGGAATCGGCATCTTGGTTAGACCGAGATGTGCAAGAACAATTCTAAGCTTGGGAAAATCCCGCACCACCCGAAGAAAATCCTTCCTGCTTTGGGTGATTACTTTCGGGAGATGCAAGATGATTGAAACACCAAGCGATTGCGCAACTTCCAAAATGTCCGGCTTAAAAAATTCGTATATCATTTCTGCCGTCGGATCGACATACGAATAATACATTTTAAGTGCCGAAACTCTCGGATGACCGAGCATTTTGGTCGTGTAAACAACGTCTTCAGGAAGACCGAACAGAGCCACTCTGTCATCCTTTGGGCTTTGCTCCAATAGATAGCTATTAGCTTGTCGGTGATTTATACCCCGAAAAGTTTTAGCATACCTAAGTGTGCGCAC
>CAZYRJ010000066.1:426-5903 GCA_964649625.1 uncultured Candidatus Saccharibacteria bacterium
GCGAAAAGCTTGGGAAAGTTGAAAGCATGTGCCGAAAGGTTTTTTCTTCCATATCCCCGGCATGTTCTGGCAAGTTGCAATGCGCATGGCAGTCGATAATCTCATCGGGTAACCACGCAGCAAAATCATCCCTAAGCCGTATCTCATCTGGCTTAAAAGCCAAGCTATAGGCCATGTAGGCTTCTTTCTTGTTGTGAATCATATGAGCTCTCCTTTCTCTCAGCAGAAACTAACACTTATTCATATATTTTCAAAATGGAAAAGTGTCGATTTTGTGGAAGAGAAAAACCCAAATATGTGTCACTTTTGTCACTTTCTTGATGCGCTCAAGTGCCGTCGATTAGGCATGTTAGAATTAGTCTAAACCGTTAGGCAGGGCTTGACCGCCCAAGGTTCTAACTCAAGTGAGCCAGTCGTTGGAAGTATCGAGGTGACCAAGGTGCCTCGGAAATCCAAACTTTCTATTCCAACATTGCATACCCGCTGAGCGCGGTATCCTGAACAAAAAAATCACCTGCATAGGCGATTTTTTGGTGTACTCAGAGCACATTTGACATGTTATAATAAATCATGATATAATTAAAAATGGGCAATGCTCTGGTGTGTGCCAGAAAACAAGCTATCAAAGCACATTGAAAGAAAGGAGTTATACCTTGAGCACAGAAATGCCCATAAAAGCAGTGGTGCAAAAGGTAATTCCAGAAGGCGAACATGGTCCTTTCGTGGTTGCTACTTCAGACCAGCTCACTGGTTCAGTGACTTTTTCACTGGAGCCGTCGATATGGAAAGAAGCGGATTGGCCGGAAGAAGGTATGTACGTTATTTTGGAAAAACTAAGGCAAAAGCGCGCCGGATGGCGTGCTAAAGCCGGACGGTTTTTCAAACCGTCAGACGAGCAAACAGAAACAAGAAAGGAGCAACAGATGAGCAAAAATACAGTTGATACCGTAGCGACCGTGGTTCGTGTAGAGACCAAAGGTACACCGTACGCCTTGGCATTGTCGCCCCAGCGGAGCATCAAAGTGTCACTAGAACCCTCCGTTTGGAAGGAGAAACGGCACCCGAATGTGAGCGACGAGATTTTCGGCGAGACCCTGTATCGTCCTTCCGAGGATAGTACCGGGTTTGATTACGTAAAAGCGGCACGGTTCGCCAAGCCTACCGACAAGCGCGAAGTGGCTTGCATCGACGAGAACCTCGCCAAGAGGATTTCGTTTGCCGAAAACCAGGTTTACCTCAATGGGAAAAGTATCTTTACGATTCCTGTTCCTGAACAGCGGGTTACCACACTCGGTTTCTGGCCGGTTAAACATTGCCATATCGACGTGGGAACGAGCTTTTGCTGCCACGGATTCCTCTTTTGCCTGAGACATTCGGAAAAAGAGGGGTACGTCATCTACAACATCATTTCTGTCGACCTAAATGTCTACGACATGATGCGATGCTATGCCGATTATCAAAAGTTGCCAAGCGGTAACGGGGAAAGCGTGCTTGTTACCGGTTACGGTTGCGCGGGTTCAGGCGTTCGGCTCTTGACTACGGCCTACCCGGGAGTCTATGAGGTGGTTTCTGATGAGCAGATGCGAGCGATGGTTCCTGGGGGCGAGCATTACAAACCCGTCTTTAGAGTTGACCTGAAGACGCGGCGCCCTTGTCTGGACGTCCGCCGAGCTGGGTACAGGGTAAAGCCTGGTATGACGCGTACTCCAGGTTTGCCGAGCATTCTTGTCGACAAAAATGAAGAGTTTGTAGTCGAGGAGGATCTGTGGGGTTCAATCGATCTCACTGACAAGCTCCATGCGCTTGGTGTCCAGGTGGACCAAACCATTTGCATGTCGATGGAATATCGTCGACAGCTTGCCAAATAACTCCTTTAGCATCACAACCCGCCAAGTCTTCAAGACAAGGTGGGTTTTTCTATTGAGCAAATGAAATTGTTCGTCTTTACTTAATCAATCGTGATTCTTCGGTCTTTGAGTACCAATCGATCCTTGAGGTGTGATAATATCTGTCGCTTTTCTGCGGTTTCTCCTACTTTGAGCATGTGCTTCGCATAGTTTTTGAGATCTACGTCCTGCAACTGTACCTTTTTGACTTCCGCCCCGAGCAGTGCCTGGAATTTTTGATGCCGTTCGATGTCATCCTTTAAGTGTTTCCGTAATCCGAGTTCATCCATATTCGCTTTATCTATAAGACCTGATAATTGTACGATCAGGTCTTCTTCTCGGAGATAGCTAATCGGACAGTTAATATTTTTTGTTCTTGTACATCCGTAGTAAATATAGGTTGCCATGCCGCCTTTCACCTTGCGAATACAGCTCAAAGGCTTCGCGAATCACTTTTGATTTTTTCCGATCAACGACAATTGTCCTTTTTCTCGTATCATTCAAATATCCAGTTGGTGCAGTGCTTGAAAATTCACCCCGTTTTACTTTGGCTCGCAATCCTCTTTTTACATTTGTGCTTAAATCTCGAATAAACTGATTGGCCATGCCGAACTCGACAAACATCATGAGCACGATGTCGGAAGAATAATAACTTTTATCGTGCGTGAGAATATGTTGAATGATACTTTGTTGAACCACCCAACTAATTTGTCCGCCATCTACAGGATTGCGAGCTAAGCGATCGAGTTTCCAGCAAATTATTCCTTGGGCTTCGCCTTTCTGGATTCTGGTAATCATTTCATTGAAGATCTGACGACCAGGCATCTTTGCTGTTCGCTTCTCAACGAATTCATCAGTAATAGTTAAACCTTCCTTTTTTCGCGAGCGCACGAAGTTCGGCAAGCTGTCCTTCAATAGACATAACTTGTTTATCTTCGACATCTGTACTTTTGCGTGCGTAAAGAATATTCGATCATGCCGCAATTTTATCATATCCTAGGCAAACTTTATATAGTTTTCGCATTTTGCATAACTTTATAAAGTTTGTTAATATGAGTTCTAATAGAAAATTTTGCCTATGACCACACGTCAAAAATTAGAAGTCATTCAAAAAATGCTAGGTTTTACCCAGACAAAACTGGCTCTAAAGTTCGGCGTGTCTTTTGCTGCCTTCAACAGCTGGTGGACAGGTAAGTCAAATCCCAGACCTAAGATGCAAGCTGCCATTGACGAGCTCTTTTTAGAAGTGACTGGCCAGAAAATAATTCCTGCTGATCAACTTACTGCCAAGAAACAAGCTTTGCAGAAAAAGTCATCTGAACATAAAAGTGTCGTCCGGGAGATTTTGGATAATCCTGATGTTCGTGATCAATTCGTTCTCAAACTTACATATCATAGTAACAGCATCGAGGGAAGCACACTTACCGAGCCGGATACGGCGGCAATTCTCTTTGACAATGCTGCCTTGCCCAATAAAAGCCTGACCGAACAACTGGAGGCGAAAAATCATCAGACGGCTTTAAATTATTTATTTGATCATATCGTCAAAAAGGAGAAAATTAACGAAGCCTTCGTTCTTAAGCTACATAGCATTCTCATGAACGGGGTTCGACCGGACGCGGGAGTTTATCGAAGCCATGCGGTCAGAATTACAGGCGTCAATTTACCTACAGCCAACTACCTGAGCGTTCCAAAATTAATTCCGGAAGTTTTAGCACGTGCCGAGGAAAAAACTAAAGATATCATAGCTCAATCTGCTAGTGTCCATAGCAAGTTTGAACAAATTCATCCATTTGGAGATGGCAACGGGCGTGTTGGTCGCTTGCTTATGAACGCAATGTTACTTGGTGCAAATTTTGTGCCAGCAATAATTCGCCAAGAGCAAAAACAACTTTATTATACATATCTTTATAAGTCCCAGACAAAAAATCACCATAGTCAATTGGAAGACTTTCTTTGTGAGGCAGTTATGGATGGATTTAAAATCTTGGAGCGAATAGATATAAGATAATTGCTCCGTCATTTCTCCTTAAAATATGGAGTCTATCAGCGAACAACAACTCGAACTATTCATTTCGCTATTCCGGGGAAGAACGGACATGTATGCGCGTCACTGGGAAAAAGACGATCGGTCCGGATACAGTCCGGCCTATGAGTTTAATTGGGATGAATTCATGGCGCACAAGCGGCGCGGTGGCTCGATGAAAGATTTTGAAAATAAGAAGCTTATACCACTGACTAAAGAAGTTATTAAAAAGCATCTCCTCGGCCAGCACATCGTTGGGATTTATCCGATACTACCTGAAAATACATCATATTTTATAGCCGCTGATTTTGATGCCGAGAGCTGGTTGGCTGATAGCATTTTGCATCCGGCATCTGATACGATACTGCCAGAGTTTATGGGCTGGTTAACTTCAACTCATACCCGTCAATCTCGCACTCGCACAAAAACGATTGGGTATGGACATATCTATCAAGATAGATATAAGTCATTCCCGGTTGAAAGTGATTAACACTTTATTGATCTTCTTCGTTATGTTGAGCAAAATCCTTTGCGTGCAAAATTAGTGAAAAGATCCGAAAATTGGATCTGGGGAAGTTTGTATAGGAGAACGCAAGGCTCAGTAGTCCAGAAGAGAATACTTTCACCGTTGCCGACCGATCTACCTGTAAATTATATCGACTCGGGTTAATGAAATTTTTTCAGACGACAAAATCAGCGAAATACGCTATTCTGTCGTTAAAGGAAGGCCTTATGGTACCGACAAATGGACCAATAAAATGATTGATACTTTTGGTCTACAGCACACGGTACGGGGACTCGAAAGACCGAAGACGGCAAGGTAATAAATTACAACACGGAATTCTTAACAATATTGTCCCTGTCCCCATTCCCCATCATTCCCCATGTCATCGAAACAGCAAGACCTGACCTTTGGGGAAATTGCACGAAAACATTAAAGCAGAAAGATGAACTTCAACTCGCGAGCTTAAAAGCTAGGTACGGTAACGCTGTCCAGGAGAACTATTTTAGTATTAAATTATCGGACAGTGCGATCGTTCGTTTACGAAATGGTACATTAGTCAGTCTTTGTAATGCAGATCTTGAAGAAATAAATTCCCTTATAAAGGCATCGGGAATTGTCATTTCTCGAATGCATACGATTTCGGAAGAGACTGCAGATAAGCTTTCGGAAAAGTCATCCGTTAATCTTAATTCTTTTTATATAGCGAGAATCCGTTCTTTGGATTCAGCTTTTGAAGCAATGAAGTTGATTTATAGTTCACCTTTAGTCGATGAGGTAGATGCATTACCTAGTCCAGCACCAACTCCTGTCCAGTAATAATTGTGTGTGTGGTTTTTACGGCCGAGAAAAATTTCCGGAAGAACGATTGCGCTCAAGTGCCGTCAACGAGACATGCTAGAATTAGTCTAAACCGTCAAGCAGGGTTTGACCGACCACGGTTCTAGCCCGAGTTGGCCAGCCAGTTTGAGGTAGTCTCAAGTCGCGTTAAGGCTGCATAATATTTTTTTGCATAGACTTTGCAGGCAACATAATTAGTCATAAACTGTACCCATGAAAACCA
>CAZYRJ010000067.1:0-2456 GCA_964649625.1 uncultured Candidatus Saccharibacteria bacterium
TCGCGCGTGTCCGGGGGTGCTGTGGTGCCAAGCGGGGAGCGCGGGTTGAAATGCTGGACGATTTTCAGGTAGGTTGTGGCTTGAGTATGGTGGCTCTCGTCAACTACCATGTAATCAAACTCGTCAACTTTGAAAACGTCTCGGCCGCTTCGGAGCATGGTTTGGAAAGAAGCAAACACGCAATCTGTGGCGTGGACGCGTCTTTCAATGCCATTGAAAAATCCGAAGTTGTAATTCGGACCGAGGATATCTTTGAAGGTGGTTTGGGCCTGTGCAAGGATATCGTTTTGGTGGCAGATGTAGAGAAGACGTCCGCCGTTCTGTTTTAGCCACACTTTGGCGTCCAGAGCTGCAGTTACCGTCTTACCGAGACCACTCGCCATGACGACGAGTGATTTTGTTGCACCGCGTTTTCGCGCGGTTTCAATGCAATCTAAGCACTCGCTTTGGTATTCGAATGGTTCATACATAGCTTGTTGATGTTAAAGGACATGGTTGCTCTCATGTAACTATCATTTCTACAACACACTGTCAACTTTACTATTGACAAAAATACTGTAGTATTTCTCAAGTTTTGCACCAAACAACCAAATAGAGAGGAAAAACTATGGTAGATATGGATTTTTCGCCATTTATCAATGAGTCAATGCTCAACGATTGTGAGCTGAGGCCGGAGGCAAGAGAAGTATTGCGTCAAGCCAAAGGACGCGGTTTCATCACAACTGGTGAAATAACTGACCTCATCCCCTCCTCAACGGGAAAGGATCGAGCCAAACTGGCAAAGACCTTGCAGCAACTGACCAAGATCTTGAGCGCCATCAATGTCAAAATTGAAGTGGAGGTCCATCACACGCACGTTCACACGCATACTCATACCCACACTCATAAGATAGTGGGAGAAGATGCGGAGGGTACTGTCGCGCCGTCGCCAAGTTCAAAGGTCGAGTCAGTACCGCGGCCTAAACCGGAACGGAGCAGGTTTTCGATAAAGGAAGAGATCACTCGACCCCAGAGCTTGCGAGAGATTGCCGGTCTCGATGAAGAGCCGGAATTCGAACCAAGCGCAATGGAGTTGAAGGCAGTCGAAAAAGAAGCTGCGGAACTTGAAGCTTTGGTTCCAGACGACGATGACGAGCAGTCATTGTTGGATGAGAATGAGGCCAGGTTTGTGCCCGAGTTCATCTTCGACAAAGAAGACAAGGACGCTCTTAACCCGTATTACAGAGAAGTTAAGAGTCATCGTCTGCTCTCGCGAGATGAATTCAATCAGTTGGCAAAGGTTCTGGCCGAAACGGGAGACCGTAAGACTTGGAACACGCTGATTTTGCACAACCTTCGTCTGCCACTCAAGGTGGCCAGCAAATACATGGGTCGAGGTCTCGACTATGACGACCTTGTCCAAGAGGGAAACATTGGGTTGATGAAGGCAGTCGAGAGGTTCGATTACAGGAAAGGTTTTGCCTTCTCGACTTACGCATGGTGGTGGATCCGCCAAGCGATCACGAGAGCTCTCACTGATTTTGGATCAGTGATCGGGGCGCCGAGCCATGCAGTTGAGGCTCACTATAAAATCCTCAAAGCAAGCCGCGAACTCGCCGAAGAGCTTGGTCGTGAACCTTCTCTTGAAGAGATAAGCGTTCGGTCTGGTCACGAGCCGGACAAAGTTCGTCTATATCTCACTCGAGTGAAAATCCCGGTCCGCTCGTTGAGCGAACTTGTGGACTATCACACGGCCAAAGGATCTGCTGAGGACGAACTCATCGATACAATCCCTAACGAGCAGGCGGTTCAGCCTGACGTTATGGTCATTGGCAGTGAAAAACTGCGGGAAGAACAAGCCTCGATGCAGGTAATCCTTGGGGTTCTTCGCACTTTGCCCGTTCCAGATCGTGACAAGGACGTCTTCCGAGCTTACAACAGTTTGGATGGCGTTTCTGACGGGTTGACATTGGAAGATGTCGGCTCACGTTACAGTTTGACTCAAGAAAGGATCCGGCAGATCAACGTCAAGGTTTGGAATGCCTTGAAAGATGCTGGCGTCGAATTGGATGATGAAGAGCTGCAGACCAAACTCCAAAACATGGAGGAGTTGGCCGGAGTGGTTGGGAACGAAAATTCTATCAACCAAATGCTTGTGGCTCCCGAAAACACAGTTTACGCCAGAGAATATCGGATCATGCCCGATTTCGAATTCGCTTTGGGTGATCGCGAGGTCACACCGGAGTTGATTATCGAGATCGTAAGCGTGGCTTACGGTATCAGCGTCCAAACTCTTTGTGAAAGAAGGGAATGGAGATACAAATGGGCGAGAAATGTCGCCATCTACCTTTTGCGAAATGACGCGGGACTTGCTCTCGAGGAAGTCTCGGAAATTCTGCATGCAACGGGGACGATCGATCCTTGCGAGGTCGTGTCGAAACGACTGGAGGAGAGCGAGAATATGCGCGCCGATGTCG
>CAZYRJ010000067.1:2466-5780 GCA_964649625.1 uncultured Candidatus Saccharibacteria bacterium
AATTCGCCGCGTCTACGGAAAGGGCACAGGGTCTGTTTTGCCGCCGAAGCCAGCTCCAGTTGAAGTAGATGAACCGGAGATCGGGTCGGTTGCAAGCGCTCCTTTGCCGCCAATTCCAGAGCAAGTCACGAGACTTGTGGCCGAGGTCTTCGCAGTGGAGCGAGATGCCATTTTGGCTAAGTCCAAGGCAGGACCCTACAAAGATGAGAGTATCCGTCAGCAGCGCGCTCAAACGAAACTTGCGCGGGATGCGGCAATTTACTTGTTGCAGACCGATTTCAGCCAGCATTGCCTTACCATTGGCCCTTGGTTTGGCATTTCCTCTACCACTTCTGTTAGTGTGATATCCAGCGGATTGATCAAGAAACTCGACCAGGGACACCTGCGAGAGAGACTTGAAACCGTTAGGTCCAGGTACTCCCTTCAACCCTACGAGGGGGACTTGAAACTTCTGGCAAAGCTTCAGGACAGGCTCTTTCCAAATCAAGTCGTTGAGGCAAAGGCCATGATTGCTTCGTGGGAAGAGAAAGTTCGTCCTTTAGCAGAGGCCGTCAATCGTTTGGACATTCTGCCTCGGCACAAAGAAATCTTTTTGCTGAAGTGGGGATTAACCGACCTGCTTTGCATAAAGACTTTGGAGGAGGTGGGACAAGTCTACGGCTTGACTAGGGAAAGGGTTAGACAAATCACCACATCGGTTTGGGACCAGCTTGCCCAAATTACCGGTTTGGAGATTCACACGAGCGGAGCATTGGAAGAGTTGGCTGAAAGTTTAGCCATTCTTAAATCCTTGCTCAGTCCGGCCACGGCATCAGATTCTCCGGTTGTCGAAACAGGATCAGTTGTCGATCGTCAAACCTCCGTAGAGTAGGAGAAAAAAGAGCGGGCGCCACCCGTGGCCCTCGATTTGCCGACATACCTGTTGTAGTTCTTTAGTAGTACAAACGCATCCGCAGCATGGCTTTGCTGCGGATTTTATATTTGACATAACTGTAGTTATTATGTATTCTCCGGCTGAGAGAAAAAACCTATGCATGCCGATTTAAATGTTCTCGAGAAAAGGCTGGGTTTAAAATTCAAAAGCTTGGTTTTGCTAGAGCAAGCACTGACGCATCGTTCATACCTGAATGAGAATCGCCATTGCAAACATGGTCACAACGAACGCATGGAGTTTCTAGGTGACGCTATCATTGAAGCGATCATCTCGGAATTTCTGTACATTTCCTTTCCAAACAAGGAAGAGGGTGAACTCACGCAAATGCGAGGCGCAGTTGTGAACGGTGTAGCAATGGAGAAACTGGCACGGGAATTGGGCCTCAACGATTTCATTTTGCTTTCGCGAGGTGAAGCGAAGGATTTGAAATCCAGAGGCAGGATACTGGCCAATACGATGGAGTCACTCACGGGCGCGATTTTTCTGGACTTGGGAAGGGAAGCGGCGCATGCTTTTGTGGCCAAACTTTTCTTTCCATTGGTCAGGAGTCTTGCGTCTTTGGAGCTCCGTGATGCAAAAAGCATTCTGCAAGAGAAAGTGCAGGCTTTGGTCGGCCACACCCCGCGCTATAAAACTATCTCGGAGAGTGGCCCTGATCACGAAAAAAAATTCGTGGTCGGAGTCTACGCCAGTGAACAGATGCTGGCTAAAGGTGAGGGTCTTTCAAAGATAAAGGCCGAACAAGTCGCGGCAGAACGAGCTCTGGCTAAAATGTAAATGACATCAACAGCAGTTTACTCTGCTGTTTTTATATAAAAAAGCCTAGTTTGAAACTAGGCTTTACAAAGAACTATATGAGAAGTGCGGGCTCTTTAACTTCAGCAAATATCACGTTGCCGAGCTTTACGAGAGAACAGAAATACGACTTGTTCGGCTCGATGTCTCGCTTACCTTTAAGGCTCAATTCGATAGGCATGTTTTCAAAGGTTGAGATGAATCGGTCTCCATCTTTTTTGAACTCAAGCTTAACGAAGCCTTGCTTTGCGAGATTTGCTTCGCGTTGGAGCAGCATTGGTTTTGCTTTATCAACGGGGACTCGGACTTTCCGAGTTCCGATAGGTTGACCGCGAAAAGTAATTAACTGTTCGCCGGTCGCCTCGTTTTCACCGGGCACATAAGACTCCAGAGTAACCTCTTTGCCCTTGAAGAGCTGTGGCACAAATTCTGCCAGCCACTCAACTTTAGGAACAGTGCAATTTCTTGCGAAGGTCCTCGTTGTCTCGATGATGTGCGTGGCCACGACAAACCGCGGGTGGGTTCCAGATAGGGCAGATGAGGGATGGATGACACCACTCCTGACGTTAACGAGCAGTCCGCAGTAACTGTCTTTTCCTCGCCACTCAAGAATGTTTTCCTTGAAGCCGCTAACGACACATCGCAAGATCGTATCGTCATCGTTCGTGCTGGTGATTTTCACGCCAGCTGTGCGGAGTGTTTCCTTGAGTTGGTCGCGTACAGCATCGATTTCCCACATGATGCGGTGGTTGAGATAGTTCCGGTGACACCAGTCCTTACTTCGCAGATTGGCTTTGTACTCACGCCAAATGTTGAGAAAGGTCAGCATGTCCGATTTACTGCTGACGAATCGGGTGTGTGCTTCTCTGGCATTTTTTTCGTAGCCCTTGGGTAACAAGAGTACGTCGTGCGCCGAAAGGAAGGCGGAGATCGTCACGATTTCTTTTACGCAACCGAACTTCCTAGACTCGAGCAACAGTTTTGCGACGGTCGGGAGTGTGGGGAACGAAGCCATTTGTCTGCCAACCGGGGTGATCTTCCTGGTTCGGTAATCTACCGCGCCGAGGATAATCAACTCTTGGTAAGCTTTGCGAATAGCTGTCAGTTCAGGTGGGTCGATGAAGTCAAAGTCTTCAGCATTATTGATGCCGAGATTCTCCATCAGTAGGACAATCCGTGACAAGTTAATGCGGCGGATTTCTGGTTCCGTGAATTTGGGACGATTTTCGAAGTTTGCTTTTGTGTACATTCGGTAGCAGACTCCGGGTTTCGTTCTCCCTGCACGGCCCATGCGCTGGTTACAACCGGCTTGAGAGTGCTCAATTATTTCCAAGCCCTCAATGCCCGTTTCCTTATCGAAGCCGCTAAGCTTGATGAGGCCGCTGTCGATGACGTAACAAACGCCATCAATTGTTACTGATGTCTCGGCAATGTTCGTCGAGACGATGACCTTTCGTTGTCCTGGATAATCCAGGTACACGGCGTCTTGCTCGTGTGGTGAGATGCCAGCAAACAACGGTAACGCCACAAGGTTTCGTTCGCCTGACTTTTTTAGGTCGTCAACGATTTGATATGCATCAGCTTT
>CAZYRJ010000068.1:0-5779 GCA_964649625.1 uncultured Candidatus Saccharibacteria bacterium
GCGCGACCGTTTGCCAGCAGCATTTCTGCCACTGACTGAAACGGCCGGTGTCCGCCCACGAGCTCCTTTGTTGGTCCAAGTTCCGGCGACACCCGGATAATATCCAGGCGCTGGCCAGAAAGCTGATCCTTGAGCTGAACCAGGCTGGGGCTGTCCGAAGAGCACTCTAGGATGCTCACGATATCGCAGTCGTGGGCATCTGGCGTGCCTAGGACAATATCCCAGGACACGAGCTTGGCTCCCTCGGACAGAAGGACATTGCCCGGAAGGAGGATGACCCGCCCGTGCTTTTCGGCAAGGGACTTTTCAAGCTCGCTGAGCGCTTTCGAGCACTCCACAAGCCCGCCAAACTCGATGACTTTCGCCGAGACAATTGCCTCAGCTTCGTCCGCAAGTTGGGCCCCTTCAGCAAGCGAAAGCTCGCCACTTCGTCCGCGATTTGCCTGCTCGATGAGCAATGCCACCGGAGACGAAGACAGAAAGGAATCCTGACCTTCGGGAAACTCTCCCGAAAGATACAGGACGCAGTCCTGCAAAGCCCTCGTCAGGCTCTTGTAGAGCTTGCGCGGACTTTCCGTGTTTTCGACGAGCCGTGTCCGGAACTCGCCAATGAAACCGATAGCCTTGGCGGCCAGCGCTTGCCACTGACAGGAGGGAATCGCTTCCCAAGCCTGCCGGCGGATCGCCAGTCCCAAGGTGTCCCCGCTCTCGTGCCGACTGTGACAGCCGACGACGAAGGTGAGGCAAAGCCAACTCTCCTGGTGGGTGGGATACATACCCCACTTCTCAATCTCCTGGGGGAGACAGAGAAGTACGTCTTTCGACGTATCCACCAGTTTCGTGGGGAGATCGAAATCTCCCACTAAAACTCCGTTGCGATTATTGGTCACAACGGATGAAAACCGACCTGAACCGAATATGAGTTTTGTGTTCATGCAATCTATCGCCGAAATACATCAGCAACATATTGCATGAACACATTCCACTCTTTGAATCCACAAATATTAATAAAATATATTATTATATTTTCGGACTCAAAAATGGGGAGGAGCAGACGAGCGTTGTCGCACACCTGCTCCTCCTTTTGACCTACCACGGACACTTTTCAGTTTCCGTACCGGACACCACTGGCTCATACCCCCAGCAGAGCGCGTGAGCGCTCCAAAAGGGAATCGAGTCAGATTTGGCGTCTTCATCCCATGGTTCGGCGACACCAGCGTCACCAACGTAAGCAGTACGAATTTCGTACTGTCCATCAGCAAGCTGTTGTAGCTTCACCGTGAGCTTGGTCGTCGGTTCAGGTTCACGATTCTTGACGAACCGTGTAAGACCTGGCCGATTGATTCTCTGAGCAAAGATGATTTCGTCATCCGCGCTTGTGGAAACACGATTTGACCGACCGATCACTCGGCCAAGGTCAATGGTTTCCTTAATCCGTTCTCGCCCGTTGGACGAGATTTGCACGAGAGCTAAAGCGAGATACTCGCTTACACCCGCATGCATGTGGCTAACCTCTCGGTCAACCACAGTTTCGCCAGATTTTAACCGGCCTTGTGTTTTTGTACTCATAAATCTCTATGAGCCGATCTCCCTATAAGAGACAAGCTCAACAAAGGGGAGAATACAACCACAACCTAAGCACAAGTGATTCTCCCAAACATTCATGCCACCTCGCTATTCTGTTGCCATCTCGCGAGCCGAGACCGTCCAGCGCACCCCTATGTGCCCGAGACAGGACAGCAACTATTACTAGTTGCCGATGATGGCGAGGTACTCCGTCCGGGAGACCACCGAACCATCAGAGAGGATCACGTACATGATACGTTCCTCCACCACCCACTTTCGCAGGTGTGTCCGTGTGACCAACACAGACCGCTTCACGGTATCATTTCTTTTTTCGGGCAACACTCCCCGCGCGATCAGTACGTGTTCTCCGTACCGTTTCAAGCCGTCGCTCGACTTTATTTTTTGGCAGGCCTACCACGAAAACTCGCGGTAAATTCCTGCCATGTGCCAACTGAATTTCCCGTCTCGCAAAAGACAGAAAACATGGAGGATTATCCTCCCACGCCCGCTACTCGCAAGAGTCATTTGAATTTTTGCCTTCATAAATCAGTACCAATGAGCCAACGACATAAGTCATAAGCTCAAAAAGTAGGACAAGTTGCGTATTGTCCACCTCAGTCTTGATCACAATGTGAACAAGACTTCAGACGGCGGGAAACCACTCCCGCAAACCCGAAAGACAATGTCCGCCCGTCTTTCAAAGAGCGCCGAGGAGCTTCCCCTCGGAATTACGCGGCATGTTTAAAGCCTTGCCGATAAGACTTGAAGATTACTCGCCCCGGATGACTTCCGAAACCGTGTATTCCACGGTTCCGGTCGGGGTGAATAGGTCTTCCGGCTTGTTGGGCCGGAAGCTGACCTCATCTCCGACCTTGGGGGTCTGGGATCCCGCCGGAAACACCAGGAATGGGCCGCGCTCGGCGCGGTCCTCCAAGTAGACCCAGTTTCCCTGGGGGTCTCGCGACTCCCCTTCCTCTGAAACGAGGAGGGCCGGGTGGCCGTTGGCCAGTCCAGCAATTTCATGCCGAACCGGAAGTTCTTGGGACAAAGTCCCACAAATAATTGTGATTTTTGGTGTATTTTTCATAGGCAATCCATTGCCCAAACCTTGAGCCACAGATTGCCTATGAAAAACTTTTACCAATGAGCCGACCTCTCGCTTTCGCTCGAGACAAGCTCAAAAAGTAGGAGAAATTTACGTATTCTCCAATTGACTTTCGTCACGGCAAGCAACCACGCTTGCAACCGCGATTGATTAACCTCCACCAATCCCCGCCGTCGCTCTATGAGCTATGGCGGGTAAAAAGGAGTGTTCTGTTCGAGCTTGCGCTCAAGTCAAACACACAAAACTTTTTTACCTTGATTTACACGACCGGCTTGTCCCTCCGTAGCTCATCAGAGCGAAGGAGGAATTTTGTCGCAACCAAACTTTCGTCTGGTGTTATTAGTGACCACTACTTCAGGTCTGCTTCTTTCACCACCGACCCGACTTTGATATCGGGAGAGTGGGTGATTGCACAGACGTAGCAGTAGCCGGCCGCTCCCATGGGCTGTCCGACGAACACCGCTGGCACCACATGTTGATATGTGGTTGCAATGTCCACCACTGCCCAGGTTGCCGACCTGCCGTTCAAGAAGACCGGCTTGCCCTGCACCGTTGTCGGCGCGACAAGCTCCGGAAGCCTCTTGAAGTCAATCGGGTTCGCAGACCCATACTTGACCACTGACCCCATCTCCTTCTCCTCAACGGAGAAAGTGAGATCGCCCTTGCCGGCACCTTCGGGGAGCTTGCGCTCGCTGATGGCAACCTGCCCGCCCTCCACTTTGGAGTCAGCGAGACTGATCGCGCAGGGGTGCAGAGCGTGCGTGATGCACGCGATGAGCCACTGCGGACCGGCACCGTCGATCAGCCAGGGAGTCCCCATTGCTGAGAACGGTTTCAAGGCCGCTTCGACACCGGGAAGCTCTTCAGGTTTCCAATCGAGACCTTGAATCACTTTGCCACCTGGCAAATTGATAGGCCCCGGCTGTTTTCCGATCATTCCCGCGATCTGACTGACGCTGATTGTGTTCATGGTAACTGCCTTTCTTTCGTTTTTGGTTTTTTCTTTCAGACATTCTGCGAGAGCTTCCACCGAAGTGGAGCCTTTGAAGGTTTCCCGATCCAGCCCTACGGCGCAACCTTCAAAGGCGCCGTTGGGATTAATCCGAAACCACTCCTCAATACTCTTGAGCGTGGTATGCACCGTGCCAAGGACTTTCAATCCCAATTCCTTGGCAAACTGAACCCAAAGTTCGTGCGTCTCCTGACCATACTGATCGGAGATGACGATGACAAGCGCGTCCGCATTTCTGCAAATGCGCTTGTTTTCGGCGGAAGGGATTCCGCCGACGTCGATAAGCCCGAACCGGGAGTCGCAGTTTTTGACCGCACCTTCGGCCCAGCTCACGAACTCCTCTGAAAACTTCCCTTTCTGGCGTATTTCAAGCGCCAGATCAGGATTACTCAAGTAGAGCTCTTGGGTCCAGTCGCCCTCACCGTCGGGGGCGCATCGTAACGGCATATAGTCTCCTACGGCCGCCACGAGTTTTTTTAGGTACCAGAGCAAAACGGACTTTCCGCTGTGCTTCGGACCTCCGAATACAATTCTCATTTAAATCCTTTTTTTGAAGTTTCGTTCAGCACTCGCTTCTCAATTTATTTAAGAAGCCAGTGCCGAACAAAACAAAGGATTCAAAACGGATTATTACCATCACAATCAATAATAAAGAACACAGGGATCATACAACCCCTCTTGTCCTACCGAGTTTTAAGGTTTTAAGCTATCGCTCGGTCTGACGAAGAGGAATAACATTGCAAAACGAATTTCTCGTTTCGCGTTTTCCCATCACGCAATTTGCATCGCGCGATTTTTACTTCGATATTTTTTTGTCAACGAACTCCTTGCTTTCTTTCCGCTTTGAGCGGATCACAAGGACATTTCTGTGAACAAAAGTGGTTAATTTTCATTCACAGCGGATGTCCTTACGAACACCGGTGATAGGGTCAAAGGCCTTGAAGACATAGTTTCAATCGAGCGTCGAGTTTGCATGTCGATCACCTTCACAAAACCCCTACCGTGCAAACAAGATATGCACTGAATTGCTACTCTTCCCACTCTCTCCTCTTTCCAGCATTGGTTCGCCTTTGCGAAAGGCGCTGGTTACCTCCCCGTCGTCTGACGGAGCCGAGGTGGGGAACAATTCGGTGATTATCTTCTCAAAGAACTTTTGAGCCGGGCTTTCCGGCCTCTCTCCTCATTGAGAGAATGATGGAGATAAGTTTTGTGTGAGCCGCAGGCCTAAGTTTATAACTTGACGCCTCGCCCAACTTCTCTCTCTCCTCCCCATCATTCTTTCAACGAAAAATGTTTCAACTTCGTTCAACATAAAAAGCGACTAAGAGATATCTTCAAAACAAAGGCATCTCTCGTATCACGCTTTCGCAGATACATTTCGCCTTTCTTTAGAAGAGATCTCCCAATCGCCTTTGCCAATTCGGCTCGATGACTAGTAGCAATCGTTCATGCGGTGTCCAAACAGACCTCAGCTTGGATCCTTGCCACAATATAAACTGCGGCAGAACCGATTGGCCCTTATGCTTCAGGGCTTGAAGACTCTCTCCTCTAAAGATTGTCTTTTTTATTGATTTTGAATGTGCTTCAACCGTGACTGTAACCTCACCTCTCTAGTATAGCATGGCTTGTCTATCCTGTCAACTATTTTTTCTGATACATTCTAACAGTTATCAGCATTCCATCACTCATCTTTTTTTGTAGTATATCACTTATAACCTATTCTGTCAAGCAATTTTCAATTTTCTTTTTCTTAACGCAAATATATGGCTCAAAATAGGGGTGTTTTGGGGTGGCTAATTAATCCAGTTACCAACTTCCAACCAACAGTGACGCCCTAGACTCCTAGAGCGGTCTGCGTCATCTCTTGTGTGTAGGTCACATTATCAACCAAACACAAGAGAAAAATGCAATTAACAGAAGTGCCGGTCGGGATGCCGGCCATAAAGCCAATAATCCCTGTAAAGGTAAAATATTGTTTGTATGCTAGGAAAAGTACCGAGTCCGAGGAACGGCAAGTGCTTTCCATCGACTCGCAGATTAAGGAGATGCTCGCCCTAGCCGAACGCGATGGTTTGGAGATTGTCGCGATGAAGCGT
>CAZYRJ010000069.1:0-5723 GCA_964649625.1 uncultured Candidatus Saccharibacteria bacterium
AGTGTTCGTTCCACTCCTTGGACAGATATGGGAAATTTACGAGTGTCGATTGATAGGTGCCGAGAATGGTGGCCAAGCGGATCTTTCGCATCAAAGATTCCATATTGTCCTCCTTGCGAGCAACAACTTCCGACAAATTGCAGAATTGCTTTGACTGGAGAATGATTTCGCCGCAGGGATTGGTGCCGACAGAGCCCGTGATCTTGGTGCCCGTGGCGTCCATAAATTCGCGCAGAACCCTTAGACGGCGCTCGGGAAGCTGTTTGGCCAAAGAACCCCTGTTAAATATGCCTCTTTCACCGGAACCGGAGTTCATAAGAGCCGTCCACTCGTTCAAAAACTCCACGTTGGAGGGCTTGTCTATATAGACGGCCGAATTATTAGCCAACATGCGCTGAGGCTCGGTAACATAGAACTGTCCCTTCTTGGCGTCGCGGATATGCTCATCGTCGAGGTCGGAGAGCGATATCATAGCGCTTCGGCGCACTCCGCCGGCCACGACGCAATCGCCGACCATGCAGATGATATCGTGAACGTCCAAGTTCGAAAGACGCCTGCCCTGCTTGCCCAAGATCTTGGAACGAGTGGAATCGAGCAATCGGCGAAGAGGTTCCGGACCGGACGCTTTGCCGCCCATGGTCTTCAACCGGGCGCCGGCGGGACGGATCTGAGAATAATCGAATTCGACATCATTGCCGTTGGCCCACGTTTCCATTCCTAGGATAAAAGCGTCGCACCATCCTTCTTTGCTGTCATCGATGGTGTGAGCCTGTGATTTCTTTCCGGTCTGTAGTTTGATCTGCGGCAGCTTTTGCACATGCTCGCTCTCGACGCCCCAACCGGCGCCGGTACCGCACATCGAAATGTACATTACTTCGGCGATATCCCGGAAACTCTCCGGAGCGATATAGGAACAATTGTAAGCGCAGACATTCGTGACCTTGGCCGCATTACCGGAGAACTGAAGCAGTCTCATCGAAGGCATAGCTTCTGTCCTTAGAATGCCCTCCCGGATCTCCCTGTACTCGGACTCCTTCAATTTCTTGCCGAGGTTTTCTTTCATGAACGCCACGTAGCGGTCCACTGTCTCGATCCAAGTCTCGCGCCGTCCTTCTTCAGCAATCCACCTGGAATAAGTGCGATAATAAATGAATTCACCGAGGGGATTGCGGAAATACTTCTTGCTTTCGGAGGCCAATTTCTTGACCCGCTCAGGTACCATTAAGCCTTTTTCGCGAAGTTTTGCTCTTTTCTCTCTATATAGAATGTAAGACTTGGCCGTCTTCACATAACCGCTTAGGATGAGTTCGTTCTCAACCGTATCCTGGATACCTTCTACGGTCGGAATGAAATTCTTGTGATGCTTAGCGATCTTTACAAGTTCGGCAAGGACTTTATTAGCGACGAGCATCGCCTCCTCTTCGGTTCCCTCTCCGGTTTGGACCATCGCTTTGAATATCGCAGTCTTGATGCGGTCAATACCAAACGGAACTATCGACCCGTCTCTCTTCTGAACAGTGCGAACGAGGTTCGCGATACCTTTACTATCTTTCTTGCCATCCTTGCCCATGTTTTTGGAAATATTTTTTTACTTTTTTTTAATTTTACGCTTGGTTGGTATAGTTTAACGCCTGCCTCGTCGGTGGGAAAGTGGATAACTGGTCGATTTTGAACTCATGTAATAAAACCCTCGGAGTGTCTATGCCTGGTGGGAAATTTTTTTATCTGGCTTGGCTATTTGGGAGCCTGAGGATGGATTTCCGCCGAGTCGCCAATATTAAATCCGTGTTTTTCGGCAAAATGCGCCGGCACCTCGAGCACATATAGAGCTTTTACCGACGGGTAAAAAACCTCAGGGTAAGTTTCCGGCCTCACATTCGATCTGATGGCAACTATATTAGCGTTTTCGTCGAACCAAATGATATCGATCGGGAAATTCATGTCCTTCATCCAAAAACCGTACAGTTCCGGTTTCGGAAACACGAACCACATACCCTTGCCTTCTAGAAGCGAGCTCCTGCCGCCGAGTCCGCGTGCGGTTTCTGCTCCCGTCATCGCCACCTCAACTCGGATCTCGGAATCATTTATTTTGACCGTGCCAATTGTCGATAAGGCCTGATCGGACGATACATCGATGTTATTGGAATTCATGACAGTAAGCGCGTAAGTCATAACGACTATAATCGCGATAATGGCCAACACGAGCACAACCGCTTTAAATTTCATATCATCTAAAATTTCCCAATAAATAAGCCCTGATTTTTGGTTTTGGAAAACGTTCAATGGCGTACCGGAGCGTTACTCGAGGCAATTCGGCGTAGTATTTCTGAAGAAATTTTTCCTCGACACCTTGGCCGCAATTCTTGCCTATCTCGCGGAGCATCCAGCCGACAGCTTTCCGGATAATATCTTCTTTATCGCTCCTTAAAATTCTGGCGATGTCGAGGGCGACACTGCTTTTTTTATTTTTGATGAAATAAAAAGTCGAAATGATCGCGATGCGCCGCTCCCATAGATTTTTCGAGCGGGCCAATTTGTATAGAATCTTCTTATCTCGCTGCCAAAGGTAAGCGCCGATTATCTTATGCGCACTGCAATCGACCAGATCCCAATTATTGATGGCATCCGTATGACCCAAATAAAAGTCGTAAATTCTTTTCTTCTCCGGCTCGGAGCTCCGTTCGAACTGCCGCACCAAAATGAAAAGACCTAGTTGCCTGATTTCATGGAAAGAATTTCTCAGCAATTTTTTGATCTCAACAAGAGGCAAACCCTGAAAATCGCGAGAGAGCAACCTAAGTGTCGGATTGTTCACTCCAAGGAATTTATCACCCTCGCCATATTCGCCCTTCCCTGTTTTGAAAAACCAGCGCGAAGCGATCGCCCGCCTGGGATCGGCAAGTCTTGCAATTTTTTTCAGAGCCGCGCGCGCGGTTTGTCCCATCTTTGGATTATTTGGTCACCTTATTTGTTTTCTTTGCCAACTGCTCTTCTTTAGTTAACTCAAGACAAACGGAATTGATGCAATAATGCTTGCCGGTCTTTGAATCCTTCTCATCCTCAAAAATATGACCCAGATGAGCGCCGCAATTGCGGCAAACCACTTCCGTGCGGCGCATTTCATGGCTATTATCCGGCTTAAAATCAACACTTCCCGGGATGGCTTCGTCGAAACTCGGCCAACCGCGGAGTCCCGGCGCTTCCGAATCGAATTTCGTGTCCGAGCTAAAAAGCTGGTTGCCGCAGATAGCGCACTTATACATGCCCTTATCGCGGCTTTTCCAGTATTTGCCCGTGAAAGGCGCTTCCGTGCCGCCTGCCCGCGCCACCTTATAAAGTTCCTGATCCAATTCTTCGTCTTTTTTCATCCTGTAGTGAAAAATTACATCCCCCTCGGGGCTCAATCATTCCAAATAATTGAACTGATAATTCGACCTGCGCATGATTATTTCGCAACTCAGTTATTCATTAATGTCATTTTCTACTGCGGGATTCCTTTCGACATTTATTTTATCAGTTCCGCGAATCTTTTTTCCAATTTTTCAACCTTTGGCGTTATCACGAGTTCACAGTAAGCCACTTCCCTGTTCTTGTCGTAGTAGTCTTTGTGGTACATCTCTGCCTTATGGAATTTTTCGAGCGGCAAGATTTCCGTCACGATAGGCTGATCGTACGCTCCACTTTCTTTTAGACTGAACACGAACTTTTCGGCCCGTGCTTTTTGTTCTTCGTCGGAGTACAAGATCACGGACCGATATTGAGTTCCAACATCCTCACCTTGACGGTTCAATGTCGTCGGATCGTGTTCAAAAAAGAAAACCGTGAGAAGGTCGTCGTAGGAGATCACCTCGGGGTCGTACTCGACCTTAATGACCTCGGCATGACCGGAGCGGCCGGTCGAAACCACTTCGTAGTTCGGATTATCGACATTTCCTCCGGAGTAACCCGGCTCAACGCTCCTCACTCCCTTGAGACGGGCAAATACCGCTTCCGTGCACCAAAAACATCCGCCTCCGAACACCGCCGTTTTTGTTTGGTCAGACATAAAAAATATTAGCTTCTATAATTCAAACCGTTCTCGCTATCTAGTAACGCCCAATGAGACATCATTATTTCATCCTTTTGATGTTCGCCTCGGAGATTGATTATAACAGACCTTAGCTTACTTCAGACTTGATCGACGGAACGGTACTTATCCTTGTGTAGCGGAAACGTGCCAGGTTCTCTGAAATGTCCGCGTATTTTTTGCCGCAGAGCATACCGCCGGCTAAAAATTCCTCTTCTGTCACATCGGCCAGGCAAAAATCCGGCATTAAGAAAGTTTCCAAAGAACCGGCGTCGTCAAACTCAAGATCCACCAGGATGAGCCCCGATAGGTCACCTTGAAAAATATCCACATCGGCTGTGCGGCCTTTATAGGGGTAGTAATAGCGGATCTTCGACACAACCTTTCCGGAAAGCTGGCGCAACGCCGCCGCTTCTTCACTTGAAAGTTTGATCGTCTCTTCGGTATGCGCTGAGGCGTTCTGCCCCTCGACAGGCGTTTTCTTCGTCAACTCGAACTTTTCACTGCTCTGCCTCAAGCGGAGTACCGGGTGCTTGGATTCCAAAGGGTAGTAGGTGTCGACTACGAGCTTATGGGGGCTGTCTAGGCAACCTTCCGGCAAATATTTGAGGAGATAAGTTCTTTCCAACTCAAGCATTCAGCCATTTTAACGCCAAATGCTCAAAAGCACACCCATGATGAGAAGGTTCAAGAGTTGATAACCGTTGTTCAGAAACCAAAGCTTCCAAGGGCGGCCCTCCCAAAGGACCGAACCGAGGGTCACCGGCGCTATAAAGCCGAGCCAACTCCAAAAACCGCTCATAAGGCCGGCCGAGACGCCCCCTACAGCGAGGTAATCGCTCGCGAAAACTATAGAGTGCGACAGAACGTATGCCATGACCATGGCCGCGATAAAATTTAGCAAATACTGCTTCCACATCGCGCCCTGACCCTTGGCCCGCATAGCCTCAACTTCAGCCTGAGGGATTTTACAAGTCACTCCAGGCCGCTTCTTGAAGACATGGATAAAATTCTACGGCACAACGGAATGAATCCCAAAATAGTTGATGGGAAACAAATATATATGTATAGTTTACAAAACCCGGAAGTTTATGGAGGTTATCGGTACGAGTAGTCCGAAAAATCAAAATAAATTTGAGCGATATTTAAAGATCTGCAAAAAATAAGGAGAGGTGCGTGAGCGGTCGAAATGGCCACCCTGGAAAGGTGGTATGTCCGAAAGGGCATCGAGGGTTCGAATCCCTCCCTCTCCGCCAGATGTCCAAGTTAGAACCTTAGGTACGGCAAGGGTTTTTGAGCCCTTGCCCACGACTTTTGGGGGATCGAACTTGGACAATTGTAAATCCATAAGAACATCAAAGACTGGCGTCCATATCGGCGTCAGTTTTTGATTTCTGACCGTGAATCCCTCGATGCAAAGCTTTAGCACCGTTCGCTTCTTGCTCGTGCCACTCTTTTGGATCACCTGATCGGCGTGATCCGTAAAGTCCAGAAGCTCGTTGAATTTCTGCACGAATTTATCGGACTTACCCTCGAGCTCGGCCAAGCGATCCTGACACATCTCTTTCTCCTTGAGAAGCTCATCCTGAATCTTTATAAAGACCTCTGCGTCTATGATGCGTTTTGAGCGATCTACAACGATATTGCGGATCTGCTG
>CAZYRJ010000070.1:0-514 GCA_964649625.1 uncultured Candidatus Saccharibacteria bacterium
TTTACTGTAACTCACCGCTGGACAGAGAGTGAGACAAAACGGCAGTAAACGCTTTGAAGACGGCCCGGCTTAAGCCAGTATTCGAAGTTAGAACTAGTGCTCAAATTACCATCGTGCTAGCACCTGAATGTCCTTGCTACACATCAAGACTTCGGCTGAATGGCTGAAAGCGTCTTATCATCCGCACAAGTCCCCCTACTGCGCTTCGGATTGCTTTTTTTGTTTGCTCCCAATCTTGTTTTGTGGTCTCATCGAGCAAATAATAGCCGCTCTTGTGACGTTCGAACGCGGCGAACCATCAAAGACGATCACGCACGAGTCGAAGCTATGAAAATGGCAGGCAAGCGGTGGGATTTCTTTATCTCTCACGCTTCTGAGGACAAGAAGCCGATTGTAAATAGTCTGGCGCGTGAGCTGCTCAGACGAGGATACCGAGTTTGGTACGATACGTTCGCACTCACCGCCGGGGAGCGTCTTCGCGTCCAGTTGGTTCGCGGCGTCGTACGCTACTGAG
>CAZYRJ010000070.1:524-5501 GCA_964649625.1 uncultured Candidatus Saccharibacteria bacterium
TCGATCGTGGTCTTGGTGGATCCGCATTCGGCATTGTAATCCTAAGCGAGAATTTCTTCTCAAAAAGATGGCCCGAGCGTGAGCTATCAGCACTTTACGCCCGAGAAGCTGGAGCCCGCGAAAGGATCATCATCCCGCTGTGGCACGGGATAGAAAGGAAAGATGTCCTTAAGTGCTCATCTACCTTAGCCGATATCGTCGCGATAAAGACAAATGTGTCACTGAAAGAGCTCGTTGACCGAATTATTCTTGGTGTCCAGAGACGGACCATACTTAACCTCAAGGATCGAATTCCTACGGGAATAGCTCGCCTAGATATAGCGCTTCGCGGCGGGCTACCCCGGCCGTCAAGCATTCTCATCGCTGGACCTAAAGGGATCGGGAAAACAACGCTTGCCATTCAAATCCAGTCAGCCGTATTGGCCCGAGGCGAAAGTGGCCTGTATATCACTTACAAGGAATCCCCCACGGACATTCTCCAACGTTTCGAGGCCTTACAGGTGCCGATCTGCCGGTACATACGGAAGAACAAGTTTAGGATTTTAGACAACTTTTCGGCGAGGAACGATATATCCAAGAAGGATCTATTTCGAACGTTGGCATCAGACCATCGGCGCGCCATCGTCAGGATTGATGATCCGACCCAGGAGAAGCACTATCTCCAAACGCAACTTCGAGTGATGCAGGAAATCGGATTTGGTGGAGTCAATGTCATCGATTCCGTGAATGATCGCTATGAAATGACCTCGGAGAAAGCCCATTTGGGCTCCTACTTTCAAAAATTCCGGACGAGACTTGCACGAATCGGGAAACAATCTGCCCTTCACCTTGCATCCACCGACTTAATCAAACACAGGGGATTAAATGCGCTTCTCAGAGATTTTCAAGATGGAGCTATTTTGCTAGACTACGATAAACAACGCCAGAAACGATACGTGCAAATCGAAGCGCTGCGAAGTAGTTCACACGACTCGAGACGGATGGAGTTTTTTATCACCAGCGATGGATTAGTTTTACCTTGATAACGTTTAGTTATGCAAACCAAACCATTATCTCCCATGCAACAGCTCCGGAGTTTAGTTAACGGCTATAAGATCGCTCAAATTTTAATGTCAGCAGAGCAACTCGGCATTTTTGCGGCTATCTCTCATGGCAGCAATACCCTGGATGCAATCGCCAATCGAATAGGGGGCAATACCGCGACTATCGAACCGGTCCTGCGGGCCCTACAGAATGTTGGAATTCTCAAGGAGGAACTAGGAGTGTTCTTATTTACTGAATACGGTTCGCTCCTGGACCCCCAGGTGCAAGGCTCTCAGAACGGTTATTTGCAGTATGCAGCATCAGTAAAGTCACTTTGGAACGACCTTGATCTGGCGATCAAGGATCCTCATCGATCGACCGAGAACTTCGCTGCAATCACAGGCCAAAACGTGGAGACATCGCGTCGTTTTATGGCCGCCATGGACGCGAACGCTAAACCGCAAGCAAAGTGGATCGCCGAAAAGTTTGACTTTTCAGGCCGCTCAATTCTCGATGTGGGAGCGGGAGCAGGAACGTATTCGTTTTCCGTCGCCCAAAAATTTACCACTTCCAAGATTGTTGCGTTCGATTTGCCAGCCATAGCGGAACCACTGACCAAACGCCTTAAATCGACGGAACTAATTGATCGAGTTCAGGTGCTGTCAGGTGACTACCACACGGACATTCCTAACGAGAAGTTCGACGATATGTTCCTTTTTGCGGTAATCCATCAGGAATCACCAGAAAGGGCGCAGGATTTATTATCAAAGGCCAAATCTGGATTAAAACCATCGGGTAGGCTGTTTTTGACTAGCTTCTTCGTCGATGAAACCCGCTCGAAGCCTGATTTTGCTGTTATTTTCGGCGTTGAGATGCTCGTTATGGTGCCGGGTGGCCGAGTCTATTCCTTCATTGAAGTGGAGAATCTGATGAGGAGAGCAGGCTTCACGAACATTCAAAAGTACGACGATATTCCCGGACCCGCGACCCTTTACGTCTCCTCCTAAAGTTCGTCACATCATCGTCTTTAATCCTCGAGATCCTGCGCATCGGAAGGTTTTGACTCACGCGGCAAGTTTTCCCCTCTTCTACCTCTCACTCTTTGGGCTTACCCTACCAACATGCGATAATGCAGTTATGATATTCGAGTCGAGGAAGTTAGAGAGATGAGCGTTGCGCCAGAACGCGTGTATGGATTTGACCATTTTTCGCATCCTGGGTCCGTAGGTTCGAACATCGTCTCGTCCTCCCCGCCACATTACCAAGTTTGAAATATGATTTCGAAAAAATTAAGAACAATATTCCTGATTTCGATACCGCTATTTGTTGCGCATGGACTTGAAGAATATTTTACTGGTTTTTATAATGTTGACTCGATATTCCAATTTATAATTCAACCCCTGGATAAGATGAGTTTTAGTCAGGGGGCTTTTCTTGAATTCCAAATTCTGTTTTGGTTGTTGCTGGTTATCGCCTTTTTTTTATTACAGAGCAGAAAAACAGCTTTATATTTAATGACAATTTTGGGTGTATTTTTTATCCTTGAGCTCGAACATATAGCTAAGGCAGTAATTTCAGGGAATTACTATCCAGGCTTGGTAACCGCCACCCTTTTCCCATTTATTGGTTTCTTTTACTGGAAAGAGTTATTGAGGGAATTTAAAGCAGGAAAGTAGATTTTTGGAATTTCAAACCATTGCGGGTGTTCTATATAGATTTTCCGCAATTTTTGTATTATCTTACACCGTCCGGTGTCGAAACTGTAAAAAGGATTTGCCGCAATATAAAAGGGCAAAAGGTTAAGTTCAATTTCCCATTGGCAAACCGATCCCCTACGATCTGGTAGAGAAAATCGTTGCCTTTCGAGTAAGGGAAAAGCAAAAACGAAGAACCAATGTTTCCCAATGCACGCTTTAGCCTCTGACGTCGAATATCCCCTGCATATCTTCCACTGGAAGTTGTGATTGAACTTCACTTGGTATTGCCGAAAAAAGTTCGACTAGTTTTGAAACAAGGTCTCGACCTAGGCCTCTTAATGTTGCGTAACGGTAATATGCGCAGTTTTTTGCTTTACAAAAACGCTGATATCGGATAAAAAATGCCGAGTAAAGTACACTTCTGTTTATGACCACCCAAATAATACCGACCCGAGTCACCCGTCCCAAAGGAGGAGTTGACGCCTGCGCGATCTGCTGCATCGACCCGGATTTTCGGGTAACCCTGCGAGACTACGAAGCCTACCGCGGCCATAAACGGGTAACAACCCTCCGCCATGCGGGCGGCGCTAAAGCCTTAACCGAACCGGGGCCCCAATACGATTTAGTCATGGCCCAATTGCGCTTGGTCGTAACCGAGCACCAGATAAAAATCATCGTACCGATGCTCCACATCGACTGCCTCGCGTACGGCCTACTCCGACAGCTCTCACACGGAGATCAGCACGCGTTCTACGAGCGCGAAATGGCAAAAGTCGTTGAATCCTTGCGAGCCTTCGGATTGCCCATCGAGCCGGCCATTGTCCACTTCGATCAGATCGTCGTCCTCTGAAGAATCAACTCGCACCGGCGAGTTTTTTTATATTGCCCAAGGGCAGCCGACAACTTTATGCTAGAATTAAAGCATGGCAAAAGTCTTGTTGTCCTGGGAAACACCTGAATATTTCCCCAAAGATCGCTCCGCCGATTGGTTCTGGGCCGTCGGTATTATCGCCGCTGCGCTCATTATAACGGCCGCCCTCCTAAATAACGTGCTCCTTGCAATATTTCTATCCGTGGCCACCTTCACGATTTTCGTTTACTCCAAACAAGAACCTGAGATCATAAAGGTCCAGATTTCGGATGACGTTGTCAAGTCCGGACAAAACATGTACCCGTATTCAACACTACAGTCCTTTTGGATTCGCGAAGAAGGGCCTGTACCGGAACTATTGCTTGAGTCCGGAAGCATTTTGAACCCCATCATTATAATTCCTATCAACAAACACCGGATTGAAGCAGTACAGGCCGCACTTGACGGCAAGCTCCCTGAAGAAGAAACTCATGAGCCGCTCTCACAAAGACTCCTCGAATACCTAGGCTTTTAAAGCTTAGCCCAATTTTACAAAACCTATATTAAGAAAAGAAGCAAAGCAAAAAAATACAGACAAAATTTCATGGGAGTTTGTTTTGTCTATTCAGATAGCAAAATTCGAAAAGAATTGCTAGAGTTGTGCAGTCCTTTACAAACTATGCCCTCATAGTTTAATGGATAGAATATTAGATTGCGGATCTAATGATCGTGGTTCGATTCCACGTGAGGGCACCATTCGAGGGAACACTCCACGGTTAGTTCGCTACATACACCACAGTTCGGCTATAGCCGAACTGTGGTGTATGCGAGCATGTTCCAGGCAAACACAATGCACAATTAATTGCGCGTAGTCGTTCAGCTGAGGAGCCCAAAAAAAAGCTCCGCATGCGGAGCTTTTTCTTTATTTTGAAGCTTTGTTGACGAAAGCCGTGATCCTGGATTTTTTTCTGTCGGCTGCCCCTTTCTTAATAGTATTGCCCTTCGCGGCCTTGTCGATCACTTTGTAGGCCTTAGGAATGAGCGCGGCCGCCTGTTCAATTTTCTTTTCGGCCACAAGCTTTTTGATCTCCGAAATGGCGTTATCAACCGCTCTCTTTCGTCTCATATTGAATACGGCCCTTTTTAGGGATGCCCTGTTGGCTTTTTTTGCTGAAGAAGTGATTGCCACGTTTTTTTTAGGCGCTATGCTCTAGGATTTAGGCACTAGAGGAAAGCGAAATCAGATTAACAAAGAATGCAAAAAAAGGCAATTTTCCCCTAATCTATTGGATTTGTTGCTTTCCTAGAGCCTAGTACCTAAAGCCTAGAGCCTATATACTATTTCCATGATCTCGTATCTCCGCGGACAAATAATCCATAAAGAGCCGGGCTGTATTGTCATCGAAA
>CAZYRJ010000071.1:0-1211 GCA_964649625.1 uncultured Candidatus Saccharibacteria bacterium
GGCGTTTAATTTTTGAGAACCTCTCGGTTCATAACGCTCGCTTCGCTTGCTGCTTTCCTCAACGGGGAAAACTACAGTTTTCCCCGACCCCTTTCGCCGCCTGAGGCTATGACGACATTGGCCCGTGGAAAATTAGTAAATTTAATGACGAACTCTAGGTCTTGATAATGATACCAGAAAGCGTCGGGATACGAAATTGACAACACGGCTTCAATGTTTATTATTTGAGCAGTAAACGAGCTCCTATATGGACAACGAACAAAATCCTAAACCGCCTGAAGAAACGCCCGTCGAAGACTTATCTCATCCACAATGTGGCTTCCCGAGGCTGGGACCGAAACCAACCGGACCGTCGGCATACGAGATCTTGAAAAACACGGGCCCCGAAGACGGGCCTATGGATTAAAAAGCGAGGCGGTGTCTCGCTATTTTTTTATAGAACGGATCAGGCGCGCAGATATCTCCGAACTGCCCAAAAGCTAGAGACCGCGCCCAAAGCCGCGCCCGCCCCTACCGTTATCAGCAGGAATTCTCCAAAATGGGTCGTGTAATATGTGAAAAAGTTCAGGTCTCCGAAAAAGTTTGCCGTATATTTCCCTGCCCAAAGAGTAACCGGATAGAACAGGATCAGAGTCAGAACGCCGGAAACCACGCCGTAGAGAATACCGGTTATGACGAAGGGACCACGGATATACTTATGGCTGGCGCCTACCAGACGCATCACAGAGATCTCTTCTCTCGATATGTAAATGGCTAAACGTATAGTATTAAAGGCGATGATGCCGGAAATTATTACGAGGATGAGCGAGATAATCATTCCTAATTTCTCGGATGCTCTGATGATGTTCGTCAATTTGTCTATGGCATTCTTATTGTCAAAATAATTTATGCGATCGATCAAACCCTCGCTGTCCTTTGAGAGAGCGCTGTCGGTCTTTAAATACGTGGCGATCGCCTCGTATTGCGACGGATCTTTAGCTTTAACGTTAAGGATCGCGCCAAACGGGTTTGTGCCTAATTCTTCGAGTGCCTGAAGCGTAAGCGCATCCCCCTCGTGGCGATCGCTGAAGGCTTTTAGCGCGGCGTCTTTGGTCACATAAGAAACCCCCGCGACGGTCGGTAAGGCCTCGAGTGATTTTTTCACAGCCAGGATATCTTCCTCGGCGGCGTCAGTCGTGAAATAGACGCTAACGTCCACCTTGTCCCTGATA
>CAZYRJ010000071.1:1221-5443 GCA_964649625.1 uncultured Candidatus Saccharibacteria bacterium
CGGGCAGCATGAACACCACCGAGCCGATGACAAAAAGAGTAACGGTCATGATCAGCACAGCGGCCAGCGAGACGAAGCCGTTCCTCGTAAAATTTATGAATCCCGCTTTTATGATTCTCTTGAATTTGACCCAGATCATAATGTAAGTTTAAAGCAATAATTCCTGCGTAAACCGAGCTAATAATTGACCTAATTGATCTAATTCCTAATTGACCTAATAAATGTCCAACCGGATTTAGTCATTGAAACTTTTTTAGAAATTAGGTTAATTAGGTAATTAGAAATTTTTACAATACATACCTCCCCGAGGGGTCGTCCCTCACCACCCTGCCTTCCTCAAGCGTAACAACCCGCTTACCGAGCGAATCGATAACGCCTTTGTTATGCGTCGTCAGGATTACTGTCGTTCCGAGGTCATTGATCTTTTTCAATATTTGAATGATCTCATGGGTATTAAGCGGATCGAGATTACCGGTCGGCTCATCGGCCAGAATAACGTCCGGCTGATTGACGATAGCGCGGGCAATAGCAACCCTCTGACGTTCACCGCCTGAAAGCTCATGCGGAAAACTCCGCATTTTATGGGTCAAGCCCACCAGATCCAAAACATGAGGAACATCGGATCTAATCTCTTCGTCTATCCGTCCCGCCGCTTCCATGGCAAAAGCGATATTTTCGTAGGCGTTCTTATTCGGCAAAAGCCGGAAATCTTGAAAAACAGCGCCGATCTTACGGCGGACCTCGTTCATAGCTTTCGGGCGAAGGGCATGAATATTGATATTCTGGAAGAAAACCGTCCCGGCGGAAGGTTTCTCCTCGGCCAGGATCATCTTAATAAGCGTGGTTTTGCCCGCCCCGGAGTGTCCCACGACTGAAATGAACTCAGCGGGCTGAATTTTCAACGTAACCTCCTTTAGAGCAATTGATTTATCGGGGTAAACTTTGGAAACTTTGTCAAAATGGATCATAGGATAGCGTAAAGCGTAAAGCGTAAAGCGTACAATTGCCAAGATAACAACGAAAATACGCATCAAACGCTGAAAACTAACCGCTTAATAAAAGTATACCACAAAATTTTAGGCAAAAAGGAAAGCCCTGTGATCCTCACCGGCGATAGTCGGCTGTTTGAATGTAAGAAAAGGGAATCTCCACGATTCCCATTAATTGCCTCTCTTTTTGCGTCGTTTTCTGCCCAAGCTCGCTTTCCATATTCGATAGCGTTCTTGGTCCACCACGAGCTCCTTAATTTGAATTATCGGCTGAGGCGAACCCATGGGACCACAAGGGTCGTTTGTGAGCGGAACGGGCTGAATGATAGGAATACCCTTAAGTCTCATAGAATGCTCCCACTAAAAGAATAGCCCGCGCTCAAGGCGAAGTCAAAATCTTCAAAATCTAAAAGGGGAGTCCTTTAAAGGACTCCCCTTTTTGGGCGGGTAAAAAGGAAGCCCTTGGGAACTTGAGGTTCGAAGAGTCTAAAAAATATGGCCTAAGATCAGCGATTTTTTGGTAATCCGAAAAACCGCTTTCCCTCCTTCCGTATTATTCTTGAATCGTAAATCTTGAATCTTAATTCTGGAGCCCCTTCTCCGCTATAATGAAGTCCTCTATTTCACCGCCTAACACGTCATCGACTTTAGCGGTTTCAACGCCGGTCCGATGATCTTTGACCATTTTATAGGGGTGAAGAACGTAGGAGCGGATCTGGTTGCCCCATTCGATGCTCGTAGTCTTGGATATTTGCATGCCTTTTTCCTTTGCGACCCTCTCGTCCTCGCGCATTTTGAAAATCTTACCCTTGAGAATGGATACTGCTTTTTCTTTGTTCTGCGCCTGAGATCGTTCCGTTTCGACGTGGACGGCCAATTTCGTTGGAAGGTGGACCGCTCGCACGGCCGTCTCCCGTTTATTCACGTTCTGCCCGCCGGGTCCGGAAGATTTGGCGTAAGTGACCTCAAGTTCGCTATCGGGGATCTCTATCTCGGCGGTTTTCTCGAACTTCGGCACGACCTCGACCATAGAGAAGGAGGTGTGCCTTTTTTTCTGAGCGTTAAAGGGCGAAATCCGGACGAGCCGATGGACTCCCGATTCGCCTTTTAGATCGCCGTATGAACCCTTACCGCCAATCTCGATAGTCAGATTGCGGAAGCCGCCGTGGTCGTTCTGATTCTGGTGGAGTATCGAAATGCCCCAACCTTTTTTTTCGAAATATTTTCGATACATAGCGAACAACATAGCCGAGAAATCCTCACTATCGTCTCCCCCCGCACCCGAAAATATGGTCATGATGGCATCGCCCGAGTCGTACTTCCCGCCTCCTTCCGCCTGAGCCTTGAGTTCATTGAGCTCCCTGATAAGCGCTTGAGCCTTATTCTTATCGGCCCAAAAATCGGGCGATTGCATCGCCCCTTCCAGTTCGGCTATCTTTTTTTGGATATCTTCTTTGATCACACAGCTACTTTAGCATAAGTCCCAACCTCCATCTATGAAGCCATACGGCGGCTTTTCCCCACCTATACCCAAGTTTTTTATATCTGAGCCGAAGGTGAGGTTCGAACTCACGACCCCCACTTTACGAAAGTGGTGCTCTACCAACTGAGCTACTTCGGCGTTGACATGATCTGTGCCTCTAAAGCCTCTTACAGTTGCCCGCAAATATCATACCGAAAAAAAGAGAATTGAACAGCCGTTCAATTACCCTTCTTGAGGTCGGCATGGAACCAAAAAATACCCGCTGCCGCGATCAGGGTCGAGATAAGGCCGGCGGCGATGACCGCAAGCCAGCTACCGCCCACCAAGACCTGGCCGAAAATGACCAAAAGCGAGGCGCTTATCGCATGGACCGAAAGAAAAGCGATGATAAAAAGCGGGTATCCGACCTTCGTAAGCCCGGCGGCATATGCGAACAATTCGGGAAAACCGGCAAATGATATCCTCGCTTTCCAAAACAATCGGGGTTCTCCCGCCCGCTCCATGATCTCGCGGACCATAGGCAGCTCTTGCCTGCCCATAAAAAATCTCAGTATGGATGCTCCGAATGCGCGGCTGATATAGAACGCGGCAGTGGCTCCGATTAGATCGCCTATTAAAGTGATGAACAACCCTTGCCAAAATCCCCATAAAGCCCCGGCGACCGCGTAGATGGGCGCGCCGCCCAAAGGCACGACTATAATTGTCAGAGCCTTAAGTAAGACGATGATGAGCGGAGCAAAAAGGCCCCAGCTCGAAACGGACGCGCGCAAGTCATCGATACCTATCCGGACCGTAACCCAATAAGCCACGCCCACGGCGATGCCAATGAAAATAAGATTTCGAAGAACGTCTCTCCATGTGGGTTGAGGGCCTTCCAGTTTGATATCGTCGGATGTTTGCATACTAGGCGCTTAGAACAGGATAGATGAATATCGGCACTTCTTCGTAAGGATGATTCTTCCTTATGGCTTTGGCGACCTTGTCGATAAGTTTTTCCGCGCAAACCATAGTGATCCTCTCTTCCCTCACTTCCTCGAGCTTCCCTACAGAACCTACGGCCGGATCAGAGCCTGCTTCGGGCCGAAAACGGCCGATGCCCTTCGCCGAAAAACTGCAATGCGAATATTTACCGACAACTCCTGCCCCGGCGTTGCCCATAGCCAACCTGACTCTTTCCGCCGAAGATTCGGGGACAAAAGTCTCGATCATGACTATTTTATTGCTCATGGAGTCCCTATTGTACTCGGTTAGAACCTATTTTTCCACGAACTCCAACTGACTTTGCACGCTCCGCGTGCGTGGTGGCTTGGGACTTTTTCGTACGCTCCGCTCGCGTGCCAACTCGAACGCCGCCACCCGCGGAGTACCGCGCGTCCGCCCTCGCCCCGTTTCCGCTCTCCATGCTTTTTCTTTTTCGCGGGGGATTCTTTGTATGGGCGGCGGGGCTCGGTCGGGCCTTGCCTTTGAAGGGCAAGGCGGGCGGCTCCAAATGCAAATCCAATGTGGTGCCTTCGTTCATACCGCTATGGTATGCGTCCAGCCCATGGAGTCCATCCTCGGCATCCGCCTCCCGTTCGCGTGCACACAAACCCCGCCCGCGAAGGACAGAAGAAATCTGAAAATGCGCCGCGGACCAGATCAAGCCACTTTTGCACGTCATCCTCATATTTAAACTTTGCCTTTTTATCTTTGCCGTCGGCCGAGAAAAATTCATTCAGATCAAACTCATTAAATTCCCCCTGATTCGCAA
>CAZYRJ010000072.1:0-5422 GCA_964649625.1 uncultured Candidatus Saccharibacteria bacterium
GAAATTATAATTTTATGCAACCGAACACTTTTCTTAAACAACTTTTATTTTCTACAGTGAGAATCGTTGCCGATACCGATGATCCAAAAAAGAAAAGCATTGGAACAGGGTTTTTAGTTGCAAAAAAGATAAATGATAATTCACAACAAATTTTTCTTGTAACCAATAAGCATGTTATTGCAAAAGCTGATGACACAGGAAAAATTATTGGCAAATTCGGTAAGGCTTCTTTTTCGTTTGTAAAAAATGAAAATAATAATCCAAAACTTGGTGATTCTGTTGTAATAAATACCGAGAATTTAACCGATATGTTTTTACAACATCCAGATGAAAATGTTGATTTAGCAATTTGTAATATTTCCGATTTATATAATCAACTAAGCCAGAACAAACAAAATATCTTCATTAGAACAATACCAATTGAAATGATTCCAAAGGACAGTGAAGATTTTGATGCCATAGAAGATGTTTTGTTTGTTGGCTATCCAAACGGAATTTTTGATATAAAAAATCACTTGCCGATTATGAGACGAGGTATTACAGCTTCACCGTATAATGTGGATTTTAATGGTGGCAAAAAATTCCTCATTGATGCTCAGGTCTTTCCTGGTTCAAGTGGGAGTCCAGTTTTTATAAAAGAACAAAATTTGAGAAATGGAACATTACGACTTGGGGTTGAAAATTACTTTTTCGTCGGTATCATTTCAAAAGTATTTCATAGAGACGAAACGGGCGATTTGATTGAATCAGTTGCTCCGACAAGTCCTACTGCTAATAGTTTTTCCATTAAGCAAATGATTGGACTTGGTATATGTGAAAAATCAAATCAGATTCTAGAACTGATTGAATTGGTGAATAAGAAAAAGTAATTTTCTGTTTTTTTGCCCGCCCCACCAAAACAAAAAGCCGAAGCCCGCGCGGATTCCTCCCCAGACCCCTCCTCCGCGCGGGCGAGTCCATCACTCCGCCTCATTAGCCCCCAGAAAATTAGTGGCGGAGTGCGTATTGCGTTTTCCCCCGCACTTTCCATCTTGGAAAGCTCTGTGCCTCGCACAGAGGCGCGTAGCGCGCGGGGAAACGCTAGTCCTTCATTTTTTCTTGAAAATAGGTTCGCGCAAATGATATAATAACACCACATGAATATTGTCGAAGCCAAACCCGAAGATGCCGACGAGATAGAGGCGCTCCTTCGTGAAGCGTGGCTAGATACATATGTTAACGAAGAGTTTTGCATAACCCGAGACGATATTGAGCAACGTTTCAGGGACCGCGCCACGCAAGACGCAGTGAAAAAGAGAAGGCTGCGGTTGTCCGCCGCCAAAGCTGGTGAGAAAGCATATGTCGCCAAAGACGGAGAGACCATCATCGGCTTTTGTCGAATATTATTCGGTTCGGAACATAATGAGATCATGTCGCTATATGTTCTGCCCGAATATCAGCATCAGGGAGTAGGTTCGGCTCTAGTGCGAGAGGCCGATAAGTATTTCAAAAAACAGAATGAGACGCTGGCTTATACGGCCGCCTTCAATATGAAAGCAATCAATTTTTATCAAAAGCTGGGCTTTGCAGATACAGGAAAGCGTTTTGAGAACGAAAAGTTCCGTATGAAGAGCGGCTCGATAATTCCCGAGATACTGATGGTGAAGAAGGCTTCGAAATAACGATGGAAAAATACTTACAATATCCGGCTGTTCACCTCGGGGATGTGCTCACAGCCTTTTGGCAGGGTCTGAGGCATAGGAAATTGTGGTTTTTTACGACTGTGGCCTCACTGGTCTTTTTGAATATCGTGGAAGTTTTTGTTCCTCTTTTCTATAGAGACTTCTTTGACCTATTAGCTACTGGCCAAACTCCCGCGGAGATCGGTAATCAACTGATGTCGATCATCGTTATGATCGCGATACTGCACGGCATTATCTGGGTGTGCTATAGGTTGTCGACTTATGCGACAACGATATATCAACCTTACACGATAGCCAAGCTCAAACAGCAATCATTCGATTATCTGATGAATCATTCGTATGATTTCTTCAGCAATAGCTTTTCAGGCTCTCTGGTTCAGCGGGTAAACCGATTCGCGCGCGCATTTGAACGGTTGTCCGACAGGCTGACGTGGAATGTAGTGCCGCTTTTTGTGAAAGTGGCCGGTGTCATCGTTGTCGTATTCTTCATTCAGCCTCTCATTGCGACCGTGCTCATAGTGTGGGTACTTGTTCTACTCGCCGTCAATATCCTATTTTCGAGATGGAAGATCAAATACGATATTATTGCGGCCGCCGCGGATTCCAAAACTACAGGTTTTTTAGCGGACACGATCACGAACCATAACACCGTTCAGCTTTTTTCAAATCTGCCGAGTGAGGCGGCAGGGTTCGAAAAAGTCTCCAACGAGCAGGCTAGATCCACAAAAACGGCTTGGACGTACGATGCAGTGCTTGAAGCCATCCAGTCTTTCATGATCTTCGCAATCGAGTTTTTGCTGTTTTATTTCACAATAAAATATTGGGAGCGGGGCTTGGTTACGATAGGAGTCTTTGTTCTATTCCAAGCGTACATCATAAATCTCGCCGATAGAATATGGGAGTTCACCAGAGTTATTCGCGATGCCTATCAGGGCTACGCTGACGCCAAGGAAATGGTGGAGATCTTGCTCTTGCCTCACGGCATTACAGATGCACCGCGCGCTAAAAGTCTCGAAGTCGCCTCGGGGCAGATTTCCTTAATCGATCTGAATTTTAGTTTTAATCAGACCAGGGAAGTTCTTCGAAACATCAATTTGACGATAAAGCCTGGGGAGAAAGTCGCTTTAGTCGGACCCTCCGGTGCGGGCAAAACGACGTTCGTACGATTGCTTTTGCGTCTATATCAGCCCACATCTGGCAAGATCCTTATCGATGGGATGGATATCGCGCACGTTACGCAGAAAAGCTTGCGGCAAAACATCGCTTTGGTTCCGCAGGATCCGATCCTGTTCCACAGGACGCTCCTTGATAACATCGGCTATGGTCAAAATGGCGGAACGCCCGAGCAGATAAAGGACGCAGGCAGGCTGGCGCATTGCGATGAGTTTATCGACCATTTGCCTAGCGGTTACGATACATACGTTGGCGAGCGGGGAATAAAACTTTCGGGCGGTGAACGCCAAAGAGTGGCTATCGGCCGAGCCATACTTAAGAATGCGCCGATCTTGGTTTTGGACGAGGCGACTTCAAGTCTGGATTCCCATTCAGAATCTCTGATACAGGACGCTCTGAATACCCTTATGAACGGCCGGACGGCAATTGTAATTGCCCATCGGCTATCGACTATTCAGAAGATGGACCGAATAATCGTAATCGATAAAGGTCAAATAGCCGAGGAGGGGAGCCACGAAGAGTTGCTCGGCAGACCAGATAGTCTATACAAGAAATTGTGGAGTCTCCAGGCCGGCGGATTCCTTAAAGACCAGGTCTAGTCGTTCATGAAGAGCTAATTTGTTTTAATCTACCGAAGAGGTAATATACATGCAGTGCAGATTCTCCTTTTTATGAGTACACCTAAACCCACAGAAGTGACGCAGGCGTTGCGGCTTCACAACGCTGCCGTATTGACCTGGGCAGCCACGGGCCCTAATGAGTTTTTCACAGGGCAGGAGGAAGGAAAACCCATTGATCCTACGACGAACGACCTGGTCGAGTGCGTTGATCATCTCGCTCATTCCGACGCGATGAAACTCATCAATGAGCGATATCCGCTCATACCGGTCGAATTCCGACCTTCTCCCGAGCAGTTGCTGCTTCTTCTAGCGGAAGCTTGTTAGTATCGAAAGCGGGCCCAGGCCTGCTTTTTTTCTGGAGTATGACTAAGGTTTATTTATCAGTCAATCATGTAGGTTATCGGTCACGTATTTTCTGCAATTCGGATCCATATATATCATAACTCTGTTTTTTGCACCTTCTTATGTTTTGCTATAGTATTGACGAGCGGAAATTGCTACCACTTTGCTGCGAGAGCCATACATAGTCGGCCGTCAGAGTAGTGGTAATGAGGCGTTCTTAGGAAAAGGTATTGGGGGCTCATGGTAAAGTGGTATCACGCGACTATGGCATAGTCGAGTCCCGGGTTCGATTCCCGGTGAGTCCACATCGGTATATATTATTCACGTTCTTCCATGTTCCGTTTTGCACGTCTTAACGGATTGGAGGTTCTACTGAAGCAGAAAGGCTCTTCGGGGCTTATTTGTGTTTTACAGTCATAAAACTCTAGTGTACTGTCACACTAGAACGTAACAAATCCAGCGAGGCTACAATGAAAAGAATCAAAGACGAATTCTTCAAGAAGCTGACCGACGCTATCCCCTTGTCCGGCAAGGAGGTGCTTGAGGTCGGCTGCGGCGAAGGGACACGATCGCAAGACATCGCCCGCGCCTGCAAATTCCTCTACGGCATCGACCCGAGTGAATCTGACATCGCCGCTGCTCGCGAGCGAAATATCCCGAACACCCTTTTCAATCAGGGCAGCGCCGAGAATCTGGTCTTCGACGACAATTCTATCGACGTCGTGATTTTCACGCTCTCGTTCCACCACGTTCCGAAGGCCCTCATGCGGCAATCAATCGACGAGGTCCTGAGAGTTCTGCGGCCGGGTGGATGGATCGTCTTTCTCGAGCCAGGAATGAACGGCTCCCTCTTCGACGCGGAAATCGACTTCGACGCCTACGACGGCGACGAACGCGAGGTGAAGAAGGAATCCTACGCGGCGATGATGACGCATCCGAACTTGAAGCTCTTCAAGGAGATCGCGGACGAGTCTGTCTTCCAATTCGACTCACTGCAAGACTTCATGGAATCGATGTCGCCCAAGAAGAGCATTGGGGCGATCGAACCGTTCCTCGCTCGGCACAACTACGTTCTCAACGCCGAGCGCCGAATCAATATCTTCCAGCCCAAGTAGGACCTCCAGAGCGCCCACGGTTTCGACCGGTGGGCGCTCTTTTCTTTTTAGCCAATAGATTCTATTACTTCCCTCCCCGCTTTCATCGTGTAGGATTCTGATTAATTTTAGATATCCCGTGATTGTATAGATCCTGACCCAATAAGGTAATACTGAAGAAAGTCCCATTCATGCTTGCAATCCCAGCCGCCATTAAAAGGGCTTGGAACTCTGGTGCTGTGAACTGAAGTTTATTACACCAGTTTTTGGGTCAAGAGCTTTCTGTAGTTCAGTAATTGTCGGAGCGGTATTCATATTGGAAAACTTGTTCTCTGACAGTATTTGGAGAACCGGGTATGTAATTTCTTGTAGATTCTTGAGACACGTATTCAATGCTACAAATCGCTCCCAGTCGTACTTTTTTTCGATATACGCCCTAAACAGGTGCGCGGATATCTTCGCCTTTTGGACTGAGTCAAGTTGCTCGACTATCACAAGAATTTGCTCCGTA
>CAZYRJ010000073.1:0-5308 GCA_964649625.1 uncultured Candidatus Saccharibacteria bacterium
TAGACCGAGAAACTTATCTAAAAGAACGAAACAAACTTTTTTCCGAAAAGGAATCATTTGAGGAGAAAATCCAAAGATTGGAAAGAGACGCCGGCGCTTGGCTCGAACCTATGCGAGAATGGGTAGAAACCGCTTCAACACTGGATGAAATCGCCAAAAGGAACGACCTCCCCTCCAAAAAATCCTCTCTCCAGAAAATCTTCGGATCGAACCTCATCTTGCACGACAAAAAAGTCCAAGAAAATCCTTCCTTTCCATACGCGGCGCTTCGCGCCGCGCGGGAGAATTCTCCTGAATCTGACACAAGTTTTATTCGGGCTGCGGATGTTGGACGAAGTTAGAACCATTATACTGCAGGGTAAAAGCAACTTTGCATTTCAATTATCTGACTCACGGGTTATCTAATTCGACAAGTTTTACGATTCATCCTCCTGTTGTTCGCTTTCGTCGCCACCAGCCTCGGCTTCTTCACCCTCTTGTTCAGATCCATTTTGTTTTTCAGCGTTTTCCTCATCAAAACTATCAAGCAAAGCAGCTTCTTTATATTTTCGCTTTATCCCTTCCATTGTCCTTTCTTTGGCTTCATCCTTCAAATATTCTTTACCAGCTTCTTTTAGTAGCTCTTCTCTTGGAATGTTTAACCGCGGGATACCGCTTCGAGTAGTCACCGAGTGCGCGGCAGCGCCAGCTGCGCTCCCCGCACTAGAACCCGCACCCCCAATAATGGGTGGCACAGCACCATGGGGCGCAGGAGGGTGAATAACAGGTGGAGTTGCTCCCGCAGGCGCTCGCTTAATACTCGTAAGTGTATCAGTTGTCTTTGCAAGAACCTTAAAGGACTTAGTCGCCACTCGGCCAACTTTGCTTGATTCCGCGACCTTATTCATGGCCTTGTCAGTCAACATTATAAATACTGCGTCCAATGTCCAAAAAGGAATAGCGTCAAGTCCAGGCAAAAACTCGAAGCCAAAAGCAGCAATAACGGACGCTATTTGTCGGGGACTTAACGATCCACGCATATTTAAATAAAAAGCAAAAGACAAACCAACAAAAATATCGATTAATCTATTGACGACGACACCGATAATGAGCATATCCAAAACTAACTGGGCAACGTCTATTGTTGCCATGGCGCAGATTACAAGATACCACTCGACATTGCCGATTTTACTAGAGGCAGATTTTTTCTCCTCCTCACCCCCCCTTCTTGCTCTTCCTCTGTCTCTTCCTTAGACATATTTATTAAAAGTAATTTTTTGTTCTAAGTTTTTCAGTTGTCCTCGAAGCAATTCTTTCGACTGCTTCAGGTGAAAAGGAATCATATTCCGTCGACAGTTCGCTACATGATTCAGCGATAGATTTTGTTATCTGACTGGTGTAACTCTCACCTTTTTTGTCCGCAGCTTCACGCGTATCCTCTGCAGAGGAGACTCCATCTGTGATCTTTTCTGTAAAGAATGAGTTTTGCTTACGGACTGAATCTTTCGGTACAGTAGACATTGCTTGTTTAATCCGATCAACCCATTGATCAGACAGAGCTTTTTGTTCGGGAGTTGTACCCTTAGGCAGATAAACATAGGCTACACAGGTATCCGTTCTGTCATACTCTCCGAGGTCTTTTCTAAATTTAAATTGTAAGCGAATCTTGTTTTGGTCCAACTGATCAGATAGTTTTGCAAGATGTTCTGCCACTTTTTCAGTTCCTTCAGGACTGGCATTTACGTATAATCTTACCTCTCTGGCGTCAGGCGGCCTCTGTGCATTTCCTTTAAACCAGACGAAGCCAGCCGCCTGATCAGGCTGTCCGCCTCGAATCAATTCCTCTTCTGTAATTCGCCGAACTCTTGATACCGATTGAACTCTATTAACTAATCTGTCTGCAATTTCAGTGTTAAAGTTCGCTACGAAGCTTTCTTTGTCGGGACGGGAAATCCCATCGGTAACCTCATTGTATTTCATACCCGATTGATGAATAAGATCATACATACTCGAGCCCATTCTGGAGACAATTTGCAAGTCGTTCATAGCTTGTCGCTCGGCAGTTTCTTCGGGGGTTTCTGAGGCTATTCGATGGTTTCGGTACCTGTCAATTAATCCTTTAAAGCTTTCGTCAACGAGAGCTATTCCCAAAAACTTTTTTACTTCTTCTCGCGTTTGTCTCTCTTTTTCAGCAGATTCAGGATTATCGACTTGCTCGGGTTCAGATGCCACGCCTTCTAAATTTTCATCGGCCAGCAGTAAACCCTCGCGGTTTATCTCTTGGATAGGACTTTCTAACGATGCTCGTATTTCGTTAGCTTGATTTTGGTCCATTAAATTTTGCTTTGATTCCAAGACCTTAAAGGCCAGCCGTTGCGCTAGGTTATCATATGTTTTTTTATCTACAGCTTTTCCCAATTCAAAATGAAATGGTCGATCGGGGTTAGTTTTTTTATGCTCTTCATACGCGGATTTCAATTTGGCGAGCACGAACTCTTCCTCCCGACTTAAACCGTCAATTTGCTTGTCTCCTCTAATGCATTGAGACAGAATTGAGGGGACATCCTTCTGAGCCTCACGAAACATTTGCTTCATATTTTCTGGCAGAGCTGCATATCTGTTCGCCATCTGCATTTCTTTGTTTTGTTCTCTGGTTTGCTCGGCCTCCTTTATCTTCTGTATGGTTTTTTCCCTCCTCTCTTTTTCAGTTTCATTTTTTGACTCATCTGCATATATTGGATTTTGCCACATTTCTTCTACCACTTCGCTTGGTAAATCTTTGTATTGATCGGGAATAATAACATCCTCTTCCTGCTGGGGGTTTGATAGTTGTTCTGACGTGGGTTTTGGTTGGTCCTCTGGAGACATGGACTTGAAATTTATCTGTTACATGAATTGTAACACGAAAATGTTGTATAATCTTTAATGGAAGATTTATAAAGTAATCTGCTTATATGATTGAAAAAATGCCAACAAACAACGAGGTTGATAAGCCGTTTTCTAATGAGCAAAGCAAAGAAAAGGAGTCAATGGAGAAACGAACTGAGGAATGGGAAAAAATGGCGAAGGAGGTAGAAACTTGGACCGATGCAAAGGGTAAAGGAATAGAAAATGGAATAAAAGAAGCAGTTATCGGTTTCAATCTTTTGGGATTGACGACCGAACAGTCTTGCGAAGGACATTCTGATGAATGGGGAATGCCTTATCCATGGATTTCTTTCTCGGCCCTCGGCAGACCCAAAGAGAGATTTGTCGGAGAAGTAAAGGCGTTTGAAAAAGCTGCCGAAAATAAAGGTATCTCGTTTGACTTTGATGCGCCTTATCATGGCTTTGAAGAGGAAGATTATTGGGCCATAGAAAAAGACGTTGTTAATAACGACGAAACAGAGGAGTACAAAAAATGGGTAGAGCAAAACAAGAGGTTGCGCGAAAAAACCGCCAAGGCTGTCGAGTTGTTCAATACAACTCATAATTTACCCGAAAATTTGAAGTTGCGAGTGAGTGAATTTGCGGCAGATGGATTTGAGATTTCATCCGTTGATGATGAGACTAGACGCCGTTTTAATGTTGAAGAAGCGGATGTAAAAGAGAGAGAACAGTGCGTAGCGGAGCTTCCAAAAAGACAGGCCGAAATGAGGGCTTTGGCGGATTGGATAAAGAGCAACTTTATAAATGGTGATTTAACTGTCGAACAATTAGAGGCAATTTCTGATGAGGAATAATCATCTAATAAGTATGAGCATAGAACAAGCAGCTTCAAGTCCTCACTTCGAAGGAGTCGAGAATAAAATCACTCCAGAATTTTTAAGCCAGCAAATATCCTTGTCGAAAAACGAGTGGAGCGATAGTTTCCATCGATACGTGGAATCTAAAATTGCTGAAAGGAAACAACTCGAAGAGGAAGATACTCCTAAACCAAAGGAAATACTGCGAGAGGAGACCTTCAATCGCTATTTAAAAGGGCTGGGGCTAAGTGAGGACGATATTCGAGGGAAAAAGATTTTGGATTTAGGTTGCGGAGAGGCTGAATTTATTGATAGCTGTATTTCCAAGGGGTTGACTCAAGAAGCCTATGGAATGGATTTGGAGGTAAGAGATGATTTGGAAAATACGCACCAAGGCCGTATTATCCGCGGCAGTTATGAAAACACTTTACCAATTCATGGTATAGACTATATTGTTTCTGTCGGCTCTGTTTCTAATGCTGTTTGGGGAGGAGAGACGAGTATGGATATTAAAAAAATTATCGATAATGCTGTTTCTTCTCTCAAGGAGAAAGGAGAATTTAGAATTTATCCCATTCAGCAAGCTGCAGTCGCCACACAATTGCCAGTTCTTGAAAAATCCTTTAAAAAATGGCAAGAGTTATTGGATGAAGCATCCTCTCTTAATCAAATGGAATGGCATCTTGAACCGCGGGACATTAAAGTGCTCGGCAACGACAACGATATTATTCTTGAGTCGGTTTTGGTGATCACAAAGAAGAATAATTAAGTTAATGGTTTTGATAGCTCGATCATTACGAAGGGTTACCTCCATGTACCTACATAATTGAAAAAAGGCAAAATAAGAGTAGATTTATGGAATAAATTACGATTATTATGACTATCAAGTTTGGAATTGCGGTTAAAGAAAAGCTGGCTCGCATTATAGGCGAGCATTTCAGCACGCACGAAATTGTTAACGTTTTTGCGGACGCCAATTTACCAACTGATATATCTCTTTTTGCAAAGTGGAAGATTGTTCTCGATGCCTTTGAAGTGTCCCCCTTTTCCTAGACAGTTAGTTTCTCTTGAATTGTATTGTATTTGATTTGTTTTTCTTGAGCAAATTTTTCTGAAAACCTTTTCGGTGGCATGCCGAGCGAAGTATGAATCCTTAAGTTATTGTAATAATAGATCGACCTGTAAAGTGCGGCGACGAGCTCACCCATCGTCTCGAATCGGTTAATTTCTCCGATATCAACCTTCCAGTTGCCAAAGAATGATTCCTGATATCCGTTTTGCCATGGCGAGCCTTTTTTCGACATCGACTGCGAGATTTTGTAATCGCGTACAATTAAACGGAACAATTTTGATTTGTATTCACTGCCTTGATCAGAGTGGATGATTACCGGCACTGGATTGGTAGTGAGAGCATTCAGCAACGCTTCTGCAACCAGCAATGCCGAATGATTTGTTTTAATCGAGATACCGACGACTTCTCTCGAAAAAAGATCGATGACCGTACAAACATATACCCAGCGGTTTCTCCATTTCAAATATGTGAAGTCGGTTAACGTCTTTAGGAATATGCACACCCTTTTTGCCTGTATAATTTATTTGATTGT
>CAZYRJ010000074.1:0-5210 GCA_964649625.1 uncultured Candidatus Saccharibacteria bacterium
TCCCGAAACTCGCCCCGAGGTCAGAGCAACCGGTTGCCCAGGCAGTCGCTCACAGAAGACCCAAAGGAATGGTTTACCAAGTCGGTGGAACATTCGTGATGGGGCGTCGAGGTCCGGAACTTACACCGCCTTACCCGCAGTTCGAGGAAGAACAGCAGGTGAAGCGGATGGTTGGCCGAAGGGCGCTTCAGCTCTTGGCCACCACGGTCAGGGACTTGGATGCCGAAGACCGGACCTACGAAGTCCGTCCGGACGATTGGCAGCAATAGCAGTTACAGTTATTTGTACGCTACACGGCGCACTGGAAAAGTTTCCAGTGCGTCTTTTGTTTATAATTTTCCGCTTTTTGCTTAGAATGGTTGCATGGAATTCACCAGTAGATCACTTGCCGAGACGGAAATCCTAGCGCAAAGGTTCATGGGCGAGCTCGAAGCTCGAGCGGGACGCGCGACAATCGTCGGTCTTTCCGGCGATTTGGGTTCCGGGAAAACCGCTTTCGTCCAAGCGTGTGCCAGGGCGCTTGGCGTAGTCGACAAAATAACTAGCCCGACTTTCGTCATCATCAAGACCTATGACTTGGCGGGCAAACCTTGGAAACGGATGGTCCACATCGATGCGTATCGGTTAAAAAGCGGGAAAGAGTTGGCGGGATTAAAATTTGGCGACCTTGCGACCGATCCCGGTAACATTATTTTCATAGAATGGCGGGAAAATGTCGCGGAAATCCTTCCGAAAGACGCGCAAAACATTGATTTTAAGTTTGTTTCAGAAAATGTTCGGCAGATCAAAATACCAAGCCCAACCGAGTAATCGGCTTGACAATTTTTTCAAGGTGTGCAAAGTAGAGCCTGGATGCTTTAACGCTGCCTTCGGCGCGCAAAAGCTTTGAATGAGGCAATTTGGATTGGCCGCGGCGGCAGGTGATAAGAGGGGGTAAGCAATGCTTAACTCTTCGATGCACCTCTGCAACGGCACATCCAATGTTGCCGTTTCAAGACTGCCCGCTTAAGGTCAACCAAACAAAATACAGAAAGGAAAGTACAATGAAAACGAAGAGCCTCATCGGCTTAGTAATCGCATTGATAGTTACCGCTCCGGCCTACGCCGGCGAAAAGTCGGACCGAATCAAGGCCCAAGAGGCCGAGATTCGAGCCCTTCGGCATCGTCTCGCCGAACTCGAAACCGGAACCAATCAGACGGGTCAAATCCAGGACGTGGCCTGCGGCGAGACCGTGGTCTTGCCTGCACCACCTTCTCAACCTGAACAGAAGGATCCCCGAGGGGAAGGGCGGCGTCCGATAGCCATCGCCAGGGCTGACGGCGGGGCTTTGGCTGTCATTATCGGTCCCGGTTGGGAAGACGTTCTCCTCGAGGATTTCGAGGATGTACCTCCGCCGAAAAAAGGCGAACGTGTTGTGCACCGATTCCAACCGTCGAGACCTGGGCAGGTGATCGACCGCAACAAAGGCACCGTTAACAATACCACGATCAACGTGGTCAACTCGCCGGGTGCTCAGGTGACGACGGCGTCGGGCAAAAGAGCGAGTTCCCGAAGCGCATCGTTTCCGATAAAAGGCGAGCGCCGGCATAGAGCGCATGGAGGAAGGCAAATCCAGGCCGGCTGTGTTACAGCCGGAGGGATGGTTACGCCAAGTACCTATGCCGCCCTCCCCGGCGGTCTCAAGTACGTCGCGCCGTACCGCGAGCACGCCTTTAATGAGAACTTAAAGGACATCGCGAGGGCTCAATTGTATGAGAAGGCCCTCGAGAACTACTACAGCGGGCGGGACGTCTACACAGGCGAATATCCGGAGGAATATCCGGAAGAGTGGTAGATCGTTCAGCCACGGAACAACCGACCCAGAGGTCGGTTTTTTATTTGCGCCTCCATAAATCCCCCGACTCTTTTGGGGTTGTTCGAGCCCTACAAGAAGCTCGTTGTGCGCTTGTCTCCCCCTCTTTCAGCTTCCTCTGAAGCTGGCGTGTTCTTCTCGCTCGTCGCATCTTGAAATGAATTTATACACAATTCAACCTTATCAACTCAATATTTTTCAAGATATCCGCGATCGCGGATATCTTGAAAAGTTATGCGTAAAAAATAAAATAGGGGAGCGTACAGATTTTCAACAATTAAATAATGCCGTTAAGTCAGTGTCCTAAGTTGGTTCCAATTTATTATGCGGTTCTCATAGCCGTATTCTTAATTCTTTTCTGTTGCGTTATACTCAAACCATGCCGGATGCAAAAAATTCCAAAACCAAACGTCTGGTATTGCTTGACGCCCACGCCATCATTCATCGGGCCTATCACGCGCTCCCGGAGTTCGCCTCTTCAAAAGGCGAGCCGACGGGAGCTTTGTATGGTCTGACCACAATGTTAATTAAGATCGTCAACGATCTTAAACCAGACTGGGTCATCGCCGCCTACGATCTTCCGAAGCCCACGCATCGGCATGAAGTCTATAAGGAATATAAAATGGGTCGGGCCAAGACTGATGATGCGCTTGTTGCCCAGCTCATAAAATCCCGCGATCTTCTGACGTCGATTTCCGTGCCGATATACGATAAGGAGGGTTTCGAGGCCGATGATATTTTAGGAACAATCGTTGATAGACTAAAAGACCGCGAGGATATCGATATTATTATCGCTTCGGGCGATATGGATACATTACAGCTCGTCAGCGACAAAAAAGTCCGCGTCTACACGCTGAAGCGGGGCCTCTCGGACACGGTTATGTACGACGAGGAAGGGGTCGTAAAAAGGTTCGGTTTTGGTCCGAAACTCCTGCCCGACTTCAAAGGGCTTCGAGGCGATCCCTCGGACAACATCATCGGCGTTAAAGGTATCGGGGAGAAAACCGCTTCTTTGCTCATCCAAAATTTCGGTTCGATCGAAGAGATATATCGTGCTATCGATAAAGCCAAGGACAACAAAGTATTTGCCGAAGTCGGGATAAAAGACCGGATAATAACCCTGCTCAAGGAAAATAAAGAAGAGGCCGAGTTCAGCAAGATCTTGGCGTCGATCAGGTTCGACGCGCCCATTGATTTTCAATTGCCCGAGAAAAGATGGTCTGAGGAAGTCGATCTTTCGAAAGCCGACGACGCATTCGGACTGTATGAATTCCGGACAATGGGCCAAAGATTGCGCGATGCCCTAAAGGGTAATGGCCGGGCGGGAGCAGGCGCGGCCTTGGGGGCGCTCCCGTTTGGCGAGGTGACGGTCCAAAGCGAGGAAGTGGTCGAGTCCGTCGGAAGCGATGAATTGAAACAAGCCGCCATCATGCTTTGGCTTCTCAATTCCACCCTGACCAATCCGACTTTGGATGATATCAGGACATATACGAGGAAAGAGAAGTTTCAAGATGCGCTCGGTTATTTCCGCGGGGAGATAAAAAAACAGGGCTTGGAGCGCGTTTATGAGGAGATCGAGAAACCGCTTATACCAGTCATTGCTAAGATGAACGAGCATGGGGTGCGCGTGGACAAGGAATACTTGACCAAGCTCGGCAAAGAATACCGGGCGAACCTACAAACACTCGAGAAAAAAATCTGGGCCGAGGCGGGAATTCAGTTCAACATCTCGTCGCCGAAGCAGTTGGGCGAGATCCTTTTCGTAAAGCTTGGTCTCAAGGCCAAGGGCCAAAAAAAGACGGCTGGCGGGGCATTGTCGACGCGCGAGTCCGAATTGGCCAAGCTTTCCGACCAACACCCGATAATTCCGCTCATTTTGGAATTTCGGGAACACGCCAAATTGCTCGGCACTTACATTGATAATGTCATCCCGATCATCGGAAAGGACAGCCGGCTTCACGCCAATTTTCTCTCCGCCGGGACAACGACTGGGCGGATGTCGTCGGAAAATCCGAATCTTCAAAACATACCGCATCACAGCGAACTCGGTTTACGCATCAGAAATGCGTTCGTCGCCGAGCCCGGATTTTCTTTGGTGGCGCTCGATTATTCTCAAATAGAATTGCGCATCGCCGCCTTTCTCTCAGACGATAGAGAACTGATAAAGATCTTCAAAGAGGGGAAAGATATTCATACTGCGGTGGCTGCGGCGGTTTTCAATGTGCCGATCGACAAGGTGGACAAAGAAATGCGCCGCCGTGCCAAGGTCATCAATTTCGGCGTGATGTACGGTATGGGGGTCTCCGCCCTGCAAAAAAATTTAGGGAGCAATAGGCAAGAGGCCCAGCTTTTCTACGATTCCTATTTCAAGGCTTTCGCCGGCTTGGCGGCTTATCTTGACGATGTTAAGGTTGAGACTGCTAAGCGCGGGTATACCGAAACGGTTTTCGGACGCCGCCGATATTTTGAGGGAATCAATTCCAAACTTCCTTTTATCAAAGCCGCCGCCGAAAGAATGGCCATCAATGCGCCGATACAAGGCACCGAAGCCGATATCATCAAGTTGGCGATGGTTCGAGCCGATCAATGGATAATCCAAAACAAACTGGATGAACAGGTGTTTTTGGAGCTCCAAGTTCATGATGAGTTGGTCTACGAAATAAAAACCGAACTGGTCGATAAAGTCACCCCCGAACTAAAAAAAATCATGGAAACTGTGCTTGACCCTGTTGCCGCGAAGGGTGTGCCGATAATCGCCGATGCAAAGACGGGAGCGAATTGGGGAGAGATGAAAAAGATTCAGTAGTTTCATAAGCTTCACGGATCTTTTATAGCTTAAATGATTATTAATTAAGCAAAGTTATATGTCACAAGAAAAGTTTGAGTCTCGTGGTGTTCAAGCCGAAGCAATGCAATTAAGGGAGAAAATTGTCGAACTGTTTGATCGTCTCAAAGATAGCCCGCCCGATTATAAAATTGCCGACGAGTTGGTAAGGCACATGACTGGAGAGGTTGATGACTATTTATCAGAGTTGGTCAAAAATTTACGTGAAGCTAGGAAGCGGCGATCAGCCATAAAGTAAATTTTCGACCATTATAAAACTTGAGAAGCTAAAGAAGCTGTTGCAGCTTAAGAAGCTATGCTGTATCTAATTTACGGTAACGATTGGCAGAAAGCTCGGGCCAAAGCGCGGGAAATTCTCGACGCTCTTCGAAAGAAAAAACCTGACGCGGCTCTTGTCGCTCTGGAGGAGGGCGGGTTGAGCGACGAAAAGCTCGATGAGCTTTGCGGCAGTCAGGGCTTGTTCGAGCGGAAATTCATCGTCATGAGCGACCGTATTTCCAGCGACGTTTCTT
>CAZYRJ010000075.1:0-5074 GCA_964649625.1 uncultured Candidatus Saccharibacteria bacterium
AATATGGACATTAGTCATACTATGGTGTAGGATGCACGCACCGGACCTAGTCCGTTTTTAGTTTAAAAGCGCTTTCGGTTTCAGACCGGAGCTAAAGGGTTGAATAATCTCGACGCGTTCCTTCTTTGCAGTTAGCGCCGAAATCTACCCTACATTTTAATGGATACAACAGTAGCCGCTGGGGAGGTCGAATTGGACCAGGCCCCCAGAGAGTCGAAGAAAGACTCGCCAATGTCGCCCTTGGTCAATCAAATCAAGGGTATTCCAAATGCAGGCGATATCGTAGAGGGAGCGGTGATCAGCTTAGGCAAGGGAAAAGTTTTCGTAGATTTAAAGCCCTACGGTACAGGTATAATCTATGGCCGCGAATATATCGTTGCCAAGGATATCATCAAAAAGGTTAACCCTGGTGATAAAATTTCCGCTAAGGTTGTCGAGCCGGAGAACGACGACGGCTACATCGAATTGTCCCTCAAAGAAGCTCGCCAAGCCATGGTTTGGAGCGAGGCCGAGGAGATTCTGAAAGAGAAGCGCCCGCTTGAATTGGCACCGTCAGAGGCAAACAAGGGCGGTTTGATAATCGAATGGCAGGGTGTGCAGGGCTTCTTGCCAGCCTCCCAACTTAAGGCCGAACACTATCCGCGCGTGCCGGACGGCGACAAGGATAAGATCTACGACGAGCTTAAGAAGCTGGTCGGCGTGAAATTGACCCTTTCGATCATTTCGGTTTCACCCAAAGAGAACAAGCTGATATTCTCGGAGAAGGCTTTTGAAGAAAAGGATAAAGAAAAATTGGTCAGCAAATACGCGGTAGGTGACGAAGTCGAAGGGGAGGTTACCGGTATTGTGGACTTCGGCTTGTTCCTTAAGGTTGAGGAGGGTCTTGAAGGCTTGGTTCATATCTCTGAAATGGACTGGGGTTTGGTTGAGAATCCCCGCCTGATGTTCAAAGTGGGCGACCGCATCCGAGCTAAGGTAATCGAGGTAAAGGACGGCAAGGTTTCGCTCTCGATCAAAGCTCTGAAGCCCAACCCTTGGATCGATGCCAGCACTAAATACAAAAAGGATGACGTCGTTAAGGCCGTGGTAATCAAATTCAACCGTCATGGCGCTCTGGCTTCAATCGAAGAAGGCGTGGCCGGCTTGGTCCACATTTCCGAATTCGGAAGCGAGGAGAAACTGCACTCAACTCTCGAACTTGGCAAGACGTATTCGTTCAAGATAACGTTGTTCGATCCTAAGGAGCAGAAAATGACCCTATCGTTTATGGGCCAATAATCGCATGTGAAAAGCCAGACGCACCTATTGTTGGAGCGTCTGGCTTTTTAATAATGAGAACGGTTCAGCCGCACTTTTTTAATTCCTGTATATTTGCTATTCTGCACTCATCCAATGAGCAATAAAGCTATCCTAGCTACAAGCTAATAAGCTAATTTTATGATCATCACTTATCACGGCGGCGAATTTTTTAAAGTTCAGTTCGGCGAGGCGATCGTAGCTTTCAACCCGATATCAAAAGAGTCAAAGCTGAAATCGACCCGATTTGGCGCCAATATCGCTCTCGTTTCGCTCAACCATCCCGATATGAACGGAGTAGATCAGCTTTCTTTCGGTGATCGGGAGCCCATTCTGATCTCCGGCCCGGGCGAGTACGAGGTAAGGGATATTTTCATCAAAGGCTGGCGTTCATCGTCCGGCTATGGCGGCGAAAAAAAGATCAATACCGTCTTCGGGGTTACCATGGAGGGAATGTCACTCTGTTTTCTTGGCGCCCTTGAATCGGAAAAAAGCCTGCCAATGGAAATGCTTCAAGCCAGAGAAGAGGATATCGATATCCTATTTGTGCCGATCGGAGGCGACGGTGTTTTGAATCCTGCCGATGCTTATAAGCTGGCTGTTAAGCTGGAGCCAAAAATAGTTATCCCGATGCACTATAATTTAACAGCGGATAGCGATAAGAACGCGCTTAAGACTTTCTTTAAGGAAGCCGGCGAAGAGAGCGCGTCGGCAGTCGACAAGCTTACTATCAAGAAAAAAGATTTGGAGGGTAAAGAAGCCGATTTAGTCGTAATTTCGGCGACCTAAATGTCACTGATCGATAAAATAGAAGAACTACGGAAACTGCCTGAGGTGAGCCGCAGGCGGATTTTGGTCGCCAGCACTTTTTCGATAACCGCGGTAATATTTTTTTTGTGGGTGTCCATTAGATTTTATGATACGGGTTCTCCATCGCCAGCGGCTGCTGAAAAGGATGTAGGGCCTATCGTTCAGGCGGGCGAAGCGATAGGGGATTTTTGGGAAACAATGCGGACCGATTTTGCATCGGTTGGAGAGGCGATCAAAGATACCGCGTCTTCTTCCGATGCGACGTCGACTGAAGAACAGGCTTCAAGGATTATAGAAAGCGAATCCACAGAATAGCGTTATTAGACAACGTTATTTTAGCCAGGTACTCTATTTCTAGCCTTTGAAATCTAGACCTCTTTATGTTAAACTAAAACTGTATGGCAGATAAAAATAAGGCTCCAATAGAGCCCGATAGGGGCATTGTCCCACGAAATATCACGACCGAAATGAAAGAGTCCTATTTGGACTATGCCATGTCGGTTATAACATCGCGCGCCCTGCCGGATGTACGCGACGGCTTGAAGCCCGTCCATCGGCGTATTCTTTACGCGATGCACGAGATGGGGTTGGTCGCCTCAGCCAAATTTAGAAAATCTGCGGCAGTCGTTGGAGACGTGCTCGGAAAATATCACCCGCACGGTGATATTGCCGTCTACGACACTCTAACCAAGATGGCGCAGACATTTTCTTTCAGGTATCCACTGATAATCGGTCAGGGAAATTTTGGTTCAGTCGACGGAGACAGCCCGGCAGCAATGAGGTATACGGAGGCAAAGATGTCTCGGATTTCGAGCGAACTCCTGAAGGACCTCGAAAAAGAGACCGTTCTGTGGCGGCCCAACTACGACGCGACCAAAAAAGAACCGACGGTTCTTCCCGCGGGCGTCCCCAACCTACTTCTCAATGGGACACTCGGCATCGCTGTCGGTATGGCGACGAATATCCCGCCTCATAATTTAAGAGAAATCGTCGCGGCCACGGTCAAGCTTATCGAAAACAAGGATGCCACTACGGAGGATCTGCTTGAACATATCCAGGGACCCGATTTTCCAACGGGAGGAATAGTTTTCGGAGCCAAAGACCTGCATCATGCTTACGGCTCGGGCCGTGGCGGTGTCGTAACCCGCGGCGTAGCTGAGATAATCGAAAATAAGGCGGGGAACTTCCAGATCATCATCCATTCGATACCTTATCGAGTCAACAAGGCCGAGCTCATCATTCAGATCGCCAATTTGGTCAGGGAAAAGAAGATTGAGGGGATAAAGGGCCTGCGCGATGAATCGACGAGGGATATTCGCGTTGTTATCGATCTGAAGCAGGGCAGTTACCCCGAAAAGATACTGAATTTCTTGTATAAACACACACAGCTTGAGGAAATGTTCCATTTCAACATGGTCGCGCTTGTGGGAGGCGTGCCGCAAACGCTTTCCGTAAAGGCCATCCTGGCGAGCTTTATCGAGCATCGCGTCGAAGTCGTCCGCCGAAGGACCGAGTTCGACCTCGGCGTTGCGGAGGCCAGGGAACACATTTTGCTTGGCTTGACCAAGGCACTGGATCATATCGACGAGATAATCAAGCTCATCAAGAAATCCAAAGATGTCGAGGATGCGAAGGCGGGCTTAATAAAGACCTTCAAGTTTTCGGATAAACAGGCTGTGGCGATATTGGATATGCGCCTTCAGAAGCTGGCCGGCTTGGAACGAAAGAAAATTGAGGATGAGTTAAAAGCTGTGCAGGCGACTATCAAATATCTGAAGGACCTTTTGGATCATCCCAAGAAGATACTCGGAGTCGTTAAGAGCGAACTCGAAGAGGTCGCGGAAAAATACGGCGATGACCGAAAAACGAAGATAATCAAGCATAATGCCAAGGAATTTAACGAAGAAGACCTGATACCTGACGAGGACAGCGTGCTTGTTTTGACCCAGGGCGGGTACATCAAGCGCACCAACCCGTCTGAGTATCGCCAGCAGAAGCGAGGCGGCGTCGGCGTTGTGGACCTCGATACCAAAGAAGAGGATTTCGTTACAAAACTCCTGACGGCTTCGACCCATAGCGATCTCTTGTTCTTCACTGATAAAGGCAAGGTTTATCAGATCAAGATGTACGAGATTCCGGAAGGGCGAAGAGCGACCAAGGGTAAATCTATAATGAATTTCCTCTCAATAGAAAGTACGGAAAAGGTGACCTCGGTCTTACCCATGCCTAAAAGCACTAAAGATAACGAGCTGTCGCTTGTAATGATAACGAAAGACGGCGTCGGTAAAAAAGTGGCGGCCGAAAGCTTCCACGACGTCAGGCGTTCCGGTTTGATAGCTATCAAGCTTCATCCGTCCGATGAGCTTGTCTCCGCCTCGTTCGCGCAAAAAGGCGACGACTGCGTTTTGGCGACGGCAAAAGGCCAATCGATTCGGTTCAAGGAATCCGATTTGCGCGAGATGGGACGGGCCGCAGGCGGCGTCCGGGCGATGAAGCTTGCGAAAGGCGACCATATCATCGGCGCTGATATTGTCCGAAAGACCGTCAAGGACGCGGACCTTCTCGTCATCATGGAAAAGGGTTATGGAAAGAAGACCAAACTGTCGGAATATAAGACCCAAAAACGCGGTGGCTCCGGCATTAAAACCGCCAAGGTTACTTCAAAAACGGGCGTGGTTATCGCTTCTAAGGTCGTATCGCCGGAAGAGACTGATGAGATAGTTGCCGTATCAAAGAAGAGTCAGGTTATTCGAGTCAATGTCGCCGAGATTCCCGAGATTGGCAGGCAAACCCAGGGAGTCCGGATAATGAAGCTCCGAGACGGTGATGCAATTGCGTCGCTAACCGGTCTATAGTTTGGAAACAAAGTGCTATAATACAAGTGTAAATATCAAAGTGTAAAAATCAAAATGACAGTTCAAAAATAAAAAGTTTGAATTTTAATTTGTCATTTTGCATTTTGATTTTT
>CAZYRJ010000076.1:0-4999 GCA_964649625.1 uncultured Candidatus Saccharibacteria bacterium
CTCGCAATCGGGTATTTCCTGCTTCGCGGACCGAATACGCCGGGGACACCGAACACTGGAGAGGGAACGCCAGGGGCGGCTAGTCAATCCACTACGACCATCAATAATATTGTACCGATAAGAAATGATTTAGGCTCTGATGTTGAAGATGACGAACTGAACGGCACAAATGGAGGAACAACTACGTCACCAAATTTCTAGAAACTTACAACGTACCATGACTATCATATATTTTTTGATCATTGGTCTTATCGCGGGATGGATGGCCGGGCTCATAATGCAGGGCAGGGGCTTTGGTGTAATCGGAAATATCGTCGTCGGGATCATTGGGGCACTGATCGGCGGCTACATAACTGGTTGGCTTGGGATCCAAGAGGGCGGGGTCATAGCTTCCATTTTGACATCGGTCCTCGGGGCCGTCGTTTTGCTCGGATTGGTCAGTCTTGTAAGAAGAGACGCGTCGCCCCTTTAGAGGTTTGGTCAACAAATCAGGCAAGTGCTTGCTCAAGTGTGACTCGGCAAAAATATTTTTAGTGTTAAAAGCCATTTGCCGGAAGGTGTGGGCAGTTTTAGTGTTGCATGAACAGAGAGCGCGGCGTATTGAGGGCGCAGGCTCGGCTATTAGGGCTCATCCCTATTTTAATGTATGGCATAATCTCGATGGCGGAAGCCCAGGCAATAGACATTCAAGCCGAGCGGCATTATAATTGACTTCATGAGAGTGCGCAGTTCACGCGGATTCACGTTTTGGGAATTGTTAATTTGCGTTGCTATAATCGCCATCCTGGCTGCGGTTATAGTCATAAATGTTTCCCGTTATAAGGGAAAAGCTCGAGACGCTTACAGATTCGTAAACGTTCAAGATTTTACGACAGCGTTGGAATTGTATTATTCTAAATTCAAAAAATACCCGTGCGGCGATTCAGACGCTCCATACGGGGGAACTGCCGACAGCTCATTCAGTGATGGCTTTCTTGACGGAAATATCAAGCCGGCTTTAACGTGTACTGGAGACCCAAAAGGCGGCATCTATACTGAAGGTTTTTATCCTGACTGGTGGCCAAAGGACCCTAGTTTTGATGTTACTCAAAGGAATTACGGATACTGGTACTGGGTACAGGCCGATAGGCAGAAATACATCATGGTATTCCGCGTCGAAGTCAACCCGGAACTGATGCAAGGCGATGGCGGCGTATGCAACAACTACATGGAGGTTGGCCGGTTCGTAGGCCATTTCACTGCCGCTGAAATTACGCAGCGAGTTACCTGGTCGCAGCAGCCGTGCAACACATAGATTGACATGACAGAAACGCTCAAAAAACGGGGAATTTCGATTGTCGAAATATTAGTAGCGCTCGGCATAGGCGCAATTATTTTGAGCAGCAGTATGGGCGTCTTTAGGCTTATTGTTAAGACTGGCGAAGACGCTGATTTTAAAAAAGCACTTACCTCGGTCCAGATGCAGTTGGAAAAGGCGCGCTCGCTTGCAACATCGTCAAAAGACGCGGTCGTCTACGGGATACATTTTGAACCCAGCCAAATAACCCTGTTCAAGGGCAGTACTTATTCAGCCGGAGAATCTAGCAATGAAGTTACTTCGCTTAACAACAAAGCGATTATCAGCGACATCTCGTTTAGCGACGGCAATCCGGACGTTATTTTTCAAAAGATTACCGGGGAGCCTAAACAATTCGGATCGATAATAATCTCTCAAGCGACCGATACCGACCGCAACGCAACTCTTGTGGTTGAGCGCACCGGAGTTGTTACCGTCGTCGAGTCGATTGCCCCGGGCAGTACGCTCTCACCTCTCGAAAGCGCCGATATTCGACTGAGCGCGCATGTGGCCCTAGATGAAAATTCAGGATCCATTGCTTACGATAGCACTCCGTGGGAAAAAGATTTTAATATAACCGGCGCTATCTGGGCGCCCGGAAAGCTGGGGCTAAGCTCTCTGTACTTTGACGGTTCTGGCGATCGGGCGGTTTCCATTTCGGCAATGCCTTACGACGGCGCAACGAATCGACCCCGGGCAATTTCGGCGTGGATTAAAATTGATCAATTTCCGCCGTCAAATTGCTACGGCGTTGCCAGATGGGGTTCAGAATCTAGCGCTCGGCTGTGGGAATTGATGATCTGCAACTCAAACGTTACTGCGAACTGGTGGGGTAATTCGGTTAGTGGAGGCAGTGTAACGCTCGGCGCCTGGCATCATGTGGCTATTTCATTCGATGGCTCTGTCGTCAAAGTCTATTTGAATGGCGCCGAGGTTGCCAGTAAAGCGACAACCCTCTACGCGGCAACCAATACGACCATTGTTATCGGCGATGCCATTTGGTCGGGGCATTTGGATTTTAAAGGCTACATTGATGATGTCCGAATCTACGGCACGCGATCGTTGTCCCTTGAAGAGGTGCAGGCTTTGTATGGTGAGGGTAATTAACATGCCCATATCGAAATGACCATCAAGCGACAACAGGGAATAGCTTTGATAGAGGCAGTTATCGCTGTTTCGATAATTTCGTTAGTCTTTGTCGGTTCGCTTACGACGCTCAATCTGTACGTCAATTCCTGGACGAAGAACTTGGCTAGCATCAAGTCGTCCTATTTGCTCGCAGAGGGCGCCGAGGCCGTGTATCTGCTTCGAGACGGAAGCTGGTCCAACATTTCATCTCTTAATCCGAACACTAAATATTATTTTGTCTGGAATGGAAGTGCCTGGGTAACGAGCACAACTCCAGTCCAGGTCGACGGCGTCTATGATCGGTACGTTATCTTTGAACCGGTTTATCGCGACGCCTCGGATAACATCGCCGAGTCGGGTACGGCGGATGACAGATCGAAGCTCGCGACAGTATACGTCGGATATCTGAACAACAATGCGACCACAACTGCGAGTGTGCGGTTATATGTGTTTGATTTGTACGAATCATAAAATGATGATCTGTAATCGTACAACAAGAGGTTTCTCACTCGTCGAAGTAATCTTTTACGCGGCAATCGTAGTGATCTTAATTATGACAGTGCGCAACTTCTTCTTTAGTCTGAACACAGCTTATACGCAATCTCGGTATTCTAATGCCGAAATTGCGTCGATCACAACACTTCTCGACAGACTCGACAGGGCAATTCGCAACGCGGACAGCATTGATCTCCTCGGCAGTACATTAAACGCGAGTCCCGGTGTATTGGCACTTAACGCAACGGATGACAATGATCTATCTGAAACTATCAAATTTTACCTTCAGAATGGGGCTGTGAAATTCGACAGAAACGGGACTTACGTCGGGCCGCTTACTTCGGCGGACGCGAAGGTCACCGAGCTCATCTTTAGGCGAGTCAATACCACGTACTCAAACGCCATCAAAATCGAGCTTTCAATACAGGCCAGCAGTACACTTGCCGTTAGAGTCGACAAATTTTACTTAACAGTGGCATTGGGCCGCTTTTAGATCCACAACGTGAAGAAAACACATTACAAGACTGGCCAGACATCGATTGTGATCGCACTCGTTATGCTTATCATAACTACGTCTTTTTTGCTTTCAATAACGGCGCCCGCGATCGTCAATTTAGGCAAGACGTATAACCTCAAATCTTCTCTTCAAAGTTACACTCTGGCAAGATCCGTGGCAGAAGACTATATTTATCGCCTTTTCAATGCCATGGACCTTCCCTCGGAGACGACCCTGACGATTGCCGGCATGACAGCGACAGCCTCATCTACGGATATTTCGGGAGGAAAATACGTTACTTCAGTGGGCTCGAATAGCGGGTTTTCTCGTTACCTCAAGTACCAAGTTATTTTGGGAGACAGCGTCTCGTTCAACTATGGAGTACAGTGCGGAGCCGGGGGATTGAGAATGTACAATTCATCAACGATAATCGGCAATCTCTACTGCAACGGCAGCATAATCGGTGCGAGCAACAACATAACCGGTAGTGCTGTTTCGACGGGTGCCACCGGCCTAATAAATAACATAAGAACAGGAACGAATGCGTACGCGCACAGCATAACCAACTCGCGCGTTGGCGGTAACGCGTATTACTACAGCAATATTTCAGGCACAACCGTTATCGGGAGTTCTTTCCCAAATAGCGAGGACCAACAACCATTGCCGTTTTCGATTCCGGATCAAGAAATTGAGGACTGGAAAGCAACGGCCGCGGCAGGAGGCATCATATCATCACCCTGCCCGTACATAGTTAACGGTAATACGACCTTGGGACCGGCCAAGATTAACTGTGATTTTGAAGTTAGAGGGGGCACTTTGACTCTTACCGGTCCGCTGTGGATTAACGGTAACTTTGAAGCATCGAACTTTACTGATATCGCTGTGTCGTCAAACTATTCGAATCAAAGTATCGCGATCATAGTCGACAGCGCCAATAGGCTAACAGGAAGTAAAATCGATTTTGGACAAAACGGCAATTTCGCCGGTTCCGGTACCAAGTCATATGTTCTCGCCGTATCTATGAACAACAGTGCTGAGTTGGGGGGTTCGGAATCGGCTGTTTCCGTGGCCAACAGCATTCAAGGAGACTTGCTTGTATTCGCACCGCACGGTCTCGTTTCAGTTGCCAATTCAGTGAGCCTAAAAGAAATATCGGCCTACAAAATATCCACTCGTAATAACTCAGTTATTACATATGAAACTGGTTTGCAAAACGTTTTGTTCACGAGCGGTCCAGAAGGCGGATTTTCAATAAATTGGTATAGGGAAACGCGTTAGTCCTGTTTAGAAAATCATCTTGCCTACTCCGCCAGGCATTCCAGCGTAGGGAATTGTAAATGCCCAGCGTTCGACTATATCCTAAACCAGCGGACGGGAAACCAGCGGACTGGAGCTCTTCTTGAGTAACAAGCAACCTATTTTCAAGATATCCGCGGTCGCGGATATCTTGAAAAGTATATCGGTACCGGAAATTAGTCTCGGCCGTGACCTTTCATTAACGGATTGTGCGTTGTGCGTAATTTGAATGGCGTCTCTAATTGTGG
>CAZYRJ010000077.1:0-562 GCA_964649625.1 uncultured Candidatus Saccharibacteria bacterium
GTAACTATTTTTTTTTTTTCTTTCAGGGCTAATGGAGCACAGCAGGGATACTGGGGCAAGTACCGTAGTTAAAATTGGGAACTTTTTCGGTCGCTATCGAATTTGCGCCGTATAAACCCCGGTTTTGGTTGAACTTTGTCTCATAAATTACCCAGAGCTCCCGTAAATCACCTTGTTGGAAACAGTCAGAATACATCTCTTGTTTTACGGCGATTAGGTAACCTGTTTTTGTTGGCGCCGTCTCGGCAATTATTTTACCTGCCGCATCCTTTTTGAAATCTTGTCGCCATTGTGCGGCTCTAAGATACGCCACAGCTTTTGAACCGGAATTGACCGGTTGAATTAGTTTGTTTACGTCGGCCAGACTGAACATTTTTACGCCGCTCTTGGTCTCTAGCCAATAGCCCACTGTACAACGATTCTGCCCTTCCGCCCAATCTTCCCACAGAAACGGCTGATAACCCTGTCCACATCTGGGGCCTGAATTTTTCTCCACGATTGCCGTACCAAATCCTTCATATGGATAAACCGTGGTCGATGACCATACCACGTCCCTGTATTG
>CAZYRJ010000077.1:572-3185 GCA_964649625.1 uncultured Candidatus Saccharibacteria bacterium
ATCTAAGTACTCTAAATTATTGGGATTAGTCTTATCCTTGTGTATCCACACTCTTGGGTTCGATTCCCAAACAAAGTTTTCAGCCCAACCTGGGCTGTTTAATAGGGCCACTCCATTTCTCATTGACAGACGAACCGAAACCAAATAAACAATAAGCAAAGCAACGACAAAGACCAAAATAGTAATGACTATTCTCCTGCTTGTAATAGATTTAATATTCATGAAGCAATTATACCGCTGATTGCCATTACAAGAATACTCTTGATCCTTGTCACATTTTCCGCATGAGCTCCAACAACTTGCGAGGTGTATTGGTGTTCCTGGCCGTCATCTCCTGATATATGGGCTTACCGGAGAGCTTTATCATGTTGGAACGGGTCAGTTTGTGTTTTTTTTGCCGACCAGATAAGAACGCCTGGGGTGTAAACGATTTTTTCGATGTCTTCCTTTATGACGAGCTCACCGACCAAATTATTCTTTTCGGCCTCGGCGGAGAGGAATAGGACGTTATGTTTCCAGTTATCGTCGCCGCAAGCCTGGTCGATCGTCTGCACCACCCTCTCCATCTCCTTTAAGCTTCTTATCATGACCCGCGATTTGAGCCCGTATTCTTTTTTAAGCATAGTTTCGAGCTTCTCCTCCAGTTTCCGCGCATCCTTTTCTTTCGAGCGAAAGATGACATTGCCGCTATTGATGTAAGTTTTTACATCCGAAAAACCGAGTGATTCGAAACTCGTTTTAAGAGCAGCCATGCTTATGATGCTTTTCCCGCCGACATTAATTCCGCGCAGAAGCGCGACGCTTAGCGACACCAACGACGCTTTTTTCACTGCCGCTATGATAAAAGAGGCAGGCATCACCCACTCTCATCTCCCGGATAAAGTTGCGTGCCTGAAAATTTCGAACGCCATTCCATGAAGTTTGCCCATCTGCTTTAAGGTCATCAATGGAATATGCTGTGGGTTCTGTTTTTAATAGCCAATACTGCTTTTCTTTTTTCATGGTTTTGTCGAGAACATATGAGCAAAGCCTATTCCCCGACCGTGCCGGTCTTCAATTCTCCGGCTGGTTCATAAGTGGCGATAATAACGCCGGTCGTAGCCGTTTTCGAATCGGTCAATTTCCATGACTGACCTTCGCCTCCTCCGTCAAACAGGCGCTTGCCCTTCCCGACAGTGACCGGGAAAGTCCAAATGTGCATCCGGTCTATCAAATTATTGGCGAGCAGGGTTTGAATGAGATTACCGCTGCCATGGACCCAGAGATCGGGACCGCTTTTCTCTTTGAGTTTTTTCAGTTCGGCAACAACGTCGCCGGTGATAAGGACGGAGTTCTGCCAGGGGATTTTTTTATCCTTGTGGTGAGAAACGACATACTTCGTCGTTTTGTTGAACGGCACGGCTACCTCATTATCTTTTTTGGCCGTCGGCCAATATGAGGCGAAGATGTCGTAAGTTTTGGCGCCGAGCAGAAGTTCGAACGGCAATTTCATAAACTCGTCCATGACCTTCCCCATCATTTCGTCCCAATAATGGAACACCCAGCCGCCGTACTTGAATCCGCAGGAACGGTCTTCCTCCGGCCCGCCCGGAGCCTGCATGACGCCGTCTAATGTGACGAACGTTGTCGTGATAATTTTTCGCATAAGGTTATATTATATGCTGAGATATGAGAGTTTGGTGAGCTCTCTGCGTCGGACGTGATATACACGAACTTCACCGTTCACACATGGAAGAAAGCTACCGTTATAAAATGGGGAAAAAAGAGGCGGCCCTACAACAAACCTTAGCACTTAACTCGGGCAATCAAATACCGGTGCTTGGCATCGGCACTTGGCAGCTCAGGAACACAGCTGACACTATCAAAACTGCGATCGAGCTTGGCTATCCGATGATAGACACTTCCGGTGATTATGGAACACAGCCCGGCATCGCCGAAGGGCTAAAGCGAAGCGGTGTCGCCCGCGGTGATATTTATATCGTGACGAAAGTCGAAGAAACCGACGATGCGTACGAAGCGACCAAGAAAAATCTCAGGGAACTTCAACTCGATTATGCCGACTTGATGCTCATCCATCGTCCGCCTCCTTCCGGTGCGGGGATAGAATTATGGCAGGGCCTCATCCGTGCCAAAAAAGAGGGCTTGGCTAAGGATATCGGCGTGAGTAATTACTCAACAGCTTTAATTGATGACCTCATAAGAGCCACAGATGAAGTGCCGGCGGTCAATCAGATCGAGTGGAGCCCGTTCGGATATAGCCTCCAAATGCTCGAATACACCCGGAAGAAAGGCATGGTCATTCAAGCATACAGCCCGCTTACCAGAACGAAGCTGCTCGACGATGGCACCCTGGAGGAGATAGCCTCTAAGTACGGCAAAACCCCGGCGCAGATCCTAATCCGTTGGAATTTAGAGCTAGGTACTGTCCCCATCCCCAAAGCCAATCAAAGAAAACACTTGGAAGAAAATATCGATGTGTTCGATTTTGAAATCGAAGATGCCGACATGCAAAAACTGAGCGGGCTGAACGAAAATTATTCGTCTCTCGGCGAGCTACCGTATCTCTAAAAGAGGCGTCAAATAATGATAATGGATGATGGATAATTATGATAA
>CAZYRJ010000077.1:3195-4940 GCA_964649625.1 uncultured Candidatus Saccharibacteria bacterium
GGGATGATAATGTCAATAATGGGGTCAACAATAATGAATAATGGGGTCAGCCACATTTTCCCGGCCTGCCGACGCTTCGAAGCACTTGCTCAATATCATACTTTTTAACTAATCTGTCGACCCATGTTTCATCGCCATACGGAATACTCTTAGCTTCTGATTTCTCAAATTTCTCAATTTCGTTAGCTGTAGTGGGTTCGTTCAACAGTATTATGTAATTTTGAGGTATTGCGATTGGCCATGCGCTGAATATTTTCTTTTGCTCCATCATAGTTTAGGTTTCTTTTAAGAACTCATATTCAACCTTTGAAAATAAGCTACTGGGCAAATCGTTGAGCCGTTTTTGGACGACCTTAATCGCTGGTTCTGACTTATCAATTCCAATCCAGTTACGATTGAGAGATTGTGCCGCAACAAGTGTTGTACCGGAGCCGGCAAAACAATCAAGCACTAAATCTCCCTCATTTGAGGACGCTTCAACGATAAACTTTAATAAATCCAAACTCTTCTCTGTTGGGTATTGCGGATATTGAGGGTCCTTGAACTCCCAAATATCTTGCATTTTCTTTCCGTCTCTTTCGTCAAGAAAGATTTTTTTGCGCGGAACGCCGTTTGCCGACCATTCAATCAATCCTTGATTATCCCATTCTTCCAAAATCGCAGGATCGGTTCGCCAATGGCGACCCTTTGGCGGTTTCATTCCTTTCCATTCTTTGCTTGTGTTGCCATTAGAAGTTTCTCCAGGGGCATGAAGTGGAATTGTTGTATATTTCCGTCCATCCTTATCTAATTTCTTGAATAGACGTTCCTCGTCGTCTTCCGAAAAAGAAACGCGTGGGTCATTCCATGTCGGCATAGACGATTAGGTGCATGCTATTCATTTATTTTCCTTTCAAGGATTTTGATATATTTGGATAACGTTGTGGCATCAACCCCCGTACGATAATACCACTGTTCTTTATAGGCTTTCCATCCCGTTCGGTTTCCATCATTATTATATATATCAAATTCATCTTTTGTTAGTAAGACATTTCTTTTCCCATTATTGTTTAGTTCCCTTTTAACTTCATCTATTATATGGGTATAATTTTCAACTAATAATTTGATCAAATCTGCGAAGCGTTCAGACAAAGGGATTGTATTCTTCGCTGAAGGAGTGGTTATTTTTATACTAATTTTACTACGGTCAATATACTGCGAATTGGACTCATCCAGTTTCCCCCCAAGAAGAGTGAATAATGTACATGCCTTATAAAATTCAACGACATAAAATTCGGTTGAATTTATCCGTTTGAGAACTTGCTTACAGATTTTCTCTATTGCGAGTACATCAATGTTCTCAAACAAGAAGACTGCCAATTTGTTTTTTTGTGAATCCTTATCATTGTTTTGATATTGGTATGCTTTTTTAGCACGGTCAATAGTACCAATGCCTATTTTGCAAACATCTTTTATGTTGTGTTCATGAATATATAAAATTTGTCTTCCATTATCATTCATATTATTTTTTATATTTGATATAAATAGGTTCTCAAGATTAATATGCTCATAACGTTATAATCCTTATAGACTTTGGAAAATTCTTTATACATTTTGTTATACCCACCAAATGAACATAAATAACCGTCGAGTATTATGACCTTCTCAGCTTCCACTTTTCTCGTCTCTGTGGTGCTTGTGGTGGCGGCAGATTGAGCGTTTTGGTGTCCGCCAAAATCGGTCAAAAACTTTGCTTCGCCGATAAC
>CAZYRJ010000078.1:0-4870 GCA_964649625.1 uncultured Candidatus Saccharibacteria bacterium
ACAATTTCTTAATGGATTTATCGTCCAATATCGAGACCTTGAATATTTTGGCCTTGGTCTTTTCCAATGCCTTTTCCGCCTTGGCTATTTTTTTAGGGTCGGAAATGTCGGTCTTAGTGAGAACGACAATCTCTTTCTTTTCTAACAAAGCTTTATCGTATGCGACCAACTCATCACGAACAACTTTATAGGTTTTTTTGATATCCTCGCTCTCGAGCGAAATACAGTGGATAAGCAATTTAGTCCTGCGGATATGTCGAAGGAATTTATCTCCCAGACCTTTTCCCTCGGCCGCCCCTTCGATCAGCCCGGGAACATCGGCTAAAATAAAACCGAAAAAATCACCGAGGTTCGGCTCAAGCGTAGTAAAAGGATAATCGGCCACTCTCGCCGCCGAACTCGTTAGCTCGTTCAACAAACTGGTCTTTCCGGCATTGGGAAGGCCGATAAACCCGGCGTCGGCTATAAGCTGGAGTTCAATGTAAAAATCAGCCTCGTCTCCTTGTTTTCCGGGTGTGGCCTTGTGGGGCTTAGTGTCCGTAAAGCTTTTAAAATGTCGGTTGCCTTTACCTCCTAGGCCGCCTTCCAAAACTTTGAAAGTTTGGCCCTCCTCCAAAAGCTCGTACCGTCTTCGATTATCCAAATTGGTAACCAGAGATCCGATCGGCAGGTCCAGAACAAAATCATCTCCGCCGGCGCCGGTTTTACTCTTACTCTCGCCATCGGAACCCTTCTCAGCTTCAAAAACTTTTTCGTGTCTGTACTTAGCCAAGAGAGCGGTATTACGAACCGCCTTTATATAAATATCGCCGCCTTTGCCGCCGTCACCGCCCGAAGGCCCGCCGTATTCGCGGAACTTCTCATGGAGCCAGCGGATAACACCGTTGCCGCCGCGACCGGCTTTCAAATGAATTGTAAGTTCGTCAACAAATGCCATGGGATACGTTTGAAGTTGTAAGTTTTAAGTTGAAAGTCCAATACAGCTATTACAGGATACATCAAGAACGAAAATAAAAAAGCCCAATACAATACTCTGGGCTTATACCTGCGTGAGGTAAAGAGGTCTGACCTTTCTGTCAGAAAATTTGAAACTGCCAAGTATTTGTTCGCACTCTCTCGGAGAACCGAACCTATACAGGTGCAACGTCACGAGCTCCTCATTTTTAGGCTCACTGATGCTGGCGAAGACGTGGCTGACGCTTGCAATACCACCTTTGTTTTCGAATAGTTTGCTAACCTCGTCAGTGATCAGTGATCTTTCTTCTTGTAAGCCCTCCCAGGCCTGGGGAAATCGGACAGGAATCCCCTGACTAGTAAACATCGGATTCATTTTTCCCTTTCGTTTTCCGGGTTTCATACCGCACTTTCTGACAATACAATACATCTTCGTGCCATATATGCAAATGACTGGACGGGTAAGAGAACTATTTCTTCCTTCTTAGGGATGACCCATCAGTAATTAGAGATTTCAAGCCTGCAGAGCTTTTTTCGCAAGCTCCATCGCTCCCTCTTTTGACCCGGCGTAAGCGACGAATCTGCCGTTCGCGCAATAAACCGCATCAGGAACACCGCTCAATTTGGACCAGATCGTCGTCTCTTTTCCCCGCCCACGCTTCGGGAAAGTCCTTGCGATTCTCGAACGAAAAATAATCGTCACGTACCGCCCCGACCCTTCAAGTAGACTGGCCGTTGTTGTTCCCAAATGTTCCCAATGGGCACCATTGGGAATTGGGATGGGAATCTGGAACGTCGAAGGGCAAGCTTTACTTCAGAGCAAGTTCTGCCAATTTGAGAGCGCCTTCTTTGCTTTTGGCAATAGCCAAGAATCTCTTATTGTGGCAAAAAATAGCATCCTCAACACCGGTTACGGACATGAGTTCACTGTCTCGAAGGCCCGCCCATTTTTCGGGAAAGAGGGTTCTGCTTTTGAAGGCAGAGGAATTATCGTTTACGGCGCGCACCGCCCAATCTCCGCTCGGGTATTGATATAGGATAAATTGAGGCTCCGGATAACGGCCGATGATCTTTTCGGCGGGGCAATCTTCTTCCAGGATGATCAATCTTTTATCGGCTGCGCTACGATAATATTTCTCAACAGTCTCCTCCGCTTTGATCATTATCTTGGCCCAGGTAATTTCCCTGCGGAGCAAATGTGACGCCGCCTCAACAGCCGTCAGAAAGGCCCGGTATCCGTCAGCAGCTTTCTTTTCACCTGGAACCTGATTCAAAGCGTCGATAATATCGTTGATTGTGTAGGGAAAAATGTTCTTTTTAATTTCACTCCACTCGCCTTCGCCATTATCGAAAGCGTCGACGGGTAAGACCAGTTTCTGTTCGATGAATTCCGCCGCTTTTTTGCTGCCGGCCAGCCGTTCTCCGAAATGCTTCCAAACCAAACCAAACGATGCGTAAGAAACATCTTGGCGTTTTCCGGCGTCCCTCTGCTGATGATGATCGAAACGATTGAGGTCGGCATCGTATATACCGCCGACATCCACAACATAGTCCGCCTTTTTGATGACTGCAGGGTCTCTCGTGCGGACGATCTTCACCTTGCCGATAAGGAGGTGCAAAGCCGCAATGGCAAAAACCTCATCGGCGTGAAAGCTTCCGTTATGGGTCGCAACGACGATTTTTTTGCCGAATATCATTTGGATCGCAATAGTTTAGCCAACTCGACCAATTGGTCAGCGGCCTTGTTAACTTTCTCATAAAACTTGGGGTCGGAAGTACTGCCATCGGCGGAAAATGTCACATCGACCTTAGAAACGTTGATATTCGGTTGAACTGGTATCATCTGGAGATAAGCCAGAAGTGCCCGCAAGGCTTCGATGCCCCGAGCTCCGCCGAATCCACCGTCTGAAACGCCGCAAATAGCTACCGGTTTCCTGACATATTCATCGAAGGCTGAATCGATGAGCATTTTTAATTCGCCCGGAAAACCCCGATTGTATTCGGGTGTGACAAAAAATAACGCGTCCGCATTAGTAACCAAGTCTTTCCAGGGTCGGATACGCGGGTCCTCATCGCTTCCGTTTATTGTCGCGCCGAAAACGTGATCCCGCACGTCCACAAAAACAGGTTCGATATCCGAACGCTTCTTCACTTCATTGAACACGGCCTTGGCGACGCGCTCGGAATACCGTCCTTCCCGGGCGGTGCCCAATATAACGAGGATTTTCACGGCTGACGGCACTTAGAGAAGTTTCCTTCTGATAATATCTATGTCGCGCTCTATCTTCTCCAAACGATTGGCCAAGTGGACCAAAATCATCTCTTCTTCTTTGACCTCGTCCTCCGTCTTCTCGGCCAATTTCTTTTCGTGCTTAAGACCGGTCAGAATGATGCGATCACCGATAAAGAACGACACAAAAACCCCCGTCATCATCATCACGACTACGCTGAAAACCAGCGACCAAAACGGCGAAATTTTATACTGGTCGGCCAATTCCCAAACACTGCGCCAAAAAAGCACGACCGTTACACCGCCGACTATGGCGTAAAGTATTGGATAGTGGCTTAGAAACGACCTGACCCTATCTTCTAATTTGTCAAAAAATTTCAGTACGCGGCTCATTTATATGATCATATTAGTATCAATCTTGATCATCCTCAAGACCTCGTTCTTCCTAATCGACACCAGCACCCAAATTATCACAGCTATAACTATGATCAAACCTACAACTTGAATTTCATAATTCTTAACCTTGCTTATAAAAGCACCGAGCGCTGTTCCAAAAAAGTAACCGCATAAACTGAAAAGAATGGACCAGAGCGCGGCGCCCGCGATGTTATAGAGAACGAACCGCTTGGCCGTAACCTTGCCGGTCCCCAAAGTGAAAGGCAGAACCGTCCTAAAACCGTAGGCAAACCTGAAAAACAACAGCACCCAATTGTGATATTTGTTGATGACGCCATGAACCCAGACAGCTTTTTTGAGCAATTGCGGTCGGCTTTCTATGAAACTCCGGCCTTTTAATCGGCCAAAATAAAAATACAGCTGGTCGCTCAGCAAACTGCCAAGGAAGCCGCTTAATACCACGACCGGCAATGACAGATAACCGAGGTAAGCGGCAAAGCCGGCAATAACCAAGGCGACTTCACCCTCGATCATTGCACCTATAAAAATGGCTAAGTAGCCATAATTAACGATAAGTTGTTCCATGTCCGTCAGCCTAAGAGGCGACCAGCGTATTTTATCACACTTTTTGCTTGTTTTTTCTGAGTTTTGAGACAAGCCAGGAACTGGACTGAACCTTTCCGCCTGTGCCGACGTTGTAGAGGCATTCGATGCCGAGTCTCTCGCAGAGTTGCACTTCCGGCACTGGATCGCCATCCGGTTTTCGGTCGCCGCCATTGGCGAAAATATGAGGTTTGACCATCTCAAGGGCACGACACACACTTCTATCCTTAAAATATTCTCCCGGCGAATGATCGGTCGGGACCACCCTGTCGACACCCTTAATACCCATCAGCACTTCCACCCGCTCCGACTCCGGCATAAAAACATAACCCTTTTTATCTATCAGCCAATTATCGTTATTGAGAATTACAACGAGTTCGTCGCCCAACTTAGCCGCTTCCTGAATATAGCGGATGTGACCGATGTGGATCGGATCAAAGCCGCCGGAAACGGTGACGATGATCTTTCGGCGTTTACCAGATTTTCTATTCTTTGTTGTCTTTTTCGCTTTAACCTTCATAGTAACAATTGTAATTTCTAATTTCTAATTGACCTAATTTCTAAGAAAAATTCAAGTTCGAATTATTGCTCCAATTAAGACTCTTTTAGGTTAATTAGATAATTAAATTAATTAGAACCCATCTCAATAAAAACGTGGTAAAATAATGATATATCAACTAGCCTTAA
>CAZYRJ010000079.1:0-4768 GCA_964649625.1 uncultured Candidatus Saccharibacteria bacterium
ACGGTGAGACCAGTGCCGGTCGGCGTGGGAGTGGTGCCTGGGGTTGTGCCCGGCGTGGTGCCTGGGGTTGTGCCCGGCGTGGTGCCTGGGGTCGCAACACCCGAGACAGCCTGCAACTTCGCTCGGGTCATCGCTCCGACGAAACCGGTGCCTGATGTCAGGCCGACCGGAGTCAGAACTTCAGAAGCGTATTTATTCTGGAATTTGATGACGGCAGCTTTCGTAGCAGAACCGAAGTAGGATGATTCCAAACCTGGTGATCCAGCTCCGCTAACTGAGACCTGTGTCGCAGCGTCCATGTTCAACACCTTCTGAAGGTTCATGACATCTGCTCCCGTGTCACCTTGTTTAAGGTTCCGAGAGAAGGTGTAGCCTCCTGAAGTGGGCGACGGTGTAGTCGGGGTTCCGCCAGTAAGAGATGCTGTGACGTTGTTGACCGTACTCTGATCGGCACCGAAGGACTTGAGCAAGGAAACGATTGCGTCAACCTGCGCTTGTGTCAAAGCGGCAGCATCTGCTGTACCTACGCCGCCAACTAAGGCAAGCGTGAGGACGATACCCACAAAACCCGCAAAAAGTTTCGTAGATTTACTCATTTTCTTTATAAACTTTATAATGATAACTTTCGCCCGTTCTATTATTAATCAATCGAGCGATCGCTACCGCCGCGGCTTTTCCATAAAACCCAAATATTTTTAATTCAAATCCTAGGGAAAATTTAGTTTCGACAAAAACCAATCTCGCGGCATTAATGCTAAATTCAGAATTTCCCGTTCGCCGATTGGCGAATCGGAAAATCAACGACTTTTCCAAACTAATTCGATTGCCTCTGTTCGACCAAAAGCGACCGAAGTTAGCGACAAAATTTAGACGGAAATTCATCCTTAATCTTACTGTTTAGGAAGAAGGAATTACTGAATGTATTCTCTATATTAGATGTCAACGTTCGTTACCAGCCAGAATCCACCATGCAATGTGTGGAGTACAGTCTCCGCCGTATAGATTCTATTATATGTCTCTACGGCACAGCTAGCAAAATTGCGTTGTGGATAACTACCAAAATGACGGGTCAAAGGCCCGCCTTAGAGCGTTATTTGGTATGGCTTTGCGTAATCATCCCTGTTCTTCATTATTGCACGGCTCCCATTCCGAGTCAACGCTGAGCCATACAGCCGCCTTCATGAGGAAACGACCTCACATATGACCACGGAACCCAACCTATTGTCAACTGATACGAAAGTATCGAGTCCAACGCTTCTTCCCTTCTCTGTACAAAAGGCCAATCGATACCAACCTTATCAATTCACGCTGAACCGTTTTTTCACTGTAATGCGGCAAAAAACGCTGGACATCATTAACGGTCAACTTCTTGCCATCCCCAAAAAAAGACATAACGGACTTCTCTCGACGTTCCCGCTCATCTGTACGTATAACCCCAATCGCCGGATTAGTTACAGACATTCCCAACGACCGACTCTGGCCCTGTGGAGATTTGATAGGTTCTGACTGATTCGCGGCAGTGGGCTTACCGAACCCCTGTGCAGTCCTTACTAATTCCTCTGAATAGGACATGTCCTTGTCTTTTATACTGTCCTTTACGCTGTCCATTTGAGCTGTGTTGTCCTTTATATCAACATCGAAAAAAGACGGGCTTAACTGTGACGATATTATTTTTTTGTCTTTTAATCTCTCCTGCAGGGTTGTAAGCAGCTGATCAAGTTCTCTGGCAATTATGAAATAGTTCGCCGGACTGATCATTTCAGACACAGTAGCGATTTCTAAAAGCGAAGCGACGCCGATTAGATTTGTAGCTATTTTGTCCAATAGGACATTTGAGTTCTGCTCTGAGTCGCCCCCCTTTAATCTCACGGACATTGAGACGCACTCGACTACCATCTTTCTGACTGATTCCTTAAGTCCGTCGGTATCCTTTAGGTGGTTTGTCAGCAAATATATCGCCTCGGCCACTCTTTTTTGCTTTGCAAATAAATATTGCTGGAACAGCCCGCCAAAATGATTGTTGAGTGTCCTTTGCTGGACGGCTGTGTAGTCGAGTATTGTCCTTATGTTGTGCCTTTGCTTCATGTGATGACCGTTTAAAATGTGGAAGATGTAATTGTGATATTAGCGGTGAATCCGTAATAGTTCTTAGTATGTCCATTATATGTTTGGGGGTTCACTTCGCAATGTTGCCCCTCAAATTAATGCGTGGCTTGATTTTTTATCGTACACCGCACTCGGGTAAGGCAGGCGTGTCAGAAGTTCGTTGGTCCCGTATAAATTCGGTCAATCTTTTGTGCTATCATTAGGGCGTGGCTAAAAAAAATGAGACGGAAAAAAATGGGCTCCGACGAGAAACGAGAGACGCTGTAATAGGCATCGTAATGATCGTTCTCGGAATTCTCCTCAGCATGTCTGCGGCCGATAAGGCGGGGCCTGCGGGCAACTATGCATTCGCATTTTTGACCAAGCTTGTTGGAGTCGGATATTTCCTTCTGCCGATCGCATGTTTTATGCTCGGTTTCTCTTTTTTCAAAAGTTTTAGTGCCCGCCACTTGCCTATCCCGAAGATCGTCGGCTCATTCATTTTTTTGCTTTCTGGCCTCAGCCTCATCGATATAACCTTCCAGAAAGGCGGAATAATAGGCACTTACACATCCCTCCCTCTATTAAATTTATTTCAAGTCGAAGCCAGCTTGATAATCTTCAGTGCGCTGGTCATCACTTCCATACTCGTCATCTTTGACGTCCGCTTGACCATCGAACCGCTCGTGAATTTCTTCTCGGGTATCGGTTCCATTTTCAGCAAAAAAGATAGATTAAAAATCAGCCGGGGCGATGAGCTAGCCGAGGTAGAGCCCGATGAGGAGCTACCTGAACCGGTCGCAGAGGCTGAGGATGACTCGCAACCGATTTCAAAACCGACCAGGCATTTGGAAGATGAGGACTTTGAAAATGAACCGAAAACTAGGGAGGCCTGGAAAGGTTTCCGGGCTTTTGGCAAGGTCTATACACCGCCTCCCATTTCGCTCCTTGAGCGCGATAACGGCAAACCTATAGCTGGAGACATCAAGGCTAATGCCAACATCATTAAACGGACTCTTCAGAATTTCGGGATTACTGTCGAAATGGACGAGGTTTCTATCGGCCCGTCCGTCACCCGATACGCCATCAAGCCGGCTGAAGGGGTAAAACTTTCAAAAATTGCCGCTCTCCAAGACAATTTGGCCTACGCCCTGGCCGCCCACCCTATCAGGATCGAGGCGCCCATTCCTGGCAAATCATTGGTCGGCATTGAGGTCCCGAACACAACAAAGTCCACGGTTGGACTGGCTACGATGTTCGGAAGTGACGAGTATCAGCAATCGGACAAGCCGCTCCTCATATCGCTCGGCAAATCGATAAGCGGCAAATCCAATTTCGGCAATTTAGCCAAAATGCCGCATTGTTTGATCGCCGGTGCCACGGGAAGCGGCAAATCAGTAACGATTCATACCATCATTAATTCGCTTATTTTCCGCAACTCGCCCGATAACCTAAAGTTCATAATGATAGACCCGAAGCGTGTCGAGTTGACGCTATACAATAAGATCCCCCATCTTCTGACGCCCGTCATTACCGAAGCCAAAAAAGCGATTCTTTCGCTCAAATGGGCAGCTAAAGAAATGGACCGTCGCTATGAGATCCTCGAGACGCACACGGTCCGCGATATCGAGTCATATCATAAAAATATCCTGGCCCCCGCCCTTAAAGACGCGGAAGACAGCCAAGACGATGAGGAGGTAAAGAATAACCTGCCTGACATGATGCCTTACATCATCATAATCATCGATGAATTGGCAGACATAATGACAAGTTATCCTCGAGAACTCGAGGCTGCCGTAGTCCGGTTGGCCCAAATGAGCCGTGCGGTCGGCATACACCTCATACTTTCCACTCAGCGGCCATCGGTAAACGTCATAACCGGCCTCATCAAGGCCAATGTGCCAGCCAGGATCGCCCTTCAAGTTTCATCGCAAATCGATTCAAGAACCATCCTTGACTCCGGTGGAGCCGAAAAGCTTTTAGGGGCCGGCGACATGCTCTACCTTGGCGGTGATATGGCCAAACCGATGCGTATCCAATCGGCTTATGTGAGCGAAGTCGAGGTCAAGAAGGTCGTAAAGCATCTGCGCGAAGCGTACGCGAATGAGATACCGAGTGAAATAGCGCTTACGGCCGAAAATACCGAAAGTGGCGGCGTCTCGGTATTTGATTCCATGCAGGAAGGCGACGAGGAGATCGATGATGACCTGTATGAAGCCGCCCGCGCCGAGGTTATCCGAGCCGGTAAAGCGTCCACCTCGTATATTCAAAGAAAGCTCCGCGTCGGTTATTCACGGGCGGCAAGGCTCATGGACGTACTGGAAGAAAAAGGCGTTATCGGGCCGGCCGACGGTTCAAAGCCGAGGGAAGTCCTCCAAAAAGGGGGCGCGCCGGCCGAAGCGCAAAGTGAAGCCGGAACCGAAGCCCAATGAGAAGAGGTCCGAAACTCATAATCACGTGGATTTTGATCGCCATTTCGGCGATGTTTTTGGCGTATTACATATACGTTGAAAGCCGTGACTATTTGACCGGTCCGGTCATCGAGATCGTCTACCCTATCAATCACACCGAAGTATTCGGACCTGAAGTGGAAGTCCGCGCGATAACAAAGCGGGTCAGCGCCATCACGCTCAACAATGCCCCTATCTATGTCGACCAGGGCGGCGCTTTTCGGGAAAAATTG
>CAZYRJ010000080.1:0-4691 GCA_964649625.1 uncultured Candidatus Saccharibacteria bacterium
AGTTAAAAATGCGACGCACATTGCTTGGTCTTGCATTCTTTTTACTACTGCCTTTTTCCATTTTTGCCGACGAGCCCGTTAACATCGATTTTTCCATCCAAACGTTCGACGCTTCACTTTTCAACGAAGCCATCGCTGTCTCGGCCTGCGCCGAGAGCGATACGGGGACAACAACGACAGTGAACGCGCTTTGCGCCGTTCAGAAGGTCGCTACCGACAAGGGTTGGCCGCTTAGCCTAACATGGTATTCTTTCGGGGCGATTTTGGATGGGCTTTCAACTTACACCGCGGATTTCGCCAACAACCGTTTCTGGCTTTATTTCATAAACGGCGAACCGGGCAGCGTAGCCTTAAATGCCTATCACTTGAGCGCCAACGACAGGTTGGTCCTCGTTTATGGCATCGCTCCGCTCAGGCTGTCGTCGAGCACGACCGCCATATCTCGCGGTTCGTTGGTATCCATTAACGCGGAGGCCTTCGATTTCAATGCCTGGGCCTGGCAAAGCGCCGGAGCGACCGATTTTTATGTTAACGGCGCCTTGTCGACGTCGAGCCTCTCGGGTGGTTTCGAGTTTTCGCCAAGCCAAGCCGGTCATTATTCGATTGTAGGAAAGAAGACCGGCTACATTTCGAGCGAACCGATCACTATTGCGGTCAGTAATCCGTCCGTCCCCGCGCAGGCCGCCCCGACCATTGCCGGAGGAAGTTGCGGCGCGTGCCCCCAGCCGCCGGCCGTTTTGGTTCCCAAGGCTCAATTCGATACCGATAAAGCCCTGGCCTTTCTGATCCGAGAACAGTTGCCGGACGGTTCGTTCGGTTCCGATCTCCTTAATGATTGGGTGGCGCTTGCCCTTGGTGCCAAAGATAGCCCGGCCGCTGACATCCTCAGTTTGTATCTGGTCGGCCACCCCACAGAGTCAACCACCCTTACGGATGTTCTGCGCCGAGCGATGGCCTTGATGGCCCTCAACCTTAACCCCTATATGTCCGATGGCAACGATTATATTTCTCGGATAAAGGAGAGTTTTAAAGACGGCCAGTTCGGTGATGCCACTCTTATCAACGACGATATTTTCGCCGTTATTGTGTTGCGCAAATCCGGTTTGCCGGAGACGGATAGCCGGTTGGCGAGCGCTGTGCGGTACATTATTTCTAAACAAGACCAAAAAGGCGGCTGGCAAAGTCCCGACTTGACCGCCGCCGCCCTCCAAGCTTTTTCGTTGATGCCAGCGGAGCCTTTCGTTGTCGAGGCCAGAACGAAAGCTCTCGATTACCTCAAAGCCACCCTATTTGATGACGGCGGTTACGCTAACGCCTTTACGGCTAGCTGGGTCGTCCAAGGGTTGAAAGCGGAAGGTCTCGATCCAGCCGATTGGAAAAAAAACGGGAAGAGCCTTGCCGATTATATGGTAGCGGCGCAACAACCCGATGGAGGCGTGAAGACCGATACTGGCGCACGAGATAGCCGAATTTGGGCTACCGCGTATGCTATCCCCGCCGCTTCGGGTATGTCCATTCCGGATTCCCTCGAGGATTTCGAGAATCCCAATTTTCAAACCAAAGATTCTGCCCCGGTACCTTCTTATGAGGCCGCTCTCCAAAACAATCGAACGATTGCGGCTGTGGCGTCCCTTTATCTATCCGGCAACACCTCTTCCTACCAGGCAACCGATAGGACTGCTGTAAAAGCAACGTTGGCCAACGCCGTCGTGCCTTTTAAAGAAACCAAAAGCGATGTCGAGGAATCACCTGTCATTTCCAACGTGGCGGCGGTCTCCGAAAGTAAAATAAGGATGGGTTTATGGAGTTGGCTGATTTATCAACTAGGGTCCTTCGCCAAGATTTTCGGTGAAGTGTTTTAAAATTGGAGGATGTTCGCTTTCAGGCCGAGATGATTGTGGGCCTTGGCGGTGGCGATGCGCCCGCGCGGAGTCCGTTCCAGGAATCCTAACTGGATGAGATAAGGTTCGTGGACTTCTTCTATCGTGGCTTGCTCTTCTGAAAGCGCGGCCGAGAGAGTGTTGAGACCGACCGGCCCGCCGCTGAATTTTTGGATAAGCACCTCGAGCAGGTTGCGATCGGCCGGGGTGAGGCCAGCTTGATCTATGCCAAGGAGAGCCATCGCTCCTTCAACCGTGTTCTGGGTCAAGCCGCCGCCTTTGACCTGGGCGAAATCTCTAGACCGTTTGAGGAGGTAGTTCGCGGTTCGGGGCGTAAAACGGCTGCGTTTAGCCAGCTCTTTAACAGCTTCAGCGCCTATATCGACCGCCAGGATCCTGGCCGAGCGTTCGATGATACGGCCGATCTCGTCATCTGTATAAAATTCAAGGCGAAAAACACCGCCGCCGAAGCGCGACCGGAGCGGGGAGGAGAGTAGGGCGATCCGTGTCGTGGCGGCAAGAAGAGTAAAGGCCGGTAATTCGAGCTGGATCATGCGGGCGGACGGTCCTTTACCGATGATAATGTCGAGAACACCAGACTCCATGGCCGGATAGAGCACTTCTTCTATGGCTTTGTTCAGCCTATGGATTTCGTCGATAAAAAGGACGTCCCCTGGCGATAAATTGGTGAGTATGGAGGCGAGATCCCCGACTTTTTCTATGGCCGGGCCGGATGTAGATTTCATCTGCGCACCCATCTCCTTGGCAATTAAATGGGCTAGGGTGGTTTTGCCCAAACCAGGCGGGCCGTAAAAAAGGATGTGCTCAGGCGGATGTTTACGCTCGGCGGCTGCTCGGAGCAGTATTTTAAGGTTGGCTTTGATGTTTTCCTGGCCGATGTATTCGTCCCACTTTGACGGCCGCAAAGTTTGGTCGAGAAAATTATCATCCTCTTTTGGAGACGCCTGCCCCTTAAGGTTCTTTTGGCTCATGAGCAAATTATATCATAATTTCTTAATGAAAAATGGCTTAAAATAAGAGGTTTTCCGAAGGGGTGGAGAACGACGGCGTGGTTAAAGTTGACATATTAAAATATTTATGATAGATTATTTATGGTACGGAAAAAGAGTGTTAGTATTCATGACCCAATAAGGTCTTTTAAATTTGCCTCAATTTTTCGAACGCACAAACCTCTAAGCAATAAGGCCGCGAGCCGATTGGTTCTTCTGCGAGGAAAGTTTGGTTAACACCTCGCGTGATTACACTGAACTTCCCCTTAGCGTTGACATCATACTTTTAATACCCATATTAAAAGCATTGCTTAGAGGTTCGTGTGTTTGAACTCTTTTTGTATTCTCATGCCTTTTCAAAAACGCGCAACCTAGACAGCCGCGATTTTTTGATTTTTGTTTTTCGAAAACCGCCGTTCGAAGCGGAAATTTCAAACTGGACGGAAATTTTATGACAATTTATCTAAATATCGTAAATGGCAAGGTCGATAACGCGTTGCAACTCGTCGAATGACGTGATGCCTTTGATGAGTTTCAAAACGCCATCTTCCTGCATAGTGTAAATGTCCTGGGATTCGGCAACTTTCTTTAGCTCACGTTCGGAAGGGGATTGGCGAACCACCGTTTCGATCGCGGCGTTTGACAGAATCGCTTCGTAAACGCCAATTCGCCCGCGGTAACCGATACCGTTGCATTGGTCGCAACCGCCCGGTACCCACATTTCGCCCGTGTAATCGACGGGACCTTTCTTTTTTATCAGTTCGAGGACCTTCTCGATCAGTTCTTTGGCTTTGCCTTCGATGGGCACTTTTTTTCGGCAATTTTCGCAAAGTTTTCGCACCAATCTTTGGGCCATAGCGGCCATAACGGCCGAGGTCAAGACCTTCGGATTGACGCCAAGGTCGATAAGCCTGGTGAATGCCCCCGCCGCATTATTTGTGTGCAAGGTTGAGAAAACCAAGTGGCCTGTCAACGCCGCATCAACGGCGACGCGGGCCGTCTCTTCATCGCGGATTTCACCGATCATTATCACGTCTGGATCTTGGCGGAGCGCTGATCTCAAGCCTTCGAGGAAAGAGTAACCTTTGCTCGGGTCGGCCTGGGTTTGGACTATTCCCTTGAGTTTGTATTCGATAGGGTCTTCGATTGTGATTATCTTTATTTCCTTGGTATATACCGTTCGAAGGCACGTATAAAGAGTTGTTGTTTTTCCGCTTCCGGTCGGTCCTGTCGTCAGGATCATGCCTTGCGGCTTTGCAATAAGGTCTTGGATGATCGGGAGAAGTCGGTCGTTCATACCAAGGGTCTCAAGCGTTACCTCGATGGCTTTGGGATTTAAGATGCGCATAACGATGGATTCGCCATATCCCCCCGGTACGACCGAAGTGCGGACCTCGATCTCCTCATTTCCCGCCATGATGCTGTATCGGCCGTCTTGGCCTTCGGATTTGACGTTGAGTTTGAGGCCGGAGAGCAGTTTGATGCGAGATAAGAGCAGGTTATAGACCTTGCGGTCGAATGTGAAAACGTCGTAGAGCATGCCGTCGAGGCGATAACGGAGCCGAGTCTCATGTTCCTCCGGTTCGATATGGATATCTGAGGCGAGTGTGGCGATCGCTCCAGCCAAGATGACTTCAAGTGTTTGGGTAAGGTGAACGCCGCGTTGGGCAGTGATATCCGACAGAATATTTTTTACATCCGCGATGGTTTTGATCTTGGCGATGTAATCGGCCAGCGCTTCGGTAGTGATATCAACGGAACCTGTCGCCGACACCGCCGCAAAGGAAAGACCTTTGTAGGC
>CAZYRJ010000081.1:0-4656 GCA_964649625.1 uncultured Candidatus Saccharibacteria bacterium
AAAAACTTTTGATCGCGAACGGCATCACGCCGAAGAAAAAACTCGATATCGAACACCTGAATTGATTGACACTGTCACCCTTTTTTCATAGGCTCCCTGTAGTTTTATCCGGAGTGATAAAACGCTGAGTTAGGCGTTTTATTTATGGATGCGAAACACAACAACCGCAACTTGATAACGAGGAGGTAGTGATGCCTAACGCAGAAATGACCGTCCTGGGAAAACGGTGGAAGACTCTAATGGAGCGTGAGCACCCGCTTTCCCTGGTCATGTTGTTTGGTGACTTGGATCGTTGGAACACTTTCGCCGAGGACCGGTACAGGGAAGCCGTCCGAGCGGGTATATTCTCGGAGATCGTGTTCGTACTAAACAGGTTGGACGACGAAACCGTTACCAAAGTCATCGCCGACATAAGGGCAAATTTCGAACATTTGCCCGTCCGAGTCCTGTTCCGCAACGAGAACAACATCCCTGCCGGCCGTAATGCCGGGATCGAAGAGACGCGCACCGAGCGGGTGCTTATTTGGGACGATGATGACGCCGTTCAGCCGGAAGCACTGGCGCATTTTTACAAGGAGGTTTTCATAAAGAGAAATCTCTCTCTGTTGGAGCTTCCGCTGGCGCACCCCGATGGCAGGGAATTCCATCCGCAATCGCCCGATCTGATGCCCCAGATAGTCGTTCCGCGGCGCGAAGAACTATTGGCGGTGGGCATGGTCCACACGCCGTATCTGGTCAAGCGCTCGGTCCTCTCGCGAGTGCCTCTTCCCGAGTTCGTCCCCTTACGGGGCGACTGGCTTCATTGGAGCGTCTTGCTCTGGAGGCGGGGAATCCCGATCTATTGTCTTAGGAAAGGCAAAGTCGCAACCGAAGGGTCACGGCCCAGAGATAAAGGAGCCACGGCGTCCATTACGCCAAATGATTTCGCCTGCAAACAGGCGTTCATTTCGTTGTTGTTCCTTTTCGCCATGTACGACCTGAAGCCCGACGGTTTCGAATGCTGGATCGTCCGAAGACGATACTTTAATCAGTACTGCGCCAACGACGGCGATTCCCTTTGGAAACTGCTCATGGAAATGGGCAAGTCTCTTTCAGCCGGTAGACGCATCGAGGTCGAATTGCCCGAGAACGATCGGGATGCCAGAAGTTGGATATTGCAGGAGGCATATGGGGATGTCATTGGAGCGATAGATGCAGCCGGAGGCGTTAGCGCCCTTTTACGGGAAGAGCCGCTCTACGACGTCGGTCCGTTCGGGATGTTCCATCCCTCGAGGCAGAGCGATCTGCTTTCCATAATCAGTTAGTTCCTTGCCAGAGAGCGCGGAGTTTCAAATTCCCGCGCTCTTTTTTTGGGCTACATTTGCCGATTGTTTTCTCGTTTTAGATAATCTAATATCTGGACAATATGAAATTCACATTTTTGATACCCGTTTACATTGCCAGGCCTTCAAAAGACGGTTGGAAAGTGGGTGACGCGATCTATGATCACCCAACGCCGCTCGACGGAGAAGGAACCCTGAATCGAACCCTGGAGTCGTTGAACGTCCTTCGGCACGAGGATTTTGATGTTGTGCTCCTTACTGCGGCCGTAGCCAAAGATGTAGAGAGGAAGGCGGCGGAATGGGTCAGGAAAATCATAAAAAAAGCCGACTATGTTCCTCCTAATACGCATCTTTTTTCTCACGAGCACCTCGATGAATTCAAGGCCGGCCTTTCGAAGCCCGACGCGGAAAAGTTCGCTCAATTTTTTGATTTTTACGGCTATTCGAATATGCGAAATGTCGGATTTATGGCGGCGATAATGCAGGGATCGGACGCGGTTATTTGGCTGGATGACGATGAATTGGTCCTCGATGCGGATTTCCTAAAAAAATTGCGGGAGGGGTTTTACAAAAAAATTTCCGGAAAGAACATTCGCCTCATAACCGGAGCTTGTCCGGAAGGGGAAAGCGACAGCGCCATCCGAGTCAGGCCGCTCGAGCCCTGGACGGCGTTTTGGAACAAGATCAAGTATCAAAATCTGGCTTTCGAACGGATAATCTACACCGAGCCGCGCTGGAAAGTTACGCCATTCGCTCACGGCGGTTTATCGGCCGTTCACAAAGATGTCTTTGCCAAGGTACCTTTCGACCCGGAAGTGTCGAGGGGTGAGGATATGGACTACAACATAAACGCGAGAATGTACGGCTATAAATTCTTTTTGGACAATAAATTGGCCATCAGGCATTTGCCGCCGCCGCGCATACATCCGAAATGGCGGGCGATCAGGGAAGATATGCTCCGATTTATTTGGCAGAGGAACAAGATAAGGAAACAGAGAAAGGTTAAAGGCATGGTTAAGATAACAGCCGCGGAATTCGATCCCTACCCGGGTGAGTTCATGAAAGATAATTTGGAGGAGATGATATTCAAGTCTCAGATAACCCTGGCCATGCAATATCTCGCACAGGGAAAAACTGACGACGCTAAAGAAACGCTTAACAATATTCAGCTTTCTTTCACCGCTCTCGAGAGCAAGCGGAATGCTTTTGACGAATATACGAATACAAAAAATTTGTGGGAGAAATTTACCCCTCTGGTGGCCAAGAGTAAAGCTTGGGTGACGGAGCGGCTAACCTAAGCCTGTTGACTTCGGCGAGATTACCCGTATTCTGAATACAGTACTGATAACCCCTCTATGAAAGCCCATGATTTTTTCCATCTCTGCCATGAGCTGGTCCAGGTGCGTTGGTTTCCTCGGATAAGGCTCCGAGGCACAATTTATCTCGTGCGTTTCGCCGACCGGCAAGAATATGGTCTCGAGCTCTTACCAGTAGTCGCTGTGGCCGAGGATATTTTCGGTAGAAAAGCCGAAGTGCACGACATTGGAACGGCAGCGTCGGCGTTAGAACTGCCGAACTATCTGACAGTGTTGATCCATAAAGCCTCATGCGGCCGAGGATTGGATGATCCTGCGGTTCGGGAAGTCCGGGAAGAGCTCGTTTCTTCCATTAAAGACGAAAACTGTTTGCTTCGGAGGGTTGGCTAAGCCGGCCCTTTTTCAAAATCGATAGTGGCGCAATCGAGCTCAAAATGATTTCCACTACGATATATCGTAGTATATTTATATATCGTCTAACCACTTCCATCTTGGACTATAAACAGGCCTAAACGGGCCAATAAAAGCGTCGAGCAGCCGTTCGCTGAGGGTTTTTCCAGCCTTTTTCTTTCGAAGTTCTGAAATAATAAAGCGATATTTACCTCGTTGCATGTCACTCCAAAATCGGGCTATCGTGGACGGGCTCATGTTAAGGCTCTCGTAGATATGTTCAAAAGTTAATCCTTCTCCCAGCATTGAGACAGCGGCGAATCGTTTGGCGAGCATTACTTTTTCGGTTTTGGTCAACGACTCGTTCAATACAACGTGTCCGCCTTTTTTACCAAATTTTTCTAGAATGGCAGCCAAGAATTCATCAGAAATTCTCATGATTAATTGAGGGTTGTTCTTTTTGGAGATGTGGGGCATGCTCATATATTATACTACGATATATCGTAGTAAAGACGAAGCTTGTCTGAACCAATATTCAATTGTAAGATTTGCCTGTACCGCCCTTAGCTCAGTTGGTTAGAGTATCCAGCTTACTGCTGGCAGCGAGGGAGAAGTAAAGGTCCTCTTTATTTCGACCGAGCGAACCAGCAGTATGAATTTTGAAAATTTCAGAGTCCGCCCTTAGCTCAGTTGGTTAGAGCATCGAGCTTATACCTCGAGGGTCCTTGGTTCGAGTCCAAGAGGGCGGATCAGATGTCAATTTCGGAAAAGATAAACTTTATGGAGCTAGCGCTAAAACAAGCGGAGATCTCCTTGAAAGAGGGCAATTTTCCCGTGGGGGCAGTATTAGTGATAAATGGAAAATTTGTCGATCAGGCCAGAAATCTGCTATCTACGAATTCGGATTGGATATCCCACGCCGAGATGAATCTCATCATCAAGCATTCGTCTTTGATAAGAGAGAGCCGAATGGAAAACATTCCGGTAGAAATTTACACGACCCTGGAGCCCTGTCTCATGTGCTTGGGTTCATCGGTTCTTCACAGGATCAGTAAAATCATTTATGCCTGTCCTGATAAATTTACGGGAGCTTTTGGTCTCAGAATCCAACAATTACCTGAGCGATATGCCGAAATTTATCCGACGATAGAGGAGGCGGGGGTTTTTAAAAAAGAATCTCAAAAATTGGTACTCGAATATATGGGTAGGCGGCAAACGCCCAAATGGAAGACGGCGAGTCAATTAATGGAAGATATCGAGTAGCCGAGCGTGCAAAGCTGATGTATTCTGGCCGATTCGAAAAATAAAAAACCACCCTATCTTTGTGGCGGTTTTGGTTTTTTGACGGCAAGCTCGTACGTTACTCTGTTGATGGGAAATTCATTCGAGATCTCATTCGAGAGCTTCTCCAAGAGTTCGTAGCCCGGGAATTTGCCGATGAGGCAGGCGGCGTAGGTGTAGGTCCTTTCGTCACCTTGGACACCGACGGTCTTAACATTACCGAGAATCAGCGCATCAAGCCCGTGAGGCTTGACCTTTTCCCGCAGACGCCTCAACAGTTCTCTTTTTGTCATAGAAATTGTGCAACTGTCCTGAGTCTTACAGGAAACAGAGTCTCCGTCAAACGT
>CAZYRJ010000082.1:0-4610 GCA_964649625.1 uncultured Candidatus Saccharibacteria bacterium
AATATGGCCTTCATCTTTGAAATAAAACTCTATCATGAAAGCGTTGTGCCGTCAGGCGCACCGGATTGCTTTTCATAATCAAGAATGTAATATTCGATTAGGTTAAAGTTTCGATAATCTCTATGAAAAGAATCGCTCTTTATCGCATCGCCGAGTTCGGCGGTTTTCTGGCTCCCACCTTTACCTTCGCTGCCGCTTTGGTTTCGGTTGAAGCGTGGGCTGTGTTAAAGTTTACGGGCCATAACCACATGCCTTCTGAACTCGCCCTGGGTATGATCTCCCTTGTGGCGACAATCGCCTGCTTCTTGCGAGTTCATCAGCGATTGGACTCGCGACCATGGGCGCGAAACATTTACACACTAAATGGATTTGCCTAGCTGTTGGTTACGCTTCTGGCCCTTGGCAGATGCCTAACTTAGACATTGCTCCGCACTCCGGAGCTTTTTTGTTCTGCATGCCGCATACGGCAAGTTGAATTAAGGCCTTTTTTGGTGTAATTTGTAGCGGTAACCTCCTCATCGGCAGATGCGCCGAGGCGGCTCATTTACACCTCTCCATCAAGATCGGCAGCATCTCCATCGACCCGGATAAATTCCTTAGATTGTTCGCGAGTCTATGACGCCCCATTGGAGATAGTCGATAATGCAACGAGTTCAATTCAGAACTTAACCACTTAATGTTGAGCAGAGCCCGCAAGAACATTTGACGCCGTCTCGAGGCGGGCTGAAAGTGAAAAATCATCTCTCAAATATTCAAGAACTTTAGTGATGCTCGGAAAGTTATAGGTTCCGATCAATATCCAGGCTAAGGTCGAAAAAAACTGATTCTGGCTTAACCCATGTTTTTCTGCTTGCGGCAACGTGGACTCGCCTGTCTTGAGTTCGGCTAGCACAGTCAGGACCGCCTCCTTGGTATTTTCCCGAAGCTCTTCATATTCTGGCTTCAATATTCGCGTCATGATTTCAAAGCTCTCCTCAGGATTCCTCCTGAGCGTTATCAAGATTTTTTTCAGGCCAGGGTCAGTTTCCAACCTATCATGAAATTCATCTTGACCGACTTTCGATAGATAAATTAAAAGTGAGTTGAAATAAACTTCTGGAGAAGTTCCTTTTATAATTTTCTTATTTATGCTCTCCAATTTGCCCAGATCGAATTTTCCGTTGTTTTTGTGAATTTTTTTTGGATCAAAGCTTTGTATAAACTCTTCCAATGAAGGATAAGTATTCTCTGGGTCGCCATAGCCGGAGGAAATCATGTAGGAAATGAGAGCGTGCGGCAGAATTCCTCTCTTTATGAAATCGTCAAATTTGACAGCTCCACCCAAAACCTTTCCCTCCGAATCCAATAGCATAGGCGTGTGGAGATACTTCTTCGGTTCAAGGTCCAGAGACACCCTCACCATCTCCTGAAACTCGGCAATTGACAATTTATCCTGACCCCTGACAACATGTGTAACCCCAAATGTACCGTCATCAACCACCGAAGCCAAATGATACAATGCGCTTTTATCGGATCTCATGAGAGGGAAATAAGGTCGGCCATGTTTAAGGTTATCCTCCAACTTGAATTTGACCTTCCCTTTTAATACGTCGTCTATCTCCAAAATATCGGAGTACTCGCTCATAAATTTCGCGATATCGAAAAGGACGAGTCCAGATTCCCTGTCTGTAAAAGCCACATGCTTATCGAAAAGTTCTTCTACGTAATGATCGTAAATGGCTTGTCTTTCCGACTGAAAAACTGATTGTCCAAGCTCCTGATGTGAATTATAAGGCGTAATATCGAAATTAAATCCAAGCTCTATAGTGAAAAATTTATATATTTCCTCGGCCTTTTCCATTGTGTGTTTCTCCCTGTCGGTATCATCCACTCGAAATATAATTTTGGAGTCCTTACCTTTCGTCGCTTCGGCTTTGGCAAAAGTGTAGTTATAAAGATGAGACCGTACGGGTCCGATCTTCTTATTGGAGTCAGTGGGAGACATACCCACCCTAAAAATCAGCTTCTCATCTTCCGAGGAATCCGGATCTGGAACGTGGTTTTCATCTGGAGGTTTTTCCATAATTAAATTGTTTCTATGAGAGCTAGTCGCCTGGCCAATCTGTCCTGGCCCATCACCGACATTATGGCGTACAGATCAGGAGTTTGTGTTCGGCCAGTGAGCAATAGCCTAAAGACTTTTGTAACATCCCCCAAGTGTCCTTTATATTTACCTGGATCCGCTTTGTACATTTTAGCGTTCTCCGCAAAGCCATGTTCAGCGGAGATGCTTCTCATCAGTTCTAACCACGTGTCCTTAGAGTAACCTTCATTGTACTTTTGCATAAAAGATCCGACTATTGATTTAGCCGTAACAACATCCATGTTACCCAAGGAATTAAAAAACACCTCATTGGAAACACTAAATGACTCATCGAAGAAATATTTGACGTAATCTTTAACGTCTGACCATTTTGTAATATCTTTCCTTCTCTTTTTTTCATCGACGCCGTCTCGCTCGAGTCTGCAAATGTTTTTCGAATATTCTGAAGAGCTGACCAACAGTGAAGCAAACTCCGGATCATGTATTCTTGACCACTCCAATATTGCCGTGTACAGCTCTTCGCCAGACAGCTTTGAAATAACCTCCTTGCTTATGTCGTTTAGTTTATTGAAATCGAAAAGCGCGCCGCCGGATCCGCCCAATTTGCTTACATCCAATGGAAATTCCCTGTTATCCTTACCGGGATTTGCTTTTCTCCAATCTTCGAAACTGGAATTTGCTAAATTCAACAAATATTCTGTGACCGCGTTTTCCGGATAGCCTTGTTCCAGGTAATAGGTGACACTGGCCTCGGGATCCTTCCGTTTGCTCAGTTTTCTTTTTGAAGCTCCTTCGATCTTTTGTATTGGTGCCAAATGACCATATTTAGGCGGTTTCCAACCCATCGCGTCAAAAAGTTGAAGATGTAAAGGTGTGGAGATAAGCCACTCATCACCACGAATCACATGAGTGGTACCCATAAGATGATCATCTATAACGTGCGCCATGTGGTAGGTCGGAAGACCGTCCGTTTTCATAATGACTACGTCCTGGTCGTTCTCGGGAATTTCTCTTCTTCCCTTAACGACATCATCCCATTCGATTTTCTTATTCAGATCCCCGTTCGACCTAAAGCGTATGACATACGGCTTTCCTCCTTCTACAGCCTGCAAAACTTCTTCCTCGGATTTATTTCGCCATTTAGCCCACTCACCATAATATCCCGGCTTAAGTTTTTGTGCTTCTTGCTGTTTTTTCATTGCTTCAAGTTCCTCCGGTGTGCAAAAGCACGGATAGGCCTGACCTTTTTCAAGTAAAGATTTCACATAAGCCTTATAAATAGTGGACCTTTCGCTTTGCTTGTAGGGACCATATTTACCCTCTTCATTACCCGAGACAGTCGGACCCTCATCGGTTTTTATCTTGAATTGGTCAAGGGACTTGACAACAAGATCAGCGGCACCCGACACTTCTCTTCTCTTATCTGTGTCTTCTATGCGCAAATAGAATACCCCTTCGGTCTGATGCGCCAGTCGTTCCGATATGAGAGCGGTATACAAACCGCCGATATGCATATATCTGTGGGACTATTCTGGTGACCATAGAGGTCTCCTGTTTTAGCTCGCGGGGCGAGTACTTGATTTCGATTGTTTCGATGGTAGGTAAACCTTCGTCACCGATAAGCACTTCAGCCAACGATTTTTTTTCTGACTCAGGCGAACTCTCATGTGAGTACTGTTCCATAACTAGTGAATGATAGTGATAAATTGATCATTTCCGACTGGGAACACCGGGTAGTGGCTTTTTGAAGCCAGAACGGCTATTTTTTCGGCCTTTTCCGGTGTAAAGTGGCATATTGTACTGAGGGGTAGAATACCCACACCGCTTTCGACTGACTCCCTGTCGTTGGAATAATATGATTGGGAGAAATAATTCGCACCCGCGGAAACGGCAACTATTATCTTCCCCTCTGCCGGAATGGAATCTGCCGATAAGGCCAACTTTAGGTTAAGTTCGCTGCCGCCCGGCACAAATACAACGTCAGCAGAAGACAACTCGCTCTTTAAAGAAAAAGGGTCAGACGACACAGTCGAAACGGAAATTCTTCCAGAGCTGATCAGCCTCGCAAAGACTGACCCTGTGTACTTTTCTGAAGTTGCCTTCCAATCCTCCACCTGTTTCGCAAACGGCACAATCAGGACTCTGGCAGTGGGAACCTCTTTAATATTGAGCCACTTTTCTATTTCCCGATCCAATAGGTCCTTACTCCCCCCTTCATGACAGCCTCCACCGATCAATATATATATATTTTTAGACATCATCTCGCTCATCATTAGATTTTAGCATTTTTTCGATGATCTCGATGATGCTTCTTTGCCCCGGTTCTTTGTTGAGCAAAACAGCCGTATCGTCCATGATGTTCTTCTTGAAGACACCGACTTGGTCAAAAAATGTTTTTAACCCTGAAAAATTAATATCTGGGCTTGAGACGCCAAAACCGTTATCATGAATGACTTTGGCATTATAATGCTGCAGGAAATGGATGACATTTCATTCGCAGAACTGAAAGAAAAAGAGCGCTCAATTT
>CAZYRJ010000083.1:0-2754 GCA_964649625.1 uncultured Candidatus Saccharibacteria bacterium
CTACACCTTCGCAAACACTCTTTCCCTACACGACGCTCTTCCGATCTGAAGACCTAAAAAAAGCCATGGGATACGATGCTCGATCAGGTGATCGACCCTTTCCGTAATGATATCTTCTTCAGTGTAGCGGAGATGGTGTTCTGACACCCATCAAATATACTATTTTTTAACGAGTCCGACCATGTTGTTGGATTGGGAGGCTGGGAAACGGCGCCTGCGCGGCTCCATTTTATCCAAAATCTGGGCTGAAGGATCTTGCTTTTGTTTGGCATCTTTTTCCCTGTTCAATTTTTTTGTAAGCAGAATATATTCACATGAAATGAGTGGCAGTCCGTTAATAAAATTTGCCTCGTCCTATCCCGCCTAAGTTTTGCGGTAGCAAAATTTAGGCGGGTATTAGGCGAGGCACCGGGAAAACTTTGTTGGAAGGGAGCGCCCCACCGTGCGCACAAGTTATTATGCCAATAAAGCCGCCCTTGGGGGCGGTTTTATATGAATGCGGCACAGTTCGGGTCCTAGTCAGTCTTTGGTATGAAAATGCCTATGACCACGCTCACATTCCCTTCACCCGTGTCGATAATGGACAACGAAAATGTTCTGCTATCTTTTTTCCCAGCAATTATCGTGGTTGGCCCCATGTTCGCTGTTTGCTCTACGGTCCAGCCGTTCGATGCCAGCTCTTTTTTGTAAAATTCAGACACTTTATCCATACTATCGGATGTGAGGAACATCACGACGGCGCCATCCTTGAGCACTATGATGCCGATGACTATGTACAGGCCTTTCTTTGGCATTGCAGGCATCGGGACCTGTTGAACTTCTTGATCCATAATAAAAAAATGTTTTAGCTGTCCAAATGGTTTTTGCAAAAAATACGGCGAGTCCAGAGCTGTGATTGCGATACAAACAGGATGCGCTAATATACTTTATGTTGCATCACAAAGTTTTATATAAGCTATTTATATGTCTAAAATTGTTACCAAAGAAATATTGAAAGGCTTCCTGGAAGCGTTCAATCGGCATGATTTGGATGCCATCATGGAGTATTTCGCCGAGGATTGCGTATTTTACATGCCCCGAGGAACGGCGCCTCGGGGGGATAGGTATACGGGGAAGGCCGAGGTACTTAGAGGTCTAGCAAAAAGATTCGAAGGTATTCCGGATGTGCATTACGGAGACGACGAGCACTGGGTGTGTGGAAATTTCGGAGTCTCCGAATGGACGCTTTCCGGCACTTCTCCCTCGGGAAAAAAGATAGAGGTGAGGGGAGTAGACCTGCTTGAATTTGATGATGGGAAAATTACCCGCAAGGATTCTTTTTGGAAAATAGTTGAATAACTCTGGGTGATATTCGAATATCAATATTCGAATATCAATCATATGACTTTGGGCATACCGCAGTTCGACGTTTACGCATTGCGCGTGAAAAAGTTCAGCGCTAAAATGTAAATATGTTCCGGACTACAGCTGGATTGTTTCGTGTTGTGTTCGCGGTAATAGTTGTCCTCGTAATCTTGGGTGGCGGTGTAGTCTTGTATAACCAAAGATCAGTGCGACCCGCTCTGCCGGTCAAAGAAGCTTCCGGCGATGCCGCTTTGCAGGCGAGTAGGTTGGTCTCTGACGAACGGAAAGAGCAAAATCCTTCGACTACACTTACGGCAGGCATTCAAACTCCAGAGAAATCTAGACCCGCGGAGCGGAAAGTCGTTTCTTTAGAATCGAGTTCTGAAAAGATTCAGAAGACAATCAACACAGCCGCGTCGGTTAAAACCAATCTGCTTAATCAGGTGTTTAACCGCGGCGAGTGCCGCGGAGCGGGAACGAGCGTTTTCACTGCCGCGCCCATGCGCACGGCGGATATTGCTTTGGTTGTGCCGCTCGGACTCATGGTAGGTGGTCATGTTACGCCGGTTGACCATCAATATTTTTATCCCATGGGCTGGCGAAAAGGGGCGGCCGAGGTTCCGATATTCGCGCCGGCAGATGGAATTATCGTTAGTGTTACGCGATACGCCTCGGGTAATAACATCGAAGGACTGGCGTCCCGCGATGGCTACGACATTATCATCGAACATTCGTGCACTTTTTATTCCAAACTCGGTCTGCTCACGGGAATTTCCGATGAAGTGGCAAAAAAACTTGGCCCGATCGAGCGAGGACGGGAAAAGCACACCAGTATTTCGGTCAAAGCTGGTGAAGAAATAGCGCGAGTGGGCGGACAGAGCCTGGATTTCTTTACGTTCGACATCAATACCCCTCCTAAACAATGGATTGTGCCCGAACATTATAACGACAGCGGAGGAGTGAAGAGATTTATCACGGATGCATTTTTGTATTTTACTGAGCCCCTTAAGAGTGAACTGCTTGCCAAAAATCCGCGGATCGTTGAACCGAGAGGCGGGCGGTTTGATTACGACAGCGATGGCAGGCTGGTCGGCACGTGGTTTTTGAAGGGAAGCGGAGGATATGTCGGCGGTGATCCCACTGCCCAAGGCTACTGGAGCGGCCATTTAGTGTTTGCATACAACGAAATTGATCCATCAAGTATTGAGGTTTCGATGGGTAGTTGGGCGGGGAATACTAATGGTTCTCAATTTGCGGTCAAAAATAATGCGCCGGATCCAAAAGACGTGAGTGTCGCAAGAGGAATGATCAAGTATGAACTAACCTACGCCTCCTTTATAACCCTAGACGGCAGGGGATGGGATCAAGAAGCGTATGTTGGTTCCGTACGTCGTGTACCGAGTAGAGATG
>CAZYRJ010000083.1:2764-4576 GCA_964649625.1 uncultured Candidatus Saccharibacteria bacterium
CCCGCGGCAGAACTGTATGAACGGTAGCGTTTTCTGCGGCAGCCCTTCTCCCGTTAGACGAAAGGACTCCCCTTTAAAGGAGAGTCCTTTTTTTGCCCATTGTTTTTGCCCTTTTTTAAAATCAAAAAACACCCTCTGCGTGAGCTCGGGGTGTTTTTTGTTAAGAGATTGTCGAGATGTTAGGCTCGAGAAACGTTGGTCGCGCTGGGGCCTTTCTCACCCTCAGTGACTTCGAAAGTAACTTTGTCGCCGACCTGGAGGTCGTCGAAGGTTACACCCTGTAGTTCCTTTGAGTGAAAGAAGAGGTCTTTGGCTTCGCCCTCGCGAGCGATGAAGCCAAAACCGCGATCCGTCTTTGTTTTTATTGTACCTGTCATTTGTGTTGTTTTTTTATTTTTCTCGACCTTAGATGTACAGTCTAACATGCCCCATAATCGTTGTCAAATTTGAGCCACTGAGCCACGGCTCGGCCGCTAAGTCATGCCCACAGACATGGTTTAGCTACCGAGTAGGCCGTATTCGTGTGCACCGAAAGTCGGTCAGAGTTTAGATCGCTCGACATTCCGAGCCTAACGATCGTTTTTACAGTATAGGCGGCATACACAACCTTGTTGCTATAGCAACAAGGTTGTGTACGTGATTTTAATCTGAAAAAAGGGGAGTCCTTTAAAGGCTTCCCCTTTTTCAGCCTTTGGAACGTCTCTCGTTAGTGATCTAGATTTTCTCTTTTATGAGGCATTCTTTTAGCTCATAGCCTGGCGGAACAGATCCCGTATTGTTTTATATGGAGTGGGCTGGCAAACACAACTGATATTTTTATTAGGAATCAGATAATTTCCGAAAAGTTAAGCAAATATGACCGATCATTCCTCCGGAGAAAACTCCTCTTTGACCCTTTCTCGAAGATCGTGCGTGTTTCCGTGACTAAGCAATCCTAGGTAGGATGCCATCGACGACTCGGCTTGTTTCTGTCTTAAATTCCTGAACATCCTCTTTTTAGTGGACGTTCGCGGCACCCGATGATGCGGAAAATGCACCCAGCCGAGGAAATCAACGCCGGATGCCCATGTTTTATAAATACCTTGTCCGGATGCAAGGATAGCTTCAATCGCGTTTCTAAAAACTCTGATATTTTCGGCAGAAGATTTTCCAGATATTCTTTGTTCTCATGGAGAATGACGAAATCGTCCGCGTATCTGACGCAATGCTTGACTCTCATCTCTCGTTTCAGAAAATGATCGAATTCGTTCATGTAGATGTTCACCAAAAGCTGGCTGGTGAGATTACCCAGGGGCAAACCGATGCCCAGCTGGTCTTTGGTGTGGAAACTTCTAACCACTTTGCTCAAGAGTAAAATAGTATTTCCGCTCCTGATGTGTTTTTTCAGAATGTCGCCCAAAATCTGATGATTGATGTTGGCGAAAAACTTCCGTATGTCGCATTTCAAAACCCAGACTGTCCGCGTATTGTTACGCGATACCTTGCGAGCCTCGGCGCGAAAACGGTTTATTGCTCTATGCGTGCCTTTGATGCGACGGCACGAGTATGAGTCGAAAATAAGCTTGGGGTCGAAGTATGGATATAAAATTCGGTAGATGGCGTGGTGCAAAGGCCGGTCCCGAACTGTGGCCTTGTGAATGTCTCGCGGCTTCGGATCATTAATCCGGAACGATTTATAGGGTCCGTGTTGATATGTTTTGTCCGGAAGTTCGCGGTGCAACGCGAGAATATTATCGGTCAAACGAAGCGAAAATCGTTCAATGTCTTTGCGGCCGCGCTTATTTTTTAAGAACTCGCGCCATGCCGCTGTCA
>CAZYRJ010000084.1:0-4502 GCA_964649625.1 uncultured Candidatus Saccharibacteria bacterium
TTGTTTACTGCAAATAACCGCTACCTTAAACATAGCATACTTTTGTGCTTTCGTCAAATTGCGTGCAGTGAATTCGCATCCTAATTGCACCAAAGTTTGCAGACTGATTGCAACACCTTTGTATGGCGCCGCCGTTAGCTTCTCGGATGGGCCTTGTACCAATCGAACGTGAGTTTGAACCCCGCCTCTAGCGAAATCTCAGGTTTCCAGCCGGTCAATCTCTGCAACTTTGAAACATCAGCTAGACGGCGCTTGACGCTCCCTGGCGGCGAATTTTTGATGTCCAGATTTTTCGGATGCCAGCCTGTGACCTTGAACATTTTTTCGGCCAACTCCCCCATTTTTATCTCTTCAAAATCACCGATGTGAACGGTCTCGATCGGCTGGCCATCGGTTTTGGAGGAGTTCATCAGTAAACTCATCGCTCTAACGGCATCTTCGATATAACAGAACGTCCTAGTGTCGTCAGCTCCGTATATCGGAAATGGGTCCAGTTTGGCGACTATCCTTTCACAAAAATCCGGAATAACGTGCCCTCCGGAGCCAGCACGAGGACCATAAAAATTGTGCGGCCGGACGATGAAGGCCTTGAAATTGTAAGCTTTGGCATGGTGAATGACAAAAAGCTCCCCTATCAACTTGGTCGAGGCGTATGACCAGCGCGGATTATACGGATCGTCGATGACAAGAGGCACGGCTTCCGGCGTCGGTATGGGCAGTATATTGAAAGCATTTAAAGCTCCGGCATAAGCCTCATTGGAAGAAGTGAAACAAAACTTGCCGGAAGCATTTTTGGTTCGAAACCACTCCAGCATATAAACGAGCGAAATCGTATTGACCCGGAGCACCTCCTGGGGTTTCTCATAAAAAAGTTTCGTGCCGTTCATAGCCGCCAAATGGTAGACATGATCGTAGCCTTTGCCCAATTTCGAATATGACTTGGGATCAGTCAGATCAAGGGTCAAGATTTTTACTCTCTTGTCTTTCCTCAGTCTCTCAAAATCCTCGTCTTTTCGTCCTCTCTGAAAATTATCGACCAGATAGAGTTTGTTTTTTTGGTCGGCCCTTAAGAGATGGTTGGCCAGATGCAGGCCTATAAAGCCAGCACCGCCAGTGATCAAAATTTTCATGACCATCATATTACCACTTATTCATGAAATTATTTTAGTTGACATAATACAGCAATTGTGGCAAGTTTATAAGAGAACAAATATAGCTATGCCAAAGATCATTAGCCAAACACAGGTATTCCCTGAGCCCGGCCAAAAACCGCCGCACGGGGCAATAACGGTACTCAAACGTCAGATCAGGGAAAAAGGAGGAATCACCCGCGAACAATTCGTCTGGCAAAGACCGGAATTCGTCATGGTGGTGCCCATTTACAAAGGTAAGATCCTAATGAAGCGGGAGTTCAAATATGGCGTGATGGAGAATCTGCTCACATTCGCCGCCGGCGCCATCAAGAAGGACGAATCTCCGGAAGTGGCCGCCCGCCGCGAGCTCCGAGAGGAGTTCGGATTACAGAGCGAGAACTTGGTCAAACTCGGCACCTATCGGGTCAGCCCAGATAAATCGACCGAGGCTCAACACCTTTATGCTGCCATGATGTGCAGCCGCCAAAGGGGTGTCGTACCGGAACCTGGGAAGATCGAAGTATACAGCCAGAACCATGATCTGTTCTTTCATGAGCATTTCACCATAGCGCTGTGCCGCTTGGCTTTACTCGAAACCATGGCGCTCATTAGCAACGAACCGGCACTGTAGTGTCGGTTTTTAATTTCCAAGTAAAATTCGGTTATCGCCTGGGCCAAAAGTCCCAGATGTCTATAAAGACTTTTTTCGGGTATTTCTTCGGGTCGATCTTGGCATAGCCTTTGTGTGGCGCAACGAGGATGACAGCGTCCGATTCTTTCAAAAGTTTGTCGAGTGGCACCAATCGCTCGTCCTGGACGAAAAAGTCATGACACAGAACCTGGTCGGCCTTGGTTAGGGCTATCTTCCTGAGCTTGTAGGAAAGGCTCTCCCTAATGTCGTCACTCTCGGCCTTGAAGGCCATGCCCAAGATACCAATGGTCTTGTCGTGCAAATCGGGCATTTTCTTTTCGAGCTGGCGCAGAACCACTGCCGGCAATTTCTCATTGACCGACATAGCCGCATGGCCCAGAAAGAAATTACTGGAGTGGAATGCCGCCAATTGCATGGTGTCCTTCAACAGACAAGGGCCGGCTGCGAAACCGGGTCGCGGCAGTGTCATTCTCGGATAATCTTCGGTCATCCCACGGTAAATCTTGTGATAATCCAAACCGTGTTCGGTCGCTATTACGAAAAATTCGTTGGCCACGGCGAATGTGAGATATCTCCAGGCGTTCGAAAATAATTTGGCCAGCTCGGCCTCGATAGGCTCCATAACCACGATCTTTCGTTTGGTCAGCCGGGCGAACAGTGCCGAAACTTTTTTGATGGTCTTCCGATCGAAACCGGAAACGATCTGAGGCAAACTCGAAAGTTCTTCCAGAGCCTTACCCTCAACGATTCGCTCCGGACAGAAAGAAACGCCTATGTTCAAACCCTTCTTTTCGAAGTATCTTTGCAATCTCTCGGATGTCCCGGGGAAAACCGTACTGCGCAATATAACGATCTGCCCGTTCCTGAAATGGGATGAGTAGGATTCTACGACCTTCATTAAACCGTGAAGATTGGGTGCCAGGTGTTCATCAACAGGCGTTCCGATAACCATAATGACAACATCGCTTTGACCGATGACTTCAGGCTCGGAAGATGTAAAAAGTGTCTTTGCCCGAAGAGCAGTTTTGAGAGCCGCCTCACCGCCCTTTTCCATAAAAGGAAAGTTGCCTGAAGATATCTGATTCAATACTTCGACATTGGTATCGAGAAGCACGGTTTTGGCTCCGGCATTGGCAAACGCGACGCCAAGCGGCAAACCGACGTGCCCCGCCCCTCCGATAATACACAGGTCGTATTTCATAGTTAAACCAGTGTACGCCATGAACCAAAGTTTGGCAAAACCAACTTGCCTTCGATTGCCATGAATACCTCGCCAGGCTATAGTATTAGCCATGTCAACTCATCTGGACCATCTCAAAGAGTGGCGCCCCGGCATCCTTAAGGACAAAATACTGGACCTCGGATCGGGTCGGGGATCATTTTTGATCGATGTTAAAAAGCAGGGCGGCAATGCGATCGGTATAGAGACCTCCCAAAATTACATCGAACTTTCCCACGCTGGGGCAAAGGAGGCCGGCGTCGAGATCGAAGTGAAAGCGGCCGTCGGCGAACATCTGCCCTTTGAAAACGATCAATTCGATTTCATCAATATGGCCGAAGTCATCGAACACGTGGAAAACCCCGCAACGGTGTTGGCCGAAACATACAGGGTCTTGAGCAACAACGGTGCGGTGTACATGAGCGTACCCAACCGATTCGGAATGCGAGATCAGCACTACGGCATCTACGGCATCAATTGGATGCCGCGGTCGCTCGCCATGCGTCTTTTGACCGTTTTCCGAGCCCATAAGGACTACTCGACCGAAAACGAGATCGGGTGTCAGCGCCTCGACTCCATGCACTACTTTACCCTTAGAGCCATTGTAAAGCTCTGCCAAAAAAGCGGCTTCGAGTGTAGCGATATACGCCTGCAAAAAATTCTGGCTGGAAAACAGCCGAGCCTAAAGAGTAAACTGTTGTCCTTGATCTACAGGTTCGCCCGCCTTTTCTATTTCGACTCCTTCCATCTCAAGTTGTCGAAAAATCCTAGATCGCAGGCAAACTGAATAATTCCAACCCGCGGGCACTGAACAATTTTTCCGCATTTAACGGCGAAAGGTCCCACTCGGGATTCATTTCTTTGTCCCAAACGACGTATCGAATGCCGTAAGACTTTAGAAGTTGAGGGACACTCTCGCCCTTTCCTATCGTTTCCGAATACTCCTCCGCGAGAGATTTGACCAAACGATCCCTTAGAGCGGCAATATGACGGGTCGGAACTTCGGCCTGTCTTCTGTATTCATAGATGTTCAGGCCCGAATAGAATCCCTCCAACCCCTCATAAAAATAGGTATAGGAATTGTGCTTTTTATTTTTCAAGGCATCGGTCAGATATCCGTAAAAATCCCCGCGAGCATCCTTGTTTAAATAAATATTGACAAAAAAAGCGTCTTTCATATGCTCGACCGGAAATTGGTGGATCAAAGCATGCCCGTCCCAAAGCAGATCATGACGGGTATATATAGTAAAAAGTAACGCGTACGGAAAGCCGTGGTCTGCCATCAGGATTACGCCATAAGGAAGTTTGTTAAGTTCGGTTATGATGGGAACATAATCCTGCTCCCTTAATTTAAACTCGGTAACCGTGAAAAAGGAACAATACGAAAAGCGGCCGAGGCCTTGAAGATGAACCCCAAGACTTTCGAGCAGCAACTCAGGCAGGCGATCCTCGCGATGCGCCTAGAAACCGCCCAATCGGACCATCGAGCGAGAACCTA
>CAZYRJ010000085.1:0-4459 GCA_964649625.1 uncultured Candidatus Saccharibacteria bacterium
GCCTTATCCTTCTCTGTATATTCAACCTTATAATCGGGTGTCAGTCCGCCGTCGGAAATCGAACGGCCGGTCGGCGTGAGCCACTTGGCGATCGTTACTTTGAAAGATGTGTCGGGGGTTATTTTCACCAACTCTTGCACTGAACCTTTGCCGAATGTAGAAGTCCCAACGAGCTTAGCCACACCATGTTCCTGAAGCGCCCCTGCCAATATTTCCGACGCAGACGCCGAGCCGCCATTCACCAAAATGATCATTTTGAGGTTCCTGTTGAAAATGTCTCGGCCAATGCTTCTGTGGATGACCTCCGGCTGTTTGTCGCCGAAATTCTCTCGGACGATGACGTCGCCTGCGGGTAGGAACCAGCTCGCCATATCTATGGCCGCGGATAAGTATCCTCCGGGATTACCCCGAAGATCGAGTAACAGCTTTTGCGAACCGGAATCAATGAACTTTCGAAGGGCATCCTGGAATAACACAGGGGAAGGCTCGGAAAAATTATATAGCTTGATGACAAAAACGCCGTCTTTGCGAAGTCCTGTCGCGCTTTCCGATGTTGTCGTACCGTTACTCGTTGTAGTTTTTATTTCCGTGTCTATAGTCGGTATTGCAATCTTATCTCTGGTAACCTTAAGTTCGAACGGTTCCTTAACTCCCCGTTCAACCAGAAGCGTTACGACGGTGCCTTTTTTGCCGCGGATCAGTCTGACCGCCTTATCGCTCGGCATCCCTTCAGTAGATGCGCCATTTATCTCCAAAATATAATCGCCGGGTTCGATGCCTGCTCGATAAGCCGGAGTGCCCTTAAGCGGCGCGATTACGACAACTTTGCCGTCCTTATTGCCTATCTCCATTCCGACTCCTTCGAAGCTCCCGCTTATTTCGCTCTCGAACATCTTGTTGATTTCCGGAGGCAGGAACATTGTGAATGGGTCATCGAGCGACGCCGATAGGCCTTCAATGGCGCCCCAAACCCTTTCCTGTGTCGGAGTGGTCGTTGTGCCTTTGGGTACGAATTTTTCATCGATCAATGACCAGACTTTCCAGAATGGGGAAAAGTCGACCTCATCAGGCATACCTTCTTCCTTCCCGCTCAATTCGGATATAAGAATGGCATCAGGTGCCTGGGCCGCACCGAATTTAACGCCCGTATAAAAAGTGCCGCCAAGAATCAGTAAGGCGACCACGATCAACGCAGCATTCTCTCTGAGTTTCGAATTCATCACTTATTGGAATGATTATCGCAAATCGCGGTAAACCGGTCAACAAAACTTTTTAGCTTCATGTGCGCGCCATGCCGCGCTTTGCTATAATCGACACATGCTCCAAAGATACCAAAACGGCGATCTGACGTGGGTGGATTTGGTTTCTCCTTCCAGTGAGGAGATCCGCCAAGTGGTGGCTGAGTTTAGCATCCATCCCATGGCCGCTCGTGAACTGACTATACCGACTCTGCGGCCGAAGGTCGATCTCTACGAAAATTTCGTTTATCTCATCCTCCACTTCCCTTCTATAGAGCGGAGCGGCGACGGCATGTCCGACCAGGAGATCGATTTTATAATCGGCAAAGATTTTATCGTCACCGCGCGCTATGGCGAAGTAGACGCTCTTTTTGCTTTTTCTAAAGCATTTGAAGTCGAGAATATTCTCGACCGAGGTGCCATTGGCAAACACGCGGGCTATATCTTCTTCGCGATGCTGACTAAGATTTACGAGACTCTACTTCATCGGATAGAAGGCCTGAAAAACAAGGCGGCTGGCATCGAGGCTGAAATATTCAAGGGAAAAGAGCGCGAAATGGTGATTAAAATATCAGAGCTGTCCCGATATCTGCTCGATTTTAAGCGCGCGACCAGTTTGCATAAAGAAATCCTCGACGGTTTTATGGAAGCGTCCTCGTCTTTCTACGGAAAAGAATTCGAATATTTCGTGCAGAAACTTCTCGACGATTATTACCGGGTCGAACGTTCGATAGCCAACATCGCCGAGTTCATCGCCGAATTGCGCGAAACGAATGATTCCTTATTGGTGACAAAACAAAATCAGGTTACGCAGTTTTTGACGGTCTTGGCCTTCATTGCCCTGCCTTTGTCAATAATGACGTCTTTTCTGCAGATAGATTTCAAATCCCGGCCCATCGTTGGCATCGAAGGCGATTTTTGGATTCTGATTGCTTTCGAGGCGGGTATCGCGCTAATGCTCTATCTATTTTTCAGGTGGAAAAAATGGCTGTAATCTAGCCTCAAGCGTATAGCGTAAATCTAATTTGCCTCAAGGACCTAAACGCTGTACCCTAAAAGCTATACGCTATGTTAAAACTCTACAACACACTCCGACGCAATATCGAAGACTTCAAATCCATTAAAGACGGTGAGGTAAAGGTCTATAATTGCGGACCGACCGCTTATAATTATGCCCACATAGGCAATCTTCGCGCTTATATATTTACGGACATTTTGCGGCGAGTCTTAGAATGGAACGGCTATAACGTGGACCAGGTAATGAACGTTACTGACGTCGGTCATCTGACGAGCGATGACGACGAAGGCGAGGATAAAATGGTAAAGGCCCTGCGCCGCGAGGATAAGCCATTCACTTTAAGGGCTATGTATGAGGTAGCGACCTTCTATTCCGAGGCGTTCGTGTCCGACCTTAGGGCATTGAATATCAAATTGCCGAGGGTCATGCCACGCGCGAGCGATCACATCAAGGAGGATGTTGAATTGATCTCTCGGCTAGAGAAGAAAGGCATTGCTTATAAAACTTCTGACGGTATATATTTTGATACGGGCAAATTTGAAGGTTATGGAAAGCTGGGTGGGGTTAATCGCGCCGAACTGCGCGAGGGCGCAAGAGTATTGGCGAATGCGGAAAAAATTAATGCCGCCGACTTCAACTTGTGGAAATTCTCGAGCGATCCAAACCTCGGTTTCGATTCACCCTGGGGGAAAGGATTCCCCGGCTGGCACATCGAGTGTTCAGCGATGTCCCGTAAATATTTAGGCCAGCCGTTCGATATTCATACCGGCGGAGTTGATCATATCGGCACCCATCACAATAATGAAATAGCCCAGTCCGAGGCTGCCTACGGTTCGCCGCTCGCGAACTACTGGCTGCATAACGAGCATCTCAATGTGTTAGGCGGTAAAATGGCCAAGTCCGGCGAAAATTTCCTGACCCTGCGAACGTTGATAGAAGAAGGATTTTCCCCGCTGACCTATCGTTACTACCTATTGGGCGCCAATTACCGTACACCTATGGAGTTCTCCTGGGATGCACTCAAGGCGTCGGAGTCTGCCTATGCGAAACTGGTCTCGATCCTTTCGGAATTGCGCTCCGGAGGGAAGTCTGATCCGGAATATATTACCCAATTTGGCGAGGCGGTTAACAATAATTTGGATACCGCCCGCGGTTTAGCTATTCTCTGGGAGATGGTTCGAGACAGAAAAATCGCCAATTCGAACAAATTAGCCACGGCTTTGAAGTTCGACGAGGTTTTGGGATTAGATCTCAATAACCGCATTGCTCTAGCCAGGGAGCCTCTCGCTTTGCCGGATGATGTTTCCAAAATGCTAAGCGAGCGAGAGAACGCAAGGAAAGATGGAGACTGGCGGCGGTCCGACGCCATCCGCGAAAACCTGAGACAACTCGGCTACGACGTTTCAGATACCGATGCCGGACCAAAGCTCACCAAAATATAAAAGCAGCCTGTAGGGCTGCCTGGAGGCGAGGCTCAGTCGTCAAGAAGATGCTTCATTAATCGCGATCAGGGATCTATAAGGTCATGGCTACGAGAATTGATCAGCCTTGGTCTCTTCTCGAACCAGCTAGCGAGAGCCATTGCCATGGCCTTAGTTTCGGCTTCGTGTTTCTCTTTGCATGCCGGGCACATCGGGCCAGCTCTGACGAAAGGCTCGCCGCAAATGCCGCACGATGCTTCTCGGAGCATTTTTTCGATGCGACTAATGTTTGACGCTGAGACCTTGAGGGCGTAATTCGGCGTTTCTTCCAGAATGGGCTTGTTCATATCCATTTTTCAATTTAATTCACCAAGTCGAGAATACCACCAATCAGGAAATCAAAAAAGGCCATGTTGCCGCCTGCGCTAAATGGCCAGAGATATGCGGTCAAAGACCGGCAGGGACCACAATAGATCATAAAGAATATTTAAATCCACATTCCATTAAAGGATTTTTTGCCTCGTTCAGTTGGTCCTATTTAGTTATCCTTGTTGTTTGCTTCAAAATACGGGAATGGACTCTTTTTGCATCAATAGCAGTTTTTCGGTCCGTTCCACATCATCCGGGCTGGTGACCTGAAGCCAGTGCCTGGCTTCGACCACCTTGATATCGTAGTCCTTGGCGGCCAGGACGACTGTTTGAGGAAGCCCGAATTCGCCTTCGCCTATAGGAAAGATCGGAAGAGCGTCGTGTAGGGAAAGAGTGTTTGCGAAGGTGTAGAT
>CAZYRJ010000086.1:0-4445 GCA_964649625.1 uncultured Candidatus Saccharibacteria bacterium
CGTTTCTTACGCGGAGAACTTGGAGAATAAATTGCCTGCCATAGCCGCCTCGGAAAACGTTTTTATTTTTCTGGAAGATGCTCCGAAAGCCAGCTTGCTTAAGGCCTTCGAAAAATATGCCGCCAAAGTCCAGGAGTTCAAAAAATTGGAGAAGAAGGAGCGTTTCAACTCTTTCGCACTGGCCGATGCTTTGGGAGAACGCAATAAAGAAAAGCTTTGGGTGCTCTACCAAATGGCTATGTCCGAGGGGTTAGCGGCCGAGGAATTACACGGCACGCTTTTTTGGCAAATAAAAACTCTTCGCGCCGCGAGCCGTGCCAAGTCGGCCGCTGAGGCGGGACTCAAACCTTTTGTCTGGAGCAAGGCCAAGCGATTCCTGTCGAAGTGGCAGCCAGAAGATTTAAGCAAAGTGAGCGGCCAGCTGGTAGCTCTATATCACGATTCTCGCCGAGGCGAGCACGAAATGGAAACGGGGCTCGAAAAGTGGATACTGGATTTGCCCGTTCGGGCATAAAAAAACGCAAACTGGTTTGCGTTTTTGAGTTTCAGGCGGCGACAGCGAAGCCTATTTCTTCGTCTGCGCCAGGCGGCTCGACTTTCCAAGGACCGACGGTGTAAAAGGATGGAATTTTAAAAGCTTCTTGGGTCAGTGTGATCATCCTTGAAGCTGGCGGGAGGTTGTGCAATTTTCTGGCGTTGCGGCTCGTGAAGTTGACGTAGGTTATGAGCCCGTCCGGCGTAACGAAGAGGTGGGACAGAGCATGCGCGTAGAGCGCGTGCAGGAACGGGGCGGTGTAGTCGCCGCAGGCGCACTTGCCTTTCTCCACATGTTTGCCTTTGACGTCATGCGGCGCCACATCCGAGCCGGCCATGACCCAGTAGTGATTTTCGGTCACTAAATGGATGAGCGCGGCACAATCGAGGCCGGTTTTTATTGATGGTTTGCATGTCTTCCTGACATCACCGTAAGCGGAATCTTCCTCCCAGGCTAAGTGGTGGGCCGTCAGGGTGACGTAGAACCGTCCCGGATGTTTTTTAGCGAATTGCTTCCAGAATGGCGCACATCGGCCGTCCGAGCCGTGTTCCCAGATGATGATGGCGTCGGAATTCTGTAGGAACAACTCGGCGATGGGCAAGCAGAGGTATTCCGCTTCGCGGTTCCCGTGGAGCATGTTCGGGTGTTCGAAGTGAGCGTGCACTTTGATGCCAAGCTCGCCGCACCATTGAACCACCTGGATCATGGGGTAGTAGTTCTTCACACCGTGGTCCGATTTGGTGGTCCGAAGGTACGGGTAGATCTTGCCGTCGCGAATGCCGAGGCAGGCGCATTCGATGAGCTCGACTTTTGTCGTTCGTTCGGTCAGCATGATGAACGGAATGAATCGCATTATCTTGCCGGCCGGGACAAATGCTCTGGCGCTCTCAATATAACGAACCACGTTTGACGCAATGACGAGCGGCGGGTCTGTATTTGGCTGAGGACCGATGACGTCCGCGCCCCCGTCGTAGCAATCATTAATGACGGCCTCCATGACAGGGCCAATTTCCCGCAGATGGACGTGGGTATCTGCCGAAGCCTCTACCACATATCTGCCTGTAATAGTTTTCATAAGGTACCTGAGTTCTGTGTGTATTCTATGCGCATTCTATTCGGCGTCTCGGAAAAAAGCAATTATGTCACGGAGGGGCTTGTTCTTATTTTCGTACACAAGAGTATAATAGGACTAAGCTAAACCTAAATAATCATGGATACGCCAACAACGGATAAGAAATATGAAGATCCGCAGTCGACGCCGGCTAATTTGGTCGAACAAATTTTACAGAGTGCCGTGGCCAGCCGCGCGAGCGATATACATTTGGACCCGAGCCGCGACAGCCTGGCAGTGCGTTTCCGCGTGGACGGCATCCTCTATCCGTTTAACAGCGTTCCTAATTACTACGCCGAGGCTGTCATTTCTAGAATAAAGATCTTGGCCCAGATGGATATCGGAGAAAAGCGTTTTCCACAGGACGGCCATTTTGAATTTGATATTGACGGGAAACTTCACAACTTTCGCGTTTCGACCATTCCTTCCATGCACGGTCTCGCGGTCGTGCTTCGTCTCCTCAAAAAGGGTGACACGTTCAATGACATCGCCGATCTCGGAATGGATTCGGAGCAAACGGCGGAAGCCAAATCCATTGTCAACAGTCCCCACGGTATGGTTCTTATCAGCGGTCCGACCGGAAGCGGCAAGACGACCTTCCTCTATTCCGTCATGGGTTCGATGAACAGGGTCGAAAAGGGGATAGTAACTCTTGAGGATCCGGTCGAATTGGAAATGGAAGGGGTTCGGCAGATGCAGATCAATGAATCGGTCGATCTTACTTTTTCGAAAGCCGCCAGGGCCGTCCTTCGTCAAAATCCTGACGTAATCATGATCGGTGAGATCCGTGACAACGACACGGCTGCCATCGCGTTCCGCGCCGCCCTTTCGGGTATTTTGGTATTCTCGAGTTTCCACACTTTCGATACTCCAGGGCTCATCATTAGAATGGTGGAGATGGGCATACCGCGCTCCGTTATTGCTTATGGTTTGGCCGGTATGATCTCAACTCGGCTCGTGCGAAAGATCTGCAACAATTGCGCGGCCCCTTATGTTCCCACTGATTTCGAAATGAAGGTGATCGGTGAAGCCGCCAAAACAGCCAACTTTATGAAGGGCAAGGGCTGTGAGATATGCCGCGGCACTGGCTTTATGGGGAGAACCGGCATATTTGAGGTCATCAGGTTCGATGATGAGATCCGCTCCAAGATCATTGAAGACATCAGCCGTACTTCGCTTAAAGATTTTTTCGATAAAAAGATAAGAAAAAGCCTTCGGATGTCGGCCTACGACAAGGTCATCCAAGGGGAGACGACGGTGGAAGAGATCGTCCATATCGTCGGGTACGAATAAAGGCGTTTTGGCGAAGCAGTAAGAGCTACCATTCCTGTTCAGAAGGAGTTTTATGGTCGTTCAAGAAAAAAACAGCGTTAAACGCTGTTTTTGATTAAACGTCGAACTCCAACTCGCTTTCCACCAGAGACGGCGGACGGCTTTTGATGTCCTGGTAAAAAAAGGCGTGCCGTATTGTTCTCCGGACTTTCGTCGGGTTGAGTATGGCAATCGAACCCAGCGCCACGCCATCGGCTCCGGCGTCGAAGAAATGACCCGGGTCGTCGGGCTCGACGATGCCGCCTCCGGAGATGATCGGTATCTGAAGACCCAGCTTACGGACCCGTGCGGTCCACTCTAGAACAAAGGGCTTTAGTCCGGCGCCAGAATAGCCGCCCGGAAAACCCGGGAAGCGCCTGGCCATCGGCGACTCTTTCGGGTCGTTTGTGCCGAAGAGGCCTTTCCAGTCGATGGGCGGTGATTGCCGCGACCAAGCCGGGTGTTTGCCAAAGGGCAGGGTGTTGCAAAACGTTACGGCATCGCAACGCTTTGATTTGCTGAGAGCGGCCGCTATTTCCGGTGGAGCTTCCGGCCCCAACTTCACCATGATGGGAATACTGTCAGGCAGAACCCGTTCGGCCATTTCAAGCGCTGGCAGGATCTCATCCAAGAGTTCCGTTGGGTCGTGGCCCAGATTGGGGCACGACCAATTCCATTGGATGCCCCAGTCGGCATGCCAGTGTTCGTAGCGCTTAGCCGCAGCTAATCGGCTGAGCAACCCTTCACATTCGGCAAGACGGTCTGCGGGGGTCGTGGCGACCGACATTATCGAGATGAAGAACGGTTCTCTGAATTTTTGCCACCAGCCGGCATTAATGCAGAACTCGAGGCCAGGACTCGACAGGCTGACGGCGTTTAGGACCGCCCGGTGCTTGTGTTTGACGATGACGCATTGCGGGAACCATTCCCGCGGACTCAGGCCGTCAGATTTGAGAGGCATATTGCCTTTGCGTGGCATGAAAGCTGTTGTTTTGGTGACAGGGGTTGTGCCGGTGAAGTCGAGGCCAAGGGGGCTTAGCAAACGGTGGATCCAATATCCGCCACAGTCGAGGTTTGTTACTCCGGAAGCCTGAAATACAGGCGAAAAGGCTATGCCGCGTAATTGCAGTAATTTCATAAGTTTGTCGATTTGGTGAACTACTGCCGATACGTTAGCACAAGTGGGTAAAATAAAAAGGTCCCGAAGGACCTAATGACGATTACTGCCGAACATATTTCGCCGCCAAGCTCTTTTCCACCGAGGTTTGCGGCGAATGAACGGGGGTAACGGTTCGGCCGAGGGCGAGGAATTAAGAAGTTTTTTCGACGCCTTGCGGCAAGAACACTTGCAAGCGACGTTGGTCAGGGGCTCTCGCTTGTAACACTCAAGACAGTTTTGTCCGGCGCAGGCGGGACAGATGTAGTGTTTCGGTTTCGGAAAATGCTTTTTGCTCATACTGTAAAAAACTCCTGCGCGGCATATTACCA
>CAZYRJ010000087.1:0-1578 GCA_964649625.1 uncultured Candidatus Saccharibacteria bacterium
GTTATTATAGGTATTATTTCGGACAGACAATACATGCAGAACATGCATAACCAGCTACTTTTTATTAAGGCGATGCAGAAGTAAATTCTAAGTGCAAGCTGCAATTATAGAAAATCGGCGCCCTAATGACGCCGATATAAACTTCGTCCCCTAAAATAACGATGAGCGACAATGAGGACAAATATCTCTGAGCTTATCCTGTTCAAGCACGAAAGTCACATTTTGACCACAATTAGGGCATATAAGAGGGCCTGATGATGAGCGGACCAAACAGTTGAGCCGCCGCCGTGCTTCATGGCGGACAGAGCGGACTGCATCGTCGGCAAGTTTACGAAGAGTTGCGTCATCCTGGACTTTCTGAGCCACAATGAATCTCACTGACGGGGTAAACTCGACTGAATCAGAAGCCAACTTGAGGTGATCCTCATCCAATTTTTCCGCAGCCGCGTTTCGGACTTCGGCGTAATTGCCGCGTCGGCAAACTTCGAGGAGATTGTCCTGGTTGGACATATAGGCAACGGCTTCTTTGACGCACCTCCGAGGCAGAAGCGCCACCTCAAGGAGTTTCTGTTCTCTGTCTGCATAAGGAGCACGCATTACAGTTATAGCCGCATTGAGAAGTTCCGAATCATGCTCAGTGTTATCCTTAAGTAGACTCACAGCAAGATCGACGCTGACAATTTGGCGAAAAGCCACTAGACGAACCGCAAGAGTAGCTCCTTTGTCAGCCAGCACTTCTTTTGCCGGTCGCTCAACAATGGTCGATTGGCCAACAAGAACGTCAGCTACCTGAGAGGCGAGTAAAAGACCCGTCCCTCTTTTTAATAGTTGCAGAATGTGCTCTTCAGTCCCACCTCTGGCGAGAACAAGCGAGGCCAGAAGCCGGGACAGTTCAAATGCCTTACCCGCGCCCTTAAGAAACTCCATTTCTGTCGCAGACATAACTATTTCCTTTGGAAGTAGAATTACCCCTTATCCGCTTTCGCGAACCTAAGGCTTATTCCTTGTGAATGTTTGGAAAGGACATACCAGACAATTCTGGCAATCCGATTTGAACGTTAATATATGTTATGCAAATTGTCAATTTCTTTGATTTAGTTCGAGTCCCATTCGCTCAAACCAAAAACAGCCTTAGTTCTAAAGCTGTTTCTCGTTTGCTCCGATGGTAGGACTCGAACCTACAACCAACTCGTTACATTTATCCTTCTATTACTAAAAGGGATGGACTATATCATCGCCTGTCCACCTCTAGGGTGGGGTGGGGCGCGAGGCGCTTCCCATTCGTTATTTTAACGAACAGTACTCCTTAAAGGATAGTCTCTACACCTGCCTGACTTGTTGATCAGGATTGGCTCGGGATTGCCCAGGCCTAATTTTTCGAGGACTTCAAAAAATTAGGCCTGGGTTTCCCCGATTTCACCTCGTTTTCAATCCGTCTTTCGGCGGAAAGCTGCTTTTTTCGCTTGTCCTAAAAGCTAACAGCTACAAGCTAGCCTAACAGCGAGCTGCTCTACCATTGAGCTACATCGGAATATATTGAATTGTTTTAGAACTCAATCTGCCCACATTAATGGACAG
>CAZYRJ010000087.1:1678-4383 GCA_964649625.1 uncultured Candidatus Saccharibacteria bacterium
ACATCGGAATATATTGAATTGTTTTAGAACTCAATCTGCCCACATTAATGGACAGCACTACAGCCTGGGTTACGCATTCCACCATTACTTGCCCCGTAGCAAGCTTTGCTACTCGGTTGCTTTTAACAACGAACAAAAAACATCATAGCAGAACGTTTTTCGGAAGGGAAGGCCGATATGGCCGAGCCTGGGCCGCGTTCATTTCGAGGAGTTTTATCTGAAAGTGCTTGTGATATAATGCCCGAATGGATTCCTTCATAAAAGCCGATATTTTCTTTTTTATATCGTCGGTCGCTACGGTAGTACTCGCAATTTTGGTCGGCATTTTGCTGTTCTACCTAATAAGAGCCGGCAAGAATTTACACATGCTCTCCGAATTGCTCAAAGAGCATTATAAGGATTCGGAGGAATTCGTCGTCGAGCTTAAAGAGCGTTTGGAAGACAATATCGTTTTCCGGCTTTTCTTTCCCCCTAAGAAGCGCAGGCGCCGGGAGAAAGAAGATAAGAAGGAGTAAAATTTATCAGTCATTACATTCAACCATATGAAAAGTTCGAATAAAGCGAAGAGCGCAGTGGAGATCGTGGCTGTGGGAGCGGCACTGGCCGCGGCGGCGGCAGGGGCCTATTTCTTTCTCGGTCCGAAAGGCAAGCAGAATCGCAAGCACGCTAAAGCCTGGGCTGTCAAAATGAAGGCTGACGTCGTCGAAAAGTTGGAAGAAGCTCGCGATGTCTCTGAGCCTGTGTACCATCAGATCGTAGATACCGTCGCCGATCAGTACGCAAAGGGGAAGAAGGCGAGCCAAAAGGAGGTGGCCGAGTTGGCAAAGGATCTCAAGAAGCACTGGAAGAATATGAGCAAGGCTGCGCGGGCCGTAAAGAAAGAGGCTATAAAGGGCGCAAAAAGACTCACCGCCTAAACCTTGATGAAGAAACCGCCGACGTCAGTCGGCGGTTTTCGCAACCTTGGAAAGACAGGACGCGCTGACTGAAATACACTTTCATATTTATAGTCATCAGTCATCAGTTGATGCTCTTAGGGCAACATATGTTACAATATTTACATTAAGATAATCTTTCTGCAGTGAACAATAGAAATCTGATTATTGTGCTCTCAATTGTCGTGGTGCTCATGATCGTGTCGGCCGCGATCTTTTTGAGGATCGGTTCTACGGACGAACAGGCCTATGACCTGCCCAGTCTAGGAGGCGACAGCGCGCCGCTTCAAAACATGCCGGACGTTAATCCCACAGAAAAAACCAACCCGTTCAAAGATATAAAGACGAATCCATTCGAATAGCATGAGGCCTACCATGAATAGAAACACCATAAGCACCGCCGTTCTATTATCCGGACTAATGGTCGGGTTCGCTGTTTTTATGACGGGAAGCACCGCCGCCGCTCAACAAAACGCGGCGGAAAAGGTCAGCTCGGTCATTTATCCCGTAGTCGAATTGGGTGGTTGCAAGGATAAGGGCGACTGCAAGATTTTCTGCGACAGAACCGAAAATTTCCAGGCGTGCATTGCTTACGCAAAGAAGCACAATTTAATGGAAGCGAAAGAGATAAAGGAAGCTGAGATTGTGTTAAAAGGCGGTCCGGGCGGGTGTGTGAGCAGAGAGCAGTGTCAGAGCTATTGTGATGATGTCTCTCACATCAAAGAATGCGTGGCGTTTGCTGAACAGAACAACCTTTTTTCTCCTGAGGAATTGGCTGAGGCTAAAAAAATCGAGGCGGCCATAGCGAGCGGCATTACGCCGCCCGCTTGCGGCGGTAAACAAAAATGCGAAGCGTATTGCGGTGAAGCAGCGCACATGGAGGAATGCATCACGTTTGCCATAAAGGCAGGCATGATAAGTGAGGCCGAAAAGGCCGAAGCCGAAAAAATTCTTTTCGCCATTAAGAAAGGAGCGACCCCGCCGCGATGTGGAGGAAAAAAACAATGCGATAAATATTGTTCTGAGCCCGGCCATTTCGAAGAGTGCGCGGCATTTGCTGAAGCGGCCGGCTTTATGACGGCTGAGGAAGCGGCTATGATGAAGAAAACGAAGGGTCAAAGTCCGGGCGGCTGTCGCGGGAAGGAGGAGTGCGATGCATTCTGTGGCAATCCCGACAACATTCAGATCTGCATTGATTTCGCCATTAAATATGACCTTATGGATAGCAAAGAGGCCGAGATGGCTCGAAAAACCGGCGGCAAAGGCCCGGGTGGCTGTCGCGGAAAGGAAGCTTGCGATAATTTTTGCAATGACCCGGCTAATGAGGAGACCTGTTATCAGTTCGGTTTGGAGTACGGTACGGTAGATCTTCAAAGAGAAACAGACGACAAAAAGAAAATGGCGGACTCGCTTAAGGGGGCATCCCAAGCCGTTACCCAGTGCATTAAGGAGAAAATCGGGGACGAAAAGTTTCAGTTACTAAAGGATGGAACAGGGCGGCCGAGCCGGCAGGTCGGCGAGGCCATGAAGGTTTGCTTTGAACAGTTGGGAGGTGAACGCGGTCCCGATGGCCCGGGTGGCTGCAGAAGCAGGGAAGAATGCGATGTTTATTGCAAGGATCATATGGATGAGTGCCGACAATTTGGGGCGGGCCCGCAGGGCGGCGGAGAGGGGAATCAGACTTTGCCCCCTGAAAATTATCCGCTCCCAAGTTCAGTTCCGCCCCCGCCTGAAGGTTCGAGTGAGCCACGTTATCCGGAACAGACCCAA
>CAZYRJ010000088.1:0-4343 GCA_964649625.1 uncultured Candidatus Saccharibacteria bacterium
AATCGCGGGGTGCGGATCATGAGGACAATAGCTTAAGATAGGGAGAGAGATACAATCAAAAAAGGGCAGATGTCGGGACAGAGGTTGCGAGCAGAAATATTTTCGAGGATGCTATTGCCATTTGGACGGCAAACCTATTGTCTGATGTTTCTAAATGTCAGCCGCTATTGCATCCCTGCCTTTTGTTATATGCCTCTTGTTATACGGAGCAAAATTTAGTTTAATTGTTAGGTGGCAAAAAAGGCAAAGTTTGCGGTTTCCCTAATATTTTTCCTTTCCGTAGCTGTCTATTCTCTCATTAATTTCAAGTGGTTGCGGTTTTATCCATTAACCGACTGGCAGAACATCACATTGCTTGTGCTTGCCGCTGTCGCCGCTATGGTCATTCTGTCGCTGGCTATGGAGTTTATAATTGCCTTTCCATTCAAACAATATAAGCGGCGGCACGAGAAAGAGTGGGCCGACAAACATTCCGTTTACGTTGAAGACAACTTGCCGATGGAACTTCAGGGGATAAGCGAGTCGATTTCCGGTATTTTGGACGATGTAGAAGAAAAGGTCGGCGCTCTTAAAGAAGTAAAAAAGTTGGACGAACTCAAGTATGAATTTATCACGATTGCCTATCATCAGTTGCGGACTCCGATAGCGGAAATAATCTGGGCTCTTGATTTTATGAAGGACGCGGCGGCCGTAAAGGCCGATCCGAAATTGTCGGAAGCGGTGGCGCAAGCCGGCCGATCCATAAAAAATGCCGCTGACATGTCCAGTCAGCTGCTTTCAGTCGTCGAAATGTTGGCAAATGAGAAACAAAAAAGTGGCGGGGCCGTCGATCTCCAAGAACTTATCCATCAGGCTGTAAGGTCAAGCGAAAACATAGCAACGGATCGCAACGTGAAAATTCGGGTTGAGGCAAGCGGGGGGATAATTCCGGTTGTTGCTGGAGATAAAGAACTTGGGTATGTATTTAATAATTTGATCACAAACGCTCTTTACTACGGCTCTTCCGGGAAGCCTGTTGTGGTGCGCCTAGATCGGAGCGCCGAAGGGGTTGCCGTTTCTGTCGAGAATGACGGGGTGCCCATCTATCCGGAGGAGAAAGCGATGCTTTTCGATAAATTTTTTCGGGGGGCCGAAGCCAAGCGTTTAAGGCCGGATGGGTCCGGATTATCGCTTTATATTTCGAAGAAGATTGTTGAGCGCGTTGGAGGCCAAATAAAATACGATGCTCCCTCGGAAGGGCGAACAGTTTTTACGGTAGTGTTGCCGATAGCCTCCGCCGGTGAGCTCCAGAAGTTTATTACAAGTTATTGATTTTTTTATGTTTCCCATCCCCGGTTTACTGATGGTTATAAGCGGTCTTTTCCTTTCCCACTTCACCTATCGCCGCTTCAATGATTATCGAAGAGATCGACACGATGTAACCAATCGTTTTTATCTCATGGCCGGGTTATGGGTGTCCTCGGCCCTTTTTCTATACGGTATCCCGTCATTTTTCTATCAAGTTTCGCCTGTACCTTTGCGTTTGGCGGCTATCGGGGCGACAGTCTTAAATGTGATAGGTTTCGGATATTTTCTTCGCGTGGCGCTTTATGCCTGGTTATCGCCTAATAGTTTCTCATTGGCTTCGCATGCGATCGCTTTGTATGCTGTCCTGGTGGCAGTCGTGCTGGTTTTATTCCCGCCAGATACTTATATCGACCAAGCGGGCATCATTCATTGGAGTTTTACGTTAACGGAATCGGTTCTCATCCTGGCTCTCAACATTTCGGCGTTTGCCTCAAGTATTCTCCTTCTTTATTTGAATTTCAGAGCACTGCTCGACCGAACGTGGATTGCGCGTGTAAGCGCTATGATTTTGACCTTTGTTTTGTCGGGAATAGGCGGCGGGTATCTCTACATTGGCGACGATTCGATGCTCCTTGGTTTAGCCAGTGTGATCTTGTGTTGCGGCCTTTTTATTGAGTTTATTGGGTCTTTTTTGGAGCAGAGCGCCTGAGAGGGTATCCGTGCTTTCCTCAGGAAAAGGGTTGGTGCGGGCGCGGTGGCGCGGTGCATTTGACATCTGGCGTCAATTGTGCTATCATTAGGCTGAATCGCTATGCTCTGGCTTGGCCAGAAAACAGGCGCAACCGTTCATTGTCGGAGAATTAAAAAAATGAAAACTCTCTCGTTGGTTATTCTGCTCGCCCTCGTCGTTCTAATCATTTCATTGCCGAAAGGCAAAAGTGTTGCGGTGGCGCTTCCGGCCCCCCAAGTCACGGCCACCAATGTGGCCGAGCTCCACAAGAGGTGGACCAACTCAGTGTTCGACTTCAACCAGGTCTGCCGGGACTACCGGCTCAACCCGGCTAAGGCCAGCCTTCACGACGCCAAGTGTATCTTTCTGGGACTTAATCCCAAGAAAACACTGGCCTTCGAGGTCGCCTGCGTTGAGGAGGGCATTGATCCCTCTAAGACCACAATGTGGGAGATTACCTGCACACGGCTCGGGCTTGACCCGAAGACAACCAAGGTCGCAGACCTAAAAAAATTCGGCTACAAAGAGTAGCCCAGTTCCGTCCCCCAAAAGCGTCCGCCACGGCGGACGCTTTGATGTTTTGTGGGAATGAAAAACCGCCGTTAGGCGGGGGTGAAATGTAGGCGGAAGAATTCGGGTTTGATCATGGCCTCTATCCAGCCGGCGTTCTTGCCGTCTTGCTGTAAACACCTCACGATGACGTATCCCTCTGCTTCGGTGCCGACTTCAAGAATTTCGACGGGTTGGGTTGTGTCCAGGACACCGGAGTAAAGGGCTCCGCGGTCGCGAGTACAATTGTTGAATCTGTCTTCTATCTCGACGCCGTACTGGTAATTGTCGTTGACGTAGAGCTGAGTCGAAGAATTGGCCCTCCATCGTTGGCCGACGGCCGTGCCTTCAAGTGCGGGATTCGTTTGGGTGCTGTTCATCGGTCATGCCTTTCTTTGTTGAGCTTCTGCCTCCGTTTTAACACAACGGAAGGGAAATGACTAGAAAATTAACGCACTAATTAAAGTGGGCGATTTGGATGAGGTTGCCGCACGTGTCGTTCAAGATAGCGATAGTGGCCGGACCGATATTTGTGGGTTCCTTCGTGAATTGAACACCTTTTGATTTCAATCGCTTATATTCAGTTTTTACGTCAGGTACGGGAGCACGCGCGAGCTTGCTAAAACATGAAAATATTTGTTTCGAATGTCGGTTCGCATAATCAGAGCGCCGTACAGTACTTGAGAAGATGGCGAAAGTAAACTATATTAAGCCGACAACGGAGAGGTCGCATAGTGGCCTAGTGCGGCGGTTTGCTAAACCGCTATACGGCGTTAAAACCGTATCGAGGGTTCGAATCCCTCCCTCTCCGCCAGTAGTTTTGGAAAGTGGGCAATAAAATATCCTTACTTTAAGCCAACTTTTAAAACCGAAAAGTTATAATACATAAGAACCCCGAAGGGATTCGAACTATATGAAATATTACCTATCATCATACGAACTTGGGAACGAGACGGACAAACTAAAAGTCCTCGCTCCAAAAGGCAAAATTGGTTACATACCGAATGCACGGGATTTTACTGGTACTGACCCAGAGAGAAGAGCCAAGCGTAATGCGAATAATATGAACTCATTACGTGGACTCGGCCTTGAAGTTGAGTTAGTAAACCTTAGTGATTACTTTGGAAAGCAGGATGAGTTAAAAAAGAAACTCGAAGAACTGGGTGCGATTTTCATAAGTGGCGGAAACGTCTTTGTATTGCGCCAAGCAATGAAATTAAGCGGGCTTGATGAGATTTTGAAAGAGCTTCGCGACACGGACTTTCTGTATGCCGGTTACAGCGCGGCTGGTTGTGTACTTGGGCCGAATTTGAAAGCGTATGAAATTGTAGATAAAATTGATACTCCATATCCAGATCAGAAAGAAGTGATATGGGAAGGATTAGGATTTGTTGACTGGGCTTTCATGCCGCACTGGGATTCCGACCATCCAGAATCCGCGGATATTGAAAAAGAGATTGCATATTGTAAGGAAAATAATATCCCGTACAAAACTATTAGAGATGGTGAGGTAATTATTCTAGAGTAGATATGGCAAAGTCTAAACGGATCAAAAAGAATATTGGTGTTTCTCCAGAGCGTCTGGCGGAACTTCGTCACGCTACTCTCATGGCTTCTACCGGTGCATCCACTCGTCTCGCGGGCTCAAAGCTCTCCGACAAAGAGGTGAAGAAAGGGATTAATACTGTTTTCGGGCAAAAGTAGGTACATCAAATAAGGTAGGGTTTTCTTTATAGATTCGTCTTAGATTCCGTATGATTCTATCAATATTGCTGTA
>CAZYRJ010000089.1:0-4078 GCA_964649625.1 uncultured Candidatus Saccharibacteria bacterium
AATTATCGTGGAAAAAATGGGTGAGGTCTCGGTACTTGAAGAAGCCATCAACTCCTGGCTAAAGGAAGCGGTTCCGGAAATACTCCAGAAGGACGCACCGGAAGCTATTGCCCTGCCCCGCGTCGAAGTTACGAAGGCCGTTCCCGGAAATCCGGTCAATTTGGCACTCAAAATCCCGCTCCGACCGAAATTAGTCTTGCCGGACTATAAAGAGCTGGCCAAAGAGAACAACAGGAAAAAGGAACAGCCAAAATCGGTCACGGAAAAAGAGATTGACGAAGCCATTCTGCGACTGCGCCAATATGCCGCCCGCGCGGTAAATCCTGAAAATAAGGAAGAGCTTAAGGAGGAGGAATTGCCGCCTCTCAATGACCAATTCGCCGAAGCTGTCGGGGGCGGAAAAACCGTCGCCGACCTAAAAGAAAGGATCCGGAAAGATCTCGCCGCCGAGAACGAGATCAAAGCAAAAGAAAAGAACCGGCTCGCCATAATCGACGCCATATTGAAAAAAACCGACGGCAATCTGCCGGACGTGCTCATCGAACACGAAATAGATAAAATGGAGGCCGAATTCGAAAGCGATGTCGAACGGATGGGGCTTAAAGTCGGCGACTATCTGAAACAAGCGAAAAAAACCCGTGAAGACCTGCTCAGAGATTGGCGGCCGACGGCTGAGAAACGCTCCAAGGTCAACCTGATTCTCGCCGAAATAAAACAGAAGGAAAAGATAACGCCTGACCCTAAAGAAGTGGAACACGAAACCGAACACATCCTGGAACATCACAAGGACGCCAAAAAAGAAAATGTCGAGGCCTACGTCGAGCGAATGTTGTCCAATCAAAAAACTTTCGAATGGCTGGAGAGCCAGGGCTAGCTCTCGGCGCTTGACTGAAACTCCGGTGCGCGTAGACTTAGACAGGAGTTTATTATGCGCGCATTCATCAAACGATTGGGCAATCGGTGGCAGTGGTTTAAACATGACATGTTCCTCGGCTGGCTGGCGGCCCGAGAATTTCTCGACAATTGGTATCCGCGCCGGGTACTCGGCCTCTGCCAGTTATTCCATCTCGATAAGTGGTTCGCCACAAGAGTCCTCGGCTGGGAATTCGATTGTTTTGCCAATCCACACGATCCTGATGATTATCACTTCCACACGGGTTGTGCCATCATCCGGCCTCGCGATTACACATTCCGATGGCGGAAACAAAAAACTGCCCACTAGGAGCAGTTTTTTCTTTATAATGCATTAATTTTTTGCTTTAATTCCATTCACGATTCTCGATTCTGGTTTTTTTCCATCTCCTATCCCCGGCCGCCCAAGAGATACCGCTTGGGATTCTCATCAAGGTCAGTGAAATCATCGGCCGCCTCTATCAATTTTGCCGAAGTGGACTTTCCGAACGAAACGACTTCGACTTGGCATCCCTCATTCGTTTTCAAATACTCGACAAGCGGCACGAAATCGCCATCTCCCGAGATAAGCACGATGGCGTCCAGCTTTGGTGCCATTTTGATAGCATCCACGGCTAAACCGACGTCCCAGTCAGCCTTTTTTGCACCGCCCGAGAATATCTGAAGATCCTTGGTCTTGGTTTCAATGCCCATTTTTTCCAATGCTTCAAAAAAGCCCTTTTCTTCGCCTGATTCCGTCGTGATGACATAGGCCATGGCCCGGATCAACGCCCTGTCGTCGACAGCCTCCTTGACCACAGTACCGAAATTAACTCTGGCATGATAAAGGTTCTTGGCGCTGTGGTAAAGATTTTGTGTATCGATAAACACACCGACACGCTGTTCTTTATGTTTGATTATTGCCATATAAAAAGTTATTTATTTTTATTAAAAACGACCTTTGTCTCCATGATACAGTATTTGTCTGCATTTTAGCCAGCCTTTGATTTGTCGGAGTAGTTGCGGTGAAGCCGCAACACGCGATATTCACCTCAGTGAAGTACTTTCCGTCTGGTACCTAATAATCGGTACGATTCAGACGAGTACGTGTAAGGCGAGAATATTCCTAACTTCGACAAACCAAAAGCAAGCTTTGAGCACTGCCACCCCTATGGCAAGTTTCGCCAATTCCCATGAGCTTCGTAATCGAAGCGAATGATGAAAGCGAGCCTAGACCACTGAAAAGACAAGCGAGGCTGGCGGAGCCCAGCTCGAGGAAAATTTCAGCAGAAATTTATCCGTGCTCCGACGAAGCCAAAGGCGAGCGCCTTTTACTTCTTCAGTTCAAGCTTCTTGATGACGCTAGAGTAGCGTCGAGGATGATTCTTTTGAAGATATTTCAAATGGCTCTGTCTTTGGGCGACCAAACCTAGCAAACCCCTTCTGGAGTGGTTATCTTTCTGATTTTTCTTCAAATGTTTAGCCAGCTCTTCTATCCTTTTGGTCAGGATAGAGATCTGAACCTCAGGTGAACCGGTATCCTTATCGTGGGCGCCATATTCTTTGACCAATTTCTGCTTTTTTACTGTGGTTAATGCCATGTGTAAATACTAGCATAAAAGCGAAAAGCTTGCAAGAGCCTGCCGTTTGACGGCCATTTACAGCCGTTAATTGACCTTTGTATAATAAATATTGCATAATGTCAAAACAGTTGGAAAAGGCCGCGGCCTCAAAACTGTCGAAAAGTAACGACCGATACCTGAGCCGATTTCTCAAACAAAGGCAAGGGTCAGTTCAACATCTTCTGCACTAAGTCTCCCCTTCCTCAATGGATAGAATGTTCTGGAAATCCTACATTCATTAAATCATTATGATACGTGAAAAGTAACGTCCTCCCCACCTCACGACGGCCTAGCAACGTTGGGGACAGCCTTTCGTGCAGGGTTTTCCTGTAAAGAAAAACGCCGCCAGCGAACGCTGACGGCGATTATGGTTATTTTGAGAAAACCACGTACTGATAGGGAGAAATGTAAATCTCCCCGCTGACTTTTTCCACCTGCTGCGCCCCCCAACACAACGGCTCGGTTTCCACTTTGGGCAACCCTGTACCGGTCGATGAAGGGTGCGGATTTACGCACAAGGCGGGAACTTGTATGAGTTCGCTCCGCGAGCGACCGGCGTTCCCCGTTCGCGAAGGACTGCGACGAATCTTAGAACGATGACGAAAAGAAAGGAGCCAGCTTATAGGCGCGTCTTTGCGCTTTTGCTCGTCCCGAACCATCTCCTTTCCAAACAGCTCCGTCTCTCTAGTCCCCGCGAGACGTGGGAATCCGGCATCGCGAGCCACCTTCCGGATGTCGGCGAGCGTGTAATAGGTGTTTTTCGGATTGTTACCCCACGGACAAATCGCAATCACCTCTTTGCCAAACCAAACACTGCCAATCGACAATACCTGAATTTTCATTGTTCCTTTCCTTTCTGTTCGTTTGTTATTCCAAAAAACTGTACAAACCTGACTGGTCGTTCACTTCAAGATAAACCCGTAGCTCATCAGGAAGTGACTGAACGGTTTTCATCGCACTCTTCGAGATAGCGTCAACGCGAATTTTGGTAAACCCGCGTTCCAGACACCGCCGGACTGCGGCCTCCATTACGGTTTTGCCATATCCTTGCCGGCGAAAACTTCTCACCGTGTACAAACCGACGATGGTCGGCTGTCCGGAGGTCATTTCACCTTGAGGGGCGATGGAGGCGATAGCTATTATTTTTTCCTCGAGCTCAGCGATTACTGCTTCATCACAACATGTGATTCGATCTCCCCCAAAAAGAGTTGGGTACCAAAGATCCCGTCTCATCTCGGGATGCGTTTCGAAAAGTCGGCGTGCCGCCTCTCTTGCTTCAACTATTTTAGTATTCATGCGATCTGCCTCCGTGCTTTCATACCGAGACAGACCGCATAAATACTTTTGTAAAGAACCAGACTCTATGAACTCGTCACTTTAATGGCGAACTCAATAAAGTGGAGAATCCGAAGATTCTCCTGCGACCAATCAAAAATCTACCTATTTTTGCTACAAAATGGCTTAGCCCCGGCAAAAGTCATAGCTCAAAAAGTCGGGCTTGGCAGAGCCCTTGCGTATAAAATCCTCAAACAGTTAATCGCTCTCGAATTGGTCGAGGAGAAACA
>CAZYRJ010000090.1:0-1877 GCA_964649625.1 uncultured Candidatus Saccharibacteria bacterium
GGATATCGAGATGCACAAACAGCCGAAGCAGTGGCCGCGTAACCGGCCATATGGCAGTCTGTAAGATAAGGGGTAGATGTAATAGCAAATTCATTCTCATCTATTGCATGTAATACTTTCATATTTTACCATATTGGGCCTTAGACAACAGCAAAAAAAGCGGGAAATTTGTTCCCGCTGGATTTGAACATTGCACAGACTTTGTCTCAGTTGGTAATAGGCTGGTGCACACCCATCCACTGGTTTCTACGCCACTTTTCGAAATTCTCCTCTGTGGCTGGGTCTGAGAGCTTGTCGAGGACCGATGCCAAGGCACTAGTCTTGCAGTTTCCGAGGAATATACGGGCGGGCGTTAGATAGACTACCCCATCTCTTTCCACACTGATACCGAGGGGCATCTTTCCAAACCGGTCGTCATCAAAATACGAAACTGCTCTGCCGGCCAGGCCACCGATGAGGTCGTAAAGAAGAACATCGTTGTAAAAATTTCCCATTCGGCTAAACTTCTTGTCCAGTGTGGCCGCCTCCGTCAAATATTCCTCTTTAGTTACTGTTAACTCCTGGCTAAACAAACGTCCTCGTCCGAACGGCGTAAAACGAATAAGGTTGAAATAGCTCGCACCTAACCTCTTTGCCAAGTCGGCTGTTTGACCAGAAAATCCGAGATTTTGTCTGTACACGACCTGATTCAAACCCCAGACAATCTTGCCAAATCTATTCAGGATATACATACCCTGAAGTGTCTTCGCGAATGACCCTTTACCGCGAGCATAGTCATTTATTTTCGCGGTAGGGCCGTCTAGGCTGACGGACAAATCATGCGTCAAACCTGCATCTAAAAGACGTGCAAGAATCTCATAGGTAATAAGCTGCCCATTAGTAGATACAGCAACGTTGAGTTGTTTTCCCTTAGCCAACGCGACGACGTCGGATAACCGCGGATGAAGTAGAGGCTCACCTCCGCCCAGAAAGACATGCTCTATACCATTTAGTTTAACATCACTTAGAATGCGCTTGAGTTCTTCGAAGGTAAACTGATCAGTCACCCTGGGGCTGGAATCCGAATAGCAATGCTTGCAGACTAATGTGCACGATCCTGTGACGGTAATAGCTGCGCTCGATAAATTGAGTATTTTCATATTCTTAACAAATCCAGAAAAAAAAGAGCGCATCAGTTGGGTGCCCTCTCCACATCAGGAACGTCTGGACGCGAAAGTCAGCCTCGCATCCCTGGATCGCATGTCAAAGACATGCCCTTCCGGTCATGACCAGCAGGTTGGGCGTCTTCTTGTGTCAAAGTGCGCTCGCCAAACCTTAACCGGTTGCCAGAATTCGGCCCTACCGCGGGTTCGACCACCATCAGTTTTAGACCAGATTCCTCATCAACGAGAACTGTTCCAACAGACATACTCATCTTTATTCCTTTCGGCTTTCTGTTTATCAGAAATGGCCTAATCCTCCACACGAAGGGGGCAATTTCTAGTATAAAATGTATCAGGATACAGTTTGGTGTCAAGGCTTCTTTGGCGCCCCACTAAGGGGCATATCAATTCGAGTTATGTCTCTTGGAAATAGAGTCGCTTCTTTGATATTTGCCACGCCCAGAAGTTTAGCCGTTAAACGCTCTAACCCCATGCCAAATCCGCCATGCGGAGGCAAACCATATTTGAAAGCCTGCAGGTAAAACTCAAACTTGTCAAGTTTTAGCCCTTTTTCCGTTAGTGATGAAATTAGGGCATCATAATCATGGATACGTTGCGCCCCCGTCGTTATTTCGACACCTCGAAACAACAAATCGAATCCTTTGGTATAAGTCGGATCTTTTTCATCACGATACGTGTAAAAAGGTCGCTTTGCCGTCGGGAAAGCCATAATGA
>CAZYRJ010000090.1:1887-3460 GCA_964649625.1 uncultured Candidatus Saccharibacteria bacterium
GCCTTGCTGTATTCGCAAAGCCATCTTTCGTGTTCTGGTTCTAGATCCGGTTCGCTTGTGCAGTCCTTCCCTGTTTTTTCTGTAATAAGCTTCTGTGCCTCTCTCAAAGTTAGCTTAGGAATTTCGTCCGGCACAGATGGAATGACGGCCTCCAGCAAATCGAACTCGCTGGCGCAACTGTCTCGAAGCTGTTTATCTAGGTAAACAAAAAACCGATTTTCGATGTTCATCACGTCATAGTGATCTTTGATGAAGCCCATCTCTATATCCATACTGGTATATTCGTTCAAATGTCTCGTGGTGCTGTGCTTTTCGGCTCGGTATACGTTGCCTAAGGCAAAAACTCGCTCGAAGACACCGACCATTATCTGTTTGTACAACTGGGGACTTTGAGCCAAGTGCGCGGTGTGACCGAAGTATTCGATATTGAACGAGTTTGCTCCACCTTCGGCATCGTCACCTATCAGTTTCGGTGCCTGAATCTCGGTAAAATGCTCTTCATTAAAGAAATCTCTAAACGCCTTGGCAATAACTGCTTGGACCCTAAAAATAGCCGTGTGTTTTTCATTTCTAAGCGTGAGCGGCAAATAGTCCAAGTGGGTATCAATATTCACCTCCGCATCTAGCTCGAACGGCAGATCCCTCGCTTCTGACAGGACAATTACTGACAGAAGTTCCAATTCTATCGTACCGTTCGGCTCGTCCTTGTTGACCATTTTCGGCGGCCGGGCGTTCACCTTGGCGGTTATCTCGACGACCCATTCGGGGCGAACCGTGTTGGCAACCGTATGCGCCTCCGCGTGATTAGGAAGCGTCACTGCCTGAACCTTACCGCTCATATCTCGGACATCGAGAAAGATCAGCTTTCCGTGATCGCGCCTCACATCTATCCAGCCCGAGACTTTCACTTCCTTGCCCACCGCCTGCGGCAGGTCTTTTATATATGTTCTTTCCATTGATTTAACGGAGAAACAAAATCGCCCCTCCGAATTCATTAATACGACCTTACATCGCTTATAAATTCGCAGGGGCGATTTCATCGCGGTGCCACCCTGATTTAAGAGCTCATCCCAAAACCTGCTTTCGAGTCGAGAAACAAAATTTTATAAGCGAGACGCGAGCCGGAGGCCGAGAAATATACTTGTATTTTGAGGTCGAGGCGACGCGTAGGAGCAAAAAATTTTGTTTCGGAGCGCCGGAATGAGGTTTTGGGATGAGCTCTACTCAATTGATGCTTAACGGAGCAAATCCGGAGGATTCTACTCGTCAGAGCGAGCTGACTTTCTTTCCTCACCTCGCCGTTGTCGGCGGCTTAACGGTTTGTTCCCAGTATACCCCTTTGCCAAAAACCCGCAACGCAAAAATGCGCCCTCTGACAAGAGTGGGTTGTAATGAGCGCGGGCAGCTGCTGTTCCACCTTCATTTGTCCCCGGTGAGAATCGAGCCCATCTCATTGTCTCGCCGGCAAACGGGTCGAGCTTCGGAAGTCCGTACTCTTCCTGCTTGCTTATTGGTGTGTTTATTGTACCAAGTTAGAACCTATTTTCAAAACAAATGATGTCGCGCGCTCCGC
>CAZYRJ010000091.1:0-3443 GCA_964649625.1 uncultured Candidatus Saccharibacteria bacterium
GAGTCGCTGTCTGATCGATCTCAAGGCCGCGAGGGGGGATGATTCGGGCTGCACCCAACTCACCGGTTCATACCCGATCAATTCGTACACCGCGAGTACGAGTGCCGCTACTATCGCCATGCTGGAGAGAGAAAATTGCTACAGGACCGCGACATTCGGGGCGCATAACATACTTATCAATCAGAACATTGCCGACTACCGTTATGGTTTCAATATCGACATTTGTAACGATGAGCCGCGCACGATAACTCAGAGCTATTGTCTGTTTCGTCTCGGCCGCTGCGAACTCATAAAAAATAGCGTGATGGCCAAGGATTGCGTGTTGTACGAGAAATTGTATTTGAAATGACGATTTGCTAGGCGCAGGGCCGAAGCATAGAATTGAGGCAATATGCCAAATCCTGAACAGCTCCAACCTAGCAGGGAATCTGCGGAAAATCCAACAGATCGGATCATCCGACCGGCGGCTGAAACTTTGCTCAATAGAAACGAGCCATCTCCGTGGCCCGAAGAGCTCCATCAAAATCCTGATTTACGGGAACAGATCGAACGACGACAGCAACTGATCGGGGAATACGAAGCCGTGACGTCCAGCTTTCCGTCATCAATGGACATCAAGGAGGCTGTTTTATCTGGCAAGGTGGATACTCAAAAACTGGTCTTGTTCTATGATCGATGCGCCGAATTTCTCAATAACGATCTGAAGTCCGAGAGACTGATCTTGTATTTTCCGGCCGAACTTATCCCGGATGAAGAATGGAGTCCTGAGCTGCCGGAACTTGCTTCGGCCAAAGAGCGTTTTTCTCAAGCTTTCAAGGCCAGCTGGCAGAAGCTGCTTGTTGTTCACGACGTCAGAGAAAATTTTGTCGGGGGCGATATTCCCGAAACAGAAGTGCGGACAGGGCCGCTGCCGCGCGTTGTCAAAGGGGCACACCTGCTGCCGATCTTGGTTGAGAAAAAAATGATCACTCCCTTTCAGGCAATTGAGCTTGCCGAAAATAGCAAGGATGAAGTTCTTCGCCAAAGCATCGCCGATGCGCTGCCTGTTTTGGACGACCGCCGCTTGTTGGGTGAGGAAAGTATGGGCAAGCTCGCGAATTCCACGGATGGTTTGATGCGCCACATGGCAGAAATTATAAAAAGCAATCGTAATCCTCATGAAGAGGAGTCGGAAGAGCCGGTACATGATGAGGCCTGGTTTAACGCGCAGATATTGAAACTAAGACAAGAACGGGGTGCGGCGGACGCGGCTTATGAAGCTCGACGCCAGGCGGCGCCCGAATCCCGGGCGGCCTGGGAGCGCTCAGTGGCGTACACTGAGATCGTCAATCGCTTTGCAAAAGCGATCATGAGCGAGGTGAAGGACTATTCCGATCTCGAGGTGGCCAAAAAATACTTATTCGAATCCAACGATCCGGTTTTGGGCATGGTTTACATCAAAGCGGCCCAGGGGGCGCTTGAGCGGCTCGCGAAGATCGAACCCGATCATGCCAAAGAAATATTTGAGAAGCTCAAGGATTCGTTTGAGGCGCTCTTGAAGGCCGAGCAAGCGCCTCTCGTCGATGCCGCCGAGAGCGCTCTTGCGAGGCTTCATGTCCTAGGCGTGGTTCCCAAAGAAACAATCGAAAAATTCGGTATTGCCATACCGGATATGGAAGGCCGGGAGCTCCAGCCGGGCCCGGAAGATTTTGGAGGGATGAGCGAAGCGATTGCCGAGGATCCTGTGCTCAACCGCTATTTGCTGCCGACTGTTTTGATTTACGGTTCCAAGGTCAAAGGTTACGGACGGGCTTCCGCTGATGTGGATGTGGCTGTATTTATCAAGCCGGGCACACCCATCGAGAAAAGACACGAGATACAAGAATCGCTCCGGCCGATACTTGAATCGCGCGGCATTAAAGATCAAGCACTTGAATTTTGGCTCGATGCCTCGGTGGAAGGCCTTACAGTCCATGATTTCGAAGACCCCGACAAGTATCAGGCCGATTCGGGCCTGGTCCATGTCCTTTTTGGCGGCGCGTGGTCGGGTAGGGATGAGGCGATCAGAATGCTCCATGAAAAACTTTTGCAAAACTATTTTCGCTCCGAATCTTCGGGCGACAGAAAAAAGTGGCTCGAAGAAATGGAGCGGGACGCTCTTCAGTATCGCCTGATGCACAAGGGTTATTCGCACTTCTATCCGGAGCGGCCGGGAATGGATACCGAGCATTCCGATTCTATTGATGGTCAAAGCACGTTCTGGGATAAGGGTTACCGGCGGCTAGCGACGAAACTTTACCTAAAAAAAGTTTTTTTGCCGCAGATTCGCTAAACAGTTCGGCTTTTCAAAGAAAGAAAAAGGACGATCCATTGGATCGTCCTGCTGTTTTTGAAGAACTGGTTGTTTAAAGCTCTTCGTCACTGGACCGACGGGGGCCGCTACGGCCCAGGCCGGCTCGCGGCGGAGACGCCGGGGTTGTGCCAAGCTTATCCCAAGGAATACTCGCGCCGAGCTGGATCAGAGCCGCCAGATAGGCGAGCTCCGCGTCAGATGTCACTTTGTGCAGCGACATGATAGCCAGGGTGTACCGAGTTATGGATCGCTCCATGATCACGATGTCTGTGCCGACATTGACGCCGAGTTCCTTGAGCATCTGTTCTTTGGTGGCGGCGCCTATTTGAGCCGGCAGTGTGGGATCGTTGATGATCCCCATGATCCTGGTGGCATCGTAGGCCAATGCGCGGGCAACGGGGATACCGGGACCGGCAAAAACCCTGTTGATGTCATCGACGACCGCGTCGGCAGCCGCGCGAAGCGGCGAAGTGTCGGGCGGGGCCATTAGTCCCGGGGGCATCGGCGAACCTGTGTGAGAGGTGGCCATGGCCAGAACAAGCATCCCGGGATTGGCGGCTCCGCTCATCCAAGCCTGCTGCCAGCTTGTCAGTTGGCCCTGAAAACCGCCGAGGGCTTTCCAGAGTTTGGCATCGAGCCGCTCGAAGAATTCCCGCTTGCGTCGCTCGCTGACGAAGGAACCTGGCACCCCGAGAGCGGAGAGCACGTCGCCATAGCGGCGCTGGGTTAAGAGCGTCTGCATTTTGAAGAACGCTTCGCCGCAGGGTTCGGCCTGAGAATCCGCGAAGGCCTCCATTTTTGACAGGATGTTATCCGGCAGGTCGAACAGATTGACCTGTCTCGCTAGGCCGGCTTTGACGGCGGCTAGTACCTCGGTCTCGCCGACCTTAAGCACTCCGCCGGTCTTCAGCATTTCGACAAATGAAGTGTCGTCTGGCACTTGCGGCAGAATGGCCAGAGCTTGCATTGACGAGGCGTTGCTCACCGGGGCGGCCGCTACTGGTTTCGGACCGCGCAGTTTCGGCAGGTTGATCTTGAACAGGCCGGAGGGGATCTTGAGAGAAGCGAGTGCGTCCTTGATATCCGTATCGGATGCGGCTTCAACATTACC
>CAZYRJ010000092.1:0-3437 GCA_964649625.1 uncultured Candidatus Saccharibacteria bacterium
TTTACGGGTGGAACAGGAATTAAGCTTGAAAATATGCCTCTTGGATATAAAAGAATGTGGCCGAAAATTGAAGGCGGTTTATTGAAGGACGAAGCAAAAAGTCTGGTAATGAGATGTCTATCTGGCGAGACTTCCGATAAATGGAGAGAAGCTCTAATGCTTTACCAAAAATTGTAGTAATTTTCAAACACGGCTTTTGCCTTCTATCAGCAATAAAAAAGCGCGGATGTTGATCATCGCGCTTTAGAGCCAAAGGAACGCCACTATGCTTCATTCAGCCGTTCGTTCAGCTCGAGAGTTTGAACTGTCGCCTCATGATAGGCAATGAGCCAACCCATCGCTCCCGCAACCTTTTCTCGGTTGAACTGCGGCTTGCCGAAAAAGGCAAGGTTTCTGTCGATTTCGTAGAGGTGCTCGCGGATGCTTGCCAACCGTGCCGCCAAATTTACCGTAGCGGCATCGTCACCTTGCGTTCGGCAGAGTTCTTCGTAGTTGTAGGTTATGCCGTGGAATTTACGTTCGGTCTCCTCTCGAAACCGTCGCAGTGAAGCTTCGGACATAGCTTCAGGGTCATCTCCAAGGACGTGGGAGTTGATTTCTGCGGCTTTCTTTATTTCCTCGATGCTGTCCAATTTATCACGCTTCATAGGAAGTGTAAGAGCTTGTTTGCTTCCCAGTAGACTACTCAGGACTTGTATCTTGTCAAACCTATCGTCCTAAAATATGTTATAAATAATTCTATCTTCAGAATGAAAGGGGGTGAAAAAAGAATTGATTGTTCATTCAACGATTAGCTCATAAAAGACTTTCTAGTGGCGAGTATCTCCTTTGCGGGCATTGTGCCGCGGCCAAAATGAATCAAGCAGATGTCCAGTCGGTCTACTGCTTTTGCTCTCTGCCGAGAGGAATATGCCATTGTTCCCTCCCGAGGATGTTATGCCATGCTACCTTTGGGGAGTTGCGCCCCCGTATAAAGGCAAACAATGGAGAGACTTCAGTCTCTGGATTTTCGAGTAATCCGAGGTGAAGGGAGCTATGCTTCCCAACTCGAATCAAATGACGGCAGGAACATTCTTGCCGTCACCTTTTTAGCTTTTCTCGTCAAAAAAACAGCTTCTGGGCTTTTCTTATGCAATAGCTTCCCTTCTCATTGCCTTAATAAAAAAAGCTGATTATACATCCCTTGCATGTATTCTGCGTCCACGGAAGCGGTAAAATAGTATCAACACCTAAACCCCCACACCAAAAATTTTGGTGTGGGGGTAAGTTATTTATATTGCAACTTCAGACTCAAACTTGGAATATGGATTTTCTTATTCCTCTTTTCTACCATATCCCGGACTCATGACAAAATAGGGCGATTTTGACATGAAAAACGGAAGCGGTAAAATAGTATCAACACTAAAGCAAATTTATGAACAACATCGAAAAACTTTTTACGATCGAGGAAGTAGCCGAAATTTTTAGAGTTCATACCCGGACAGTTACCCGGTATATTGAGTCTGGCCGATTAAAGGCATCCAAGCTCGGTATCTGGCGGATCAAGCACTCTGACTTGAATGCTTTTCTTGAGGATACGAGCAACGTTAAACGTAAAAAGAAAAAATAAACTCATGAAAATAAACTCATGAAAATCAAAGACTTGCCAAAGGTTGATAGACCACGAGAAAAACTTGAGAAATACGGACCAGAGCGGCTTTCCGATTCGGAGCTTTTGGCTATTCTTTTACGGACTGGAAGCAAGGGCATAAATGTCGTGGAATTATCCAGTAAGATTTTAAGGAAATTTAGCGGCGCTGGATTGGCCAAAGCATCGGTCAAGGAATTGAAAAATACATTCGGTCTTGGAAGCGCGAAAGCGTGCGAGATTGTTGCCTGCTACGAACTTGGTCGTCGGCACCTGCAGAATAAGCAATCAATTCTGCTTTTATCGCCAAAAGATGTTTGGGACGAGCTCAAGGATATTCGGGATCATAAAAAAGAACACTTCGTGATTTTCTTTTTGGATTCCAGAAATCAGGAAATCAAGCGTGAGATCGTTTCAGTCGGTTCACTTAATGCAAATCTCGTTCATCCGCGCGAAGTATTTGAGCCGGCTGTCCGGCATTTAGCCGCGCAGGTTATTATTGCTCACAATCATCCAGCCGGCGATCCATCACCATCGCAAGAAGATTTAGATATAACTAAGCAATTAGTTGATGCAGGCAAGCTTCTCGGTATCGATATAAGCGACCACGTGATCGTCAGTAAAACAAATTTTTTCAGCTTTTCTGAACATAATTTGATATAAATATGAAGAAATACAAATACAATTATTTTGACGACTATTCAGAGGGTGCTCACCCGCAAATCTTAGAGGCGTTGAGTAAGACAAACTTGTCCCAAGAAATCGGATATAGCAACGACTCTTTTTGCGCTGAAGCTATAAAAATTCTAAAAGAGAAAATAGGAAATCCCGAAGCTGATATCCATTTTGTATCTGGTGGGACTCAGGCAAATCTGATCGCACTTTCCTCGATGTTGAAATCGTACGAATCGATAATAGCTCCCATCACAGGTCACATTGCCGTTCACGAGGCAGGAGCCATAGAGGCAACAGGTCATAAAATCAATACTGTTTTAACAAAGAACGGAAAATTATCAGTTGCTGATATCCAAAGTGTGGTTGAGCAACACACCGATGAGCATATGGTAAAACCCAAGGCGGTTTTTATTTCACAAGCGACTGAAGTTGGCACGATTTACAAAAAGCAGGAATTGGAAGCAATCTCGGAATACTGCAAAAAGAACAATCTCTTCTTCTATCTGGACGGAGCTCGTATCGGTTCGGCATTAATGTCCTCTGAAGCTGACATGACACTTCCAGAATTATCTAAACTCGTCGATATGTTTTATATCGGTGGCACGAAAAACGGAGCACTTATAGGTGAAGCAATCGCTATAAATAATCCTGCGCTTAAAGATAATTTTAGATATCATCTTAAACAGAAGGGTGCCCTATTGGCAAAGGGCAGAATTTTGGGAATTCAATTTTTAGAGTTATTCAAAAACGATTTGTATTTTGAACTCGCAAAACACGCTAATGACATGGCAAGCAAGCTGTCCATCGGCATTAAAAATCATGGATATAAATTTTTAGCGGATTCCGCTACAAACCAAATTTTCCCGATTCTCCCAAATAAAGTGATTGATGAGTTAAGGGCTGATTATGGTTTTTATGTCTGGTCGAAAATTGATAATAGTAACTCGGCGATTCGATTGGTGACTTCTTGGGCTACATCTGAAGGTGTAGTTAACGAATTTCTAGATGATTTGAAATAAAATATGGCTACTCAAGACACAACCGGCCCCATTAGAAACCCTTCGGATTCTAACGGGGCAAGAAAAAAGTTCATGCGCGAAACAGACGCGCGTATTCTCATTGACCGCAGACTCCG
>CAZYRJ010000093.1:0-1073 GCA_964649625.1 uncultured Candidatus Saccharibacteria bacterium
TTCGTAGCATTGGTGCGAAGGATTGACGGTCACCGGTGCTAGTCACCGTGTCGACTAAATTATTGAAATCGTGCCCTCTTAGGATCTCGTAGGCCGTTTTGATCACGGTCGCGTCGGCTATGCTTTTTGATGATCCGAGGATTTCCAGGCCGAAATGATAAATTTTACTGTCGCCTTTTTTCGATGAATGAGCCAGGAGGACCGGTTGGGCTTCCTTGTCCAGGCGGCGCTCCTGGTAATCGCGTAGGACCGCGATCCGGCTCGCGAGATCGAAGAACGGAAGGTAGCCTTCGTCAGTGTCGCGGTCTTCTTTTTGGACCTCCGCTGCCTTTTCTCGGTCAGTTTTAGTTACATCCGGAAAGTTGGAAGGAGAGAAGCCGTAATAAGCCGCGGTTTCGGCCGCCCAATCCAAATTGCGGTAAAGTATCTCATGTGCCAAGCGGGGTGCGGTAGCGGCCCTTCGTTTCGAGACTTTCTCCATTTTTTCTGTTTATGAAATAAATTACTTCTCCAGATTGCTGGTCCGCGGATAACTTTCGGGCAAAATTCTCATGCCCGGCCAAAATCCTATGAAATCAAAATGATACAAGCGCAAAAATGGCCGGCCGATGATGTCTTTGCGCTCTATCGGGCCCCAACTGCGGGAATCATAGCTTCCAGCGCGGTTGTCGCCCATCATGAAATATTCGTCAGCCTTTAATGTATAAGTTCCCGAAAAATTTGCCGCGAAATTCTTTACATACGGTTCTTTAAGTGTTGCACTCCCGCCGCTGTATTTAATGACCGTGCGGTTGCCGTCGATCTCGATCGTTTCGCCGGGCAGTCCGACTATTCTTTTAATAAGAGTGCGTCTGTTCTCTATCGGAGAGCGAAAGATGATAACATCTCCGCGCTCCGGTTCACTGAAACGGTAGCTTATTTTTTCGACGACCAGATAATCATTGTTCAAAAAGGTCGGTACCATCGAGGTTTGCCGCACGAGGTACGGCTCGGCGATAAAAAACCTGATCGGAATTACGATAAGAGCGGCTACGATGGCAAATCGGAGCATTTCGCGGAAAGACCACTCGCTG
>CAZYRJ010000093.1:1083-3389 GCA_964649625.1 uncultured Candidatus Saccharibacteria bacterium
AGGGTATTTGTCTCTCCTGTCGCGTCATCGGCCATGTTTGGGGCAAATTGTAGTATGTATTGTTGTATTGACGCAAGCGACAAGCAAATGCAAAATGCAAAAATCAAAATGTAAAGTTACAATTTAAAATGTAAAATGGAATGTAAATGTTATTCTTAGTACCCGAAGTTTGAATTTTACAGTGTCATTTTTAATTTTGATATATAAATTTTCAATTTTATGTACTACATCATTGGTTTAGGCAATCCTGGCGAAGAGTACGACAACACGAGGCATAACGCTGGCAGGATGGCTGCCGCGCTGTTTGCCAAAGAGAATAAGTTCGCAGATTTTGAATATGACAAGATGTTGCTCGCTCGGGTGACGCAGGGGAAGATCGGCAAAGAAAAGGTTACCGTGCTTTTGCCCGATACATTTATGAATAAGTCGGGCGCTGCTGTGGGGAAGATTAAAGATTTAAAATTTAAGATTAAAGATAAAAGAAAAACAGTGGAAAATCTGATCGTTATTCACGATGAGCTCGATATTCCGCTCGGCAAGATAAAAATATCGTTCAATAGAAGTTCGGGCGGTCATAAAGGCGTCGAATCGATTATCAGGGTCATCAAAAGCGAAGCTTTTATCCGCGTACGTATCGGCATTTCACCCGAAACTCCAAGCGGCAAATTAAAAAAACCGCAGGGGGATGAAGTTGTCGGCGATTTCATTTTGGCCAAATTCAAAACGGGGGAAACCCTCGAACTTAAGAAGGTTTTCAAAAGGGTCGGAGAGGCAATCGCCACTTTGATAACCGATGGCAAAGAAAAGGCGATGAGTCTCTACAACGGTTAACAAAAAAGCGCCTTATAGCGCAGGCCTCAATATTCAGTACATTGCGCTCCAAGCGGCGTTCTGCCAAAATTGGGCGCCGCGTCAGATGGGGTAAGGGGTATCTGGCCGGGAAATATACCGGGACAGCTCTGATACGTTCGGCTGTTTCGTTGATTTGTCTGACTTCATCGGCCGTGTATGTTTTTGTCTTCTCTTGTTGCGTTCCCATAAAGACCTCTTCAATATATATATAACAAAAGGGGAGTCCTTTAAAGGACTCCCCTTTTTGTGCTTGACAATACCCACACACTCGACCGTTTGTGCAGGTCAATACCTAGATAATATTCACTCACGAATACAAATTAACCGGCTGATAATCGTCGGGGACTACCGATCTTACCGGCGTAGCAGAGTTATATGAGCTCGAGTCCGAATCAGGTTTTATCTATGCCGCATTAATTCAAGATATCAGCGATCGCGCATATCTTGAAATACTGAAATAGTGTGAAAATGACCATTCATAATGGAATGGTCTTTCAGCTCAGCCGCTTTCTGCTTCCCCATCTATAATTAGCTATAGCTAATTATAGATGGGGAGGGGAACGGGAACAGTAGAAGCAAGGTTTCGAGAAGCCGAAGCGAGAATTATTCGCTGATGCCCTCGACACAGCCGAAGATCTCCCATTGGGTCACTTCATCGACCAGATTGATATGGTATTCGCCCTTTCCTTTGTCTAAATCGCCTTGGTGGACCGAAGCCAACCTTAAATACCCCGTTTTCCAAACGGAGTCGACTTCTTCCGAACACCGATATTTACATTGACCGGATGAGTTTTCCAGTAACCAAGCAGTCTCGATTGGAAGATGTTCGTTTTCCGGAGATTTATAGAAGTGGGAAACGGAGATTTGTTTCAGTCGTTCAAACGGTTATCGCCGTAGAGCCGATACATATCTTTCATCATTTGTTTGACCGCTTTGCCGTTCGGGTGATTCAGGGGGGCTGATGTCTCGGCGAGAGTGCGATGTCGGCAGCCTCATACTTTTTGGGAAACGTGTGTTGCGTGCGTTTTCAAACACACGGCCAAACTTTTTTCGGAAATGAGCTTGTCGATTTGACTTTCCGAATATCCGGCTATTGTGACTCACATAATTTTTAATGATTTTCCGATTATTTTTCGACTCCGAGAAGTAATGAAACCTACTGAGTGTCCGACCGATCCATTCGTAGGTTTCTTTCCTGTTTACTTATGACTGTTAAATTTGGCACTGTTGCCGAGCTTTACCAGCTCATTGAGTTGTGCCACACTCTCTATGCGGTTGTCGTCCATATCCATAGTCATACAAGGACATGATACGAAGCCGACGCAAAGGAGTCTTTTCGGGCTCCTTTTGCGTTGGAATTAAGATTGATTTCGGTGTAATTGTGAATTGGAGAAGACTAAATATGGACATTAGTCATACTATGGTGTAGGATGCACGCACCGGACCTAGTCCGT
>CAZYRJ010000094.1:0-3277 GCA_964649625.1 uncultured Candidatus Saccharibacteria bacterium
GTAACGAGCCATGTTATACTTTTCGTTAATGACAATATTTGAGTCAATGATCTTGGGAGTCATCGTGGGAATATCCGAATTCCTGCCGATTTCCTCGACCGGCCATCTGATCCTGGCCAATGAGCTCCTCGGCATCGCAGCGATCGATTTCTCAAAAAGCTTCGACATTATAATCCAACTCGGAGCGATACTTGCTGTCGTCGTCCTATACTACAAGCGATTCACCGACCCTTGGACCCTAAAAAAGCTACTCGTCGCGTTCATTCCGACGGGCATCATTGGCTTCGGCTTCTACGCTATCGTAAAAACTTTTTTCCTCGGCAATCTCCAAGTTGTGCTTTGGTCGCTTCTCATCGGGGGTCTCCTTATGCTCGTATTCGAATATTTTTACCAGGACAATCTGACCGAAGCAGACCAGATCGAAAAAATCAGTTTCAAACAGGCCTTCATCATCGGAGTCTTCCAAGCTGTCGCTATCATCCCCGGCGTATCTCGTAGCGCCGCAACCATAATAGGCGGCATGATCGTCGGGCTCCGCCGAAAAACCATCGTAGAATTCTCATTTCTCCTCGCAGTACCAACGATGCTCGCCGCAACGGGACTGGATCTATGGAAAAACGCCTCGAGCTTTTCGACCGGCCAATTTCAAAACCTGGCGATCGGTTTCGTCACATCGTTCGCAGTCGCGTTAATCAGCATCAAACTGCTTATCGCTTATGTTCGTAACCACACCTTTACACCCTTTGCGATCTATAGGATCGCATTGGCGCTGGTTTTCTTCCTAGTGATATTTTAATGCCCCGGCCGATATGAGCAGCGAGAAACCCCAGGGAAGCTCCGTATAGAGCGCCGACAAGGACATCAAGGGGATAGTGCACGCCAACTACTATTCGGCTCAATCCTATAACGAGCGCTGCGGCAAAACACCAAAAGCCGATTTTTTTGCTGAACATTTGAACGAAGGCTGCCGTGAAGAAAAAGAACATCGCATGCAAAGATGGAAATGAGCTGCCTCCCTCGTCTATCAGCTGATTCACGCCAGTTAATGCTTGAAACGGCCGTTCTCTCGGCCAGAGCGGGTGAATTATTGAGAACACGAGAGCATAGGAAAACGCCATCGATAATACAAAAAGCATTAATATCCGTATCTTCTGATTCACATCCCTCTTCCACAGGAACCACAGAACCGACAATACTGCCACAATGACGTACGGAAGATACTGGGCGATCACACTAAACAGCTTATCTGCCGACTCCGCTCGGCCAGCCAAGCCGTTGAGTAAGAAAAATAGGTCAGAATCGATCTTCACATGATTAGTATAGCAAAATGTGACATTTTTCTTGAGCCTCTTGGCAATCTTAGGTTTATGCTCTAATGTATCTAAAGTAAATACATCCCTTCATATGCTAACCGAAACCCGAGAAGTAGACTGGGACACGTTCTATCACATGTGCAACCCGGACCTAAAAAGCTGTCAAAAGTCGGCTGACGTCGATGATATCGATGACCTGCTAATCCAGGCATCGGCTATTATGTCCCGCCGCCCTAAACCGGCAGTATACAAAGGCCAGCTCTTCTTGCTTGCCAGTCAGTTCAATATGACCACCGTTGAACTAGCCGTGGAACGGCTGGAGCGCAAGCGAACAAAGCTAATGCTCGCGGAGCAACAGCTCGTCGGATCGGAATGCATTATCCTGATGGAACTCAAAAAAATATGGGCGGCCGAAACCGCCATGGATTAATCTCCTCTCATCAAGGGGATTTTTTATGCCTCCACTTTCTGACGGGCTCTGACTTGATTTCTTTTGCCTACGGTCTTTTTTTGTAGCTTTATTACCTTTTCCCACGGTAGATTCTTCTTGCCGAAATGGCCATAAGCGGCCGTTTGTTTGAAAATCGGCAAACGAAGCCCTAAACGCTCGATGATGGCCTTTGGTTTGAAATCGAAAACATCCTTGATAATCGGTGACAAGTCCCTGCCCTTTTCATCCACAGCCGATATCATCAAGGGTTCCGCTTTACCGATGGCATAAGAAACGGCCACCAAGCATTGCTTAGCGTAACCGTTCGCTACCAAGTTTTTGGCCACAAAACGGGACATATATGCCGCGGAACGGTCCACCTTGGTCAGATCCTTCCCTGAGAACGCCCCTCCGCCATGGGGAGCAAGACCGCCATACGTGTCCACCATGATCTTTCTGCCAGTGAGGCCGGTATCGGCTTCGAAACCGCCAAGGACGAACGAGCCGGTCGGGTTGACCAATATCTCGACTTCTTTGCCCGGCAGCTTGCCTGTCACCTTTTTCACGACAGGGTTTATCAGCTTATCGATCAGAGTCTTTTTTATCTCAGCCTGACCAACTTTTGCATCATGTTGACAGCTCACCAATATCGTCGTCAATTTGCCATTTTGGAATGTAACCTGGGTCTTGCCGTCGGGCTTGAGCCATTTAACCTTGCCGCTCTTTCTTAACTCTTCCAAACCCTCCGCCAACTTTTGGACTAGAACGACGGAAAGAGGCATCAGCTCGGGCGTCTCGTCTGTAGCAAAACCGTACATAATGCCTTGGTCGCCCGCCCCGCCGGTATCAACACCCAAAGCGATGTCCGGCGACTGTTCCGCAATGACAACCCTGATATCAAGAGGATTTTCATAACCAATGTCTCTGTAGAGTTCGCGGGCGATCCTTTCATAATCGACTTTCGCTCTGGTAGTAACTTCACCGCCGATCACCAAATGACCGTGGCTGCCGAATGTTTCCACCGCGACTCGGCTCATCGGGTCGCCGGAGAGACAAGCGTCTAAAATGGCATCCGATATTTGATCGCAGACCTTATCCGGATGACCGGAGGTTACGCTTTCGACTGTATAAGTACCGTTCTTGGAATAAAACATGGTGCAAATTAACCTAATACCTAATTATTCTAATTAACCTAAAAAATATCCAGGAATCTAATTGGAATTTGGGTCACTAGAATTTGCTTAGAAATTAGATCAATTAGAATTAATTATAAATTAATAAAACCTTCTACTAAGGAAAGTTTGGACTAATTATCTTTCCCTTTGGGGCTAGTTGGCACCTTCTCTAAGGTGTCATCCTTAAAGGGTTGTCGGACAGATCGTCGCGCTAGTTCGCTCCCTGCCACTCTTGATAACAATATTTTATTGTCATATGAGTTTATCAAAATACACACTTCTGTCTATCGTTGACAGGTGTGCTGAAAATCCGTAAGATACTGCTGGAAAGTACAACACTGAAATTATGAACAAGTCTA
>CAZYRJ010000095.1:0-3250 GCA_964649625.1 uncultured Candidatus Saccharibacteria bacterium
TTTCTACTTCTTAATTTAAACCTTGTTCGACCCAAAATTGTGCCTCCAAAAGCGTTATCGCGATATGCAATCTTCTGATATGCTTGTGTAATAAATAGTTATCTCTATGAAAATCATAAAACCAAACAAACTCAAGCACGGAGATGCCATTGGGATTGTTTCTCCCTCCGCGGCTATCCTGCCGAAATACAAAGATCAGTTCGGCAAGGGAGTAAAGTTTTTGGAAACCCTTGGCTATAAGGTCAAAGTCGGAAAGAATGTTTTCAACAAATATTTCTATTCAGCGGGAACCGCCCAAGAACGAGCCGACGATTTACACGACATGTTCCGCGATAAAGAGGTCCAAGCGATCATTCAATCTCAAGGCGGTGATACGGAAAATGAAGTTCTGGATTATTTGGATTGGAAGTTAATCAAAGCTAACCCGAAACTCTTTTGCGGAATGAGTGACGGAACAGTGCTTGCGCTATCCATCTTTGCCAAGACCGGGTTGGTGACACTTCATGGCCCTGACGTTTTGTGGGGTTATGGAAGAGGGTGTAGTGATTACGAGAAGAATAACTTGGCTAAGTTTTTATCAACTGGTGAAGTTGGTAAGGTTGAACCCGATCCTAACCATAAAGTGGCGCCTAAATCGGTTAACTCGTCACTAAAATGGAAATGTTGGCGTAAAGGGATCGCCGAAGGAAAATTAATCGGCGGAAATCTTTCAGTAATTTGTCGCCTCCACGGCACTCCATACGAGCCGGACTATAGCGGCTGCATTCTATTCCTCGAGCATGTTTACGATTCTGTGGAGGCGCTTGCAAACAAATTTACCTATCTCAAACACGCCGGTATTTTGGAAAATGTGCGCGGAGTTATTCTTGGCTATTTTGATCAGAATGTCATGGAAAACGCCGATGAGAATCAGCCGGTGGGAGAGGTTTTTCTTGAAGCCACATCGAAGTATTCCTTCCCGGTGTTGGAAATCGGAGAAATCGGCCACAACACTCCAAATGTAAATTTGCCAATCGGTCCTAAAGCGGAAATAGATTCCGAAAAATTGTATTTTGAAGTAAATGAGCCAGGGCTCAAATAAGATCAAAGGTACTCACGAAATGAATCCAGAATTCACAAAAAGGATGAGGAAAATTCAAGCCAGGCTAGTGGAGGATATTTCCCGTTCTTTCAGCGCTAAAGCCGTAGAGGCACACGTTTTTGGCTCCATTGCTAAAGGAACTAACGACTCTTTGAGTGATGTTGATATATGGATTACCTTTAAAGACGAGGAGATAGAGGACGTCTTAAAAAATCGATTTTCAACGTATTCACTAGTTGGCGAAGTCGTACTCTCTCATGAATTGCAGAATAATTTTCCGCTCGGGGGAATTCAAACAGCGATAATTTATAAGGTAGAAGGCGATCTTGTAAGGGTCGACTACTATCTCTGTCCGCTATCTACCTCTCGAATCTTTCCTGATTCAATGATTCTTTTCAAGAAAGCGGATGTGCCGATTGGAAATATTATTCCTGAAACAAAAAGGACGGCGAGAGGCAAGGAAGACAGGATAACTTTTTTTATAAGCATGTGCTTTGTCGCTATAAAGAAAATCGCCAGAGGTGAACAGGCTTTTATTGATTTTTTGCTTGAAGAATTCAAAAAATATCAAACCGACTTTCCAAAGTTGGTCATGCCTCGGGATTTAAATTTTGTGATCATAAAAAAGACACTGAAGATTCTTGAAGAATACTCAGATGAAACCCAAAAGAAAGCAATTTATGAAATTAACCGATTCATGACAAAGGTAGATTCATCGAGAGTTCAGGCAAATTTTTTCAAAGAAGCGTCCAAATATTACAAATACCGCAACCGTTATCCGGATAGTTTGATCGAACTGATAAAATCCAAACTTGACCTTAACGGTTCGGGTAATTTGCTGGACATTGGCTGTGGCATCGGTTTTTTGAGTTTGCCGCTCAGTAAATACTTTGAGCGTGTGTTCGCCGTTGATATTGATCCCGGGATGATTGAGGAAGGAAAAAAGGAAGCGAAGCGTAAAGGGGTGCCAAACATCACCTGGATAAATAAAAATGGCGATGAACTAATTCCAAGCGAAACTCCGAATGTTAAGGTTGTGTCTTTTGCTGCTTCTCTGCACTGGTTTGACCAAGAAAAAATACTGAAATATGTCAATGGCCTCTTGCCTTCAGACGGCGCGGTCGTTCTGGTCGGCGGGAGCAGTGTTTGGCGTCATGCGCCGGAAAGGTGGCAGCAGAAGACATTGGAGGTTATCAAAAAATTTCTTGGCGAAGAGAGGCAAACAACTGGAGGAACATTCCAAAAACCAAAATACAAATTTGGCGAATCTCTTAAATTTGCCGGTTTCCGCCACGTTGAAACGCAAGATTTCGATTTCCCGACGAGGATTTTGAGTTCAGATGACATTGTAAATGAGCAATTCAGTATGTCGTACGCCGCTCCAGAGCTTTTCAAAGGCAGGGCGGAAGATTTTGCCAAGGAACTGAAATTTGAGCTATTAAAAATTAATCCTCACGATAAGTTTGAAGAAGACGACGAAGGTTCGGTTGTTTTTGGGTGGAAGAGGTTATAAATGGCGAGAGACAGTTTGTGCTAATATTTTGAATATGAAGCCATATGAAAAAATGACAAAACATAACACGGCGCTGGTCGTAATTGATGTCGTAAATAGCTGTTGTGCTGAGATGTGCGAAACACCCAAATGGGGGATCACTTTTTCAAAGATTAGAGAAATAGTTCCAAAGCTCGATAGGTTCATCGAGGATTTCCGGAAGAATATAGGCGGGAAAATTATTTTCACGAACATTACTCCGTGGACCAAAGAATATCTTCCGGAAAATATTAACGAACTTTATACTGACCCCAGCACTACGTATTATGGAGACGGGTCAAAATTTGAGGAAGAATTTTTTGTAGTAAAACCAGAAGCAGAAGATATAGTCATAACAAAAAATAATTATGATACTTTCTCGAATCCAGATTTCGATAAAGTTCTAAAGCAAAACGGCATTAAATATTTAGTTATGACCGGCGTTTTTACGGATGGTTGTGTTTTGGCTACGGTGACCGGAGGATTTAGCAGAGGTTACAATTTTGTCATTCTGAAGGACATGGTCGAAACCACTGATAAGAAAATTAGGCAGGAGTTGTGCAAATACCTGATAGAGTACACTTTCCCGATTCTTTATGGGAAAACAATAAGCTCGTCTGAATTTTTGGAAAATTGGG
>CAZYRJ010000096.1:0-3121 GCA_964649625.1 uncultured Candidatus Saccharibacteria bacterium
GAAGCGGGCCGAACATTCGGTCAATATCGCCGACACAGCCGCCGGAAATCCCGCCATTTAATAATCCAAATCCGAATCCCCAGACGCCGATTTCCAATCCGGGCAATCCCGGATGCACGTATTGTTACCCGCCGCCTCCGGCCAATCCTCCGCCTGCTCAGCCTGGAGCGCCGACAGTTACTATCGGCGCGCCTTGCAGTAACCAGATAAGTCTCTCTTGGAATGCGGTCTCCGGTGCTACAAGCTACAGGCTGTATGATAACAATGTACTTATAGGTACCGTTTCATCGCCTTATACTCACAGCGATTTGGTGCCGGGTTCCTCGCACAGTTATCAAATTTCGGCTCTTAACGCGAACGGCGAGTCCGTAAGATCAAATTCCTCGTCGGCCACTGCTCCGGCCTGTTCTGGTCCATCCGGCACATGCTCGGGTTCTCCTACATCGACAAACACTGGCCAAGCAGTTACCTGGACCGCTTCCAACTTAACTGGCGGAAACGGTTCATATAGTTTTCAATGGAACAGCGACGGGAATTCCGGTAGCGGCAATCCATGGACAATTTCGAACGGCTACAGCACAACTGGCACAAAATCAGCCACGGTAGTTATTACGTCAAATGGCGTATCGTCCGCGCCGGTGTCGTGTTCGAACACCATAACCGTTAGTACTGTCCGTCCTAACCTAACAGCATCAAACGTATCATCTAGCGGCGGAACGACTGCAGGGTCTTTGATAAGCGCTCTGGGAAGGGTGACCAATAACGGCAATGCGAACGCGGCTTCGTCATTTACATCTTTCGCCGTGATCGATACATCGAGCGGCGGCACGGCATTTGTCTATGCTAATGTCTCGACAAGAGCTTTGAACGCAAGCGGCGATTCGGTCTATCCAGTCAGTACAACGAATTCCTGGTCCGCCGTGGCGGGGAGCTATGTTATCCGAATGTGTGTCGATGCGGCAACTGCTATAACAGAATCCGACGAAACAGTTTCTGATAACTGCGAGGATTCGCCCGCCTTTATAATAAGTGCTCCTCCATCCTTCAACTACACTCTTTCCGTCAACCCGAATCCTGTCGCCATAACCATTCCGAATCCAGGTAACCCGAACAATGCCGGCGCGACGAACGCCATCTTCACCCTGAACGCGGGAAGCGGGGCTGGCACGGCGAATGTCGTCTCGATCTCTCAGGTCGGGGGCGTAACCATCACTCCCGTCCCGACTGCGGCCTGCAGTCCAACGTGCCAGGCCGCGCTCAACATATCTGTCAGTTCGGCCGCTCTCTCGGGTGATTATCAGATCACCGTCAACGGCTCGAACGATTCAAGCGGCGCCAATTCGACGACTTTCACTCTCCGTTTGCGCAATCAGCTCGCCTCTAGTTGCCTCGTCAACCCTTCAAGTATCCTGGTCGGCCAGGACACCACTTGGAGCGCTTCGGCGACAGGCGGCACCAGCCCGTATAGCTACACCTGGAGCGCTGGCACCGGCTGTACCGGCTCGGGCTGCGGTCAGCAGAATACGACTGTTACTTGTACATCCGCGACCACATATAACGGTACGGTTACGGTCAGGGATTCCTCGGGTGCCGGAGCGGTATCCGGCAATTGCAGTGTCAGTTGTACCGAGCCAATTCCTAATTTCGATTACCGACTCAGTAATTCGGGCGGCTTTACCATACCCTGGAGCGCTTTAACCACCAGTTTGAATACGACAAGACAGGTCTTGATCACCAAAACCCTGGTCTCAGGGACGACCCGGAACATCAACCTGTCATACACCGGCGTGCCATTCGGAGCTTCCGCCAGTTTCGATTGGGTATCGAGTTGTGCTCCTAATTGCAACACGAACCTCGGCATTACTATGCAAAAATATTCGGGCGGTGTCGGCACGGCCGGCACGTATAGTATGTCGGTAACCGGCTCGCCGTCCTCATTTACGGAAGGGGCCAACCAAACATTCTTCTACGCGATCATCTCCGCCAACCTCCAAGTCAACAAGACCGGCTCCGGTTCCGGCGTGGTTACCTCAAATGACAGCCGCATCAACTGCGGACCGACCTGCAATCAAACTTACACCTCAAGAGAGACTGTAACCTTGACCGCTTTGCCTTCAGGCGGTGCGTCCGTAACTTGGACCTGTCCTGGAGGGTCGATCAGCGGTAACTCCTGCACTGTTCAAATGTCCGAAGACCGGAGCCCGTCGGTGGCATTCGCTCCTTCGCCTCAACTGCCTGAACTCACTTGTAACGGCGTCTTTGCCTCATATACCGGCAGCTTGGCGGTCGGCAATCCCGTGGGAGGAAGGGGTTCTGTCAACAACACCGGAACAGGGAATGTCGGCTCGGCTTTCTCCAATCTTTTCACCGTCTATACCCAATCCGGCACGGCAGTTGCCAATTTGGGAACAGCAAACATAAATTCATTGGCCGCTGGCGCCTCTCAAGCGGTCACTTCGCCAAGTAATTGGACGCCTACCTCATCTCATGCCGGCCAGAGCTTCTACATCGGATTGGCCGCCGACAGCGGTTCTGTCATTCCCGAACCGAATGAATCCAACAACTCCTGCCGTTCGCCAGATTTCACCATTCCGGCTCCGCCCGCCTTCAACTACACTCTTTCGATGAGTGCTCCCGCAGTTTCCGTCAATTTTGGCGGCTCGGCCACAAACAACGCCGTCTTCACTTTGAACGCCGGTTCAGCGGCCGGCACGGCGAACGTCATCTCGCTTGTGAACGTTCCCGCAGATGTCTCGATCACGCCCGTTCCAAGCGGTTCATGCACGCTAAACTGCCAGGTTACGCTTAACATTTCGGCCGGACCCCTGGCCACGGCGAACACCTACACCGTTACCGTGAACGGCTCGGACGACTCGAGCGGGGCTAACTCAGCGACCTTCAGCCTCGAAATCCGTCCGCCGCTTTCGGTTTCTTGTCTCGTTTCGCCAGGCTCGATTGCCACAGGCCAATCGGCTACCTGGTCGGCGGCGGCGACAGGCGGCACAAGCCCATACAGCTTCACCTGGGCCGGCGATCCTTCGACCTGCGGCAATACAAACCCCTGTACCAAGGTCTACAATTCAGCCGGTACCTATAGCGGCAGTGTGCGTGTTACGGATTC
>CAZYRJ010000097.1:0-3020 GCA_964649625.1 uncultured Candidatus Saccharibacteria bacterium
TATCCAGATGGAATGGACACCGAAGTCTTCTCTTTTGGTTCCTTAGCGAAGGCGTGGCAGGAGGCCAAGCTTTCTTCTGAACGAGAGCACGTTACCCCCTACATTTGGAAGAATTCAGCGATATTTAAGATTAAAAATGTCGTGGGGACGAAAGATCTGTCGAACTTGAGGCTGACGCTCGATACCAAAGAAGATTACGAGCTTCTGAACAAGATCGCCGGCGAGATCGCGAGGTTAAATAAAAGCGATCTCGATTCGATCGTCAAGATTATTGAGAGCCACCGGAGCTGGCTGGCCATCAATGAAAAGATCGGTCGAGACGAAGGTTACGCGAAATCTATTAAAGAAGATAAACAGCACAAACAATGAAAAAATATAAGACCATAGGCGTAAACGAACTGCCGAAATACAGTTACACTCGGCCATGGTGCGAGAGGATTCTTGGGTTATCAAAATTCGATAATGTCTCAAGAAATCTTGCCAAGATAAAAAGCGAATACGACGCGGACAAGTATAAAGAGTGTCTTGAATTTTACGAAAAGTTGTCGCCGAAGCCTTCGGTTGAAAAAGTGCGCGAATTTTTCGACCGAGGTTTTGACCCCAAGATATGCGTATCGGTTGGACACGATCTCGTTATCGTCAGCCCAAAATTGGCCATGAGTCTTGGCCGGGAACTTATGTTCAAGACATTGTTGCCTGAAATAACAGACGGTGATGCGGTTATCGAACTTGGAAGCGGTTTTGGGTACAATCTTCACATATTGAAGAAAAAGGCCAAAAAGAATTGCGAGTGGATCGGGGGCGAATATTCAAAGAACGCCGTTGACCTTGGGAATAAATTGGCGGCTGATTCAAAAAGCGGCGTGAAGCTCGAAATCTTCGATTTCTACGATCCGATCTATAAAGTCCTGGACGATATAGACCGTCCCATGGTTATTTTTACATTCCATGCCACCGAACAGGTACCTAACATAGACAATTTGGTCAAGGCGCTCCGAAAATACAAGAAATCCATCAAGGCAGTTGTCCACTTCGAGCCGCTGTTCGAATCTCAAGACGATTCTCTGCTCGGTCTAATGCGCCGTCGCTATGCAGAACTGAACGACTATAATCGCAATTTACAGAGTGTACTTAAGAACGCTGCCGATGTTGACATAAAAATTTTGAAGCCGAACGTATTTGGGTTAATGCCCTTCAATCCAAGCTCTGTCGTAAAGTGGAGGTTTCGTAACAATTAGCCGTATGGCTTGAATTGGGCAGCCCTGATATCATCTATGTCCATGGAAGGAATCTGCGTCGTTCTACCTACTTATAACGAGAAAGAAAACATCGAATCGGTCATCGGTCAGATATTTAATGCGGTGCCTGAGATTTCCGTGCTTGTGGTGGATGACAATTCTCCCGATGGCACCGGAGCTATGGTCAATTCGCTCCGGAGTAAATACAAAAAACTGCTGTTGAAGAGCCGGCTGGGCAAGGAGGGCTTAGGCAAGGCTTATATCGATGGATTTAAAGACGTTTTGGGCAAGGCCTCACACAGTCACATCGTCATGATGGATGCCGATCTTTCGCATGACCCCAAGTACCTCTTGCCGATGATCGAAGCTTCGAAGGATTATGATGTCGTGGTCGGTTCCCGCTATGTTGGCGACGGACAGACCGTCGGTTGGGAATTGTGGCGGAGGATCTTAAGCCGCTATGGAAATCTTTACGCCCACACTATTACAGGTATGCCGATCCGTGACCTAACGGGGGGATTTAATTTGATGCGGTGCTCAGTGCTAGAGAAAGTCGACTTCTCGGATTTCGACGCTTCCGGTTACGCGTTCATTATGGAATTGAAGGCCCATCTTCATCGGGCGGGCGCGACTTTCCATGAAGTTCCCATCGTTTTCAAAAACAGGACCGGCGGCGAATCTAAGATATCGAGCCACATTATCAGTGAAGGAGTCATGGCGCCATGGCGAATTCGATTCAAAAAATGAAACCCGAACGCCCCTGTCCGGCTTGCGCGGCGAAGATGGCCAATTTTTTCGCGGAAAAGAACGGTCACAGGATCTTTAAATGCCTAGCATGCAGCAGTCTATTCGTATCGAAACTGCCAAGTGATACGGCGTCGATCTATGGAGAAAAGTATTTTTGGGGAGCGGAAAGCGGATTTGGTTACGTTGATTATGATACCGATAAGGAACCTATGCGGAAGGTTTTCGAGCAATGTGTCGAGCGGATTAGCCAAATATCGGGCCGAAAGGGAAGGCTTGTGGATATCGGCGCGGCCACGGGTTATTTTATGAAATTGGCAAAAAAAATGGGCTGGGAAGCCGAGGGCGTCGAGATTGGAAGGGAAGCGGCCGAGGTTGGTCGACGACAAGGCTTGAAAATGCTGACAGCAACTATCGCGGAGCTGTCCGGCGCGGAAAAGTTCGACGCGATTACAATGTTCGACGTCATCGAACATGTAAAAGATCCCGAAGCCGACCTCCGAAAAGCCCATGATCTGCTTAAAGATGACGGAGCTTTGGTCATTATTACTCCGAATTCAGGCAGTCTTTATGCAAGGCTCTTGGGCAAGCGTTGGCATTTGATAGTGCCGCCGGAGCACCTTTCTTATTTTACTCGGGCGGGAATGCAGACTTTGCTTGAGAAGTCCGGTTTTCAGGTTATCGAAATGAAAGCGCCGGGAAAATGGTTTACGTTGGAGTATATCCTTCATACGCTGTTGCGCTGGCAAGGGCTTGGGGTTTGGCGAGGGCTCTTGAAAGGAGTGAAAAAATTTCCGCGGTTAGCCAACGTCCGTTTGCCGGTCAATTTCCGCGACAACATGCTAGTTTTTGCCCGTAAGATCTAACAGGGCCGTTTTTCGACCCTTAGTAGTTTTTCATTTAGCGAAAAAAGTGTTAATATTCGGGCATATTTATTAATGCGGGTGTTATCCCTTTGTTGGGTTTTGGTATTCTAATAATGTTATGACAACAACCGATAAAATTTTACGCTGGGTCGTCCTCGTCGGGCTTTTTGCC
>CAZYRJ010000098.1:0-2926 GCA_964649625.1 uncultured Candidatus Saccharibacteria bacterium
ACGCTAATAAAATGGCCTCATCAAAATCCATAAAAAACCGCATAAAATCGACCAAATCCATCAAGCAGATAACTAAGGCGATGGAGGCGGTTTCGGCTGTAAAGATGCGGAAAAGCGAACAGGTGGCTTTGCGCGCCCGGCCTTATGCCCTGGCCGCGCTGGAAATCCTTCGAGGCCTGACGGCTAAAATGGATTCGGACCTTTCCGAAATGTCCCCTCTCCTCCAAAAGGGGAGTCCTTTAAAGGACTCCCCTTTAAAGGACTCCCCTTTTTGTTTGGTTATGGTTACGTCAGATAAAGGGCTGGCCGGCTCGTTTAACACGAACGTTCTTCGCAGGGCCCAGGGCTTCGTCCGAGAACATCCGAATTGCGAGGTCATCGCGGTCGGAAAAAAAGGCAGAGATTTCCTTTCGCGAAGGGGCGCCAAGATCATTCAAAATTACACCGGCGCCGGCGACTTCGTCGATTTGGCTCAAACCGAACCGATAAGCGAATTCATCCGAAAAGGTTTTATCGAGAACCGCTGGAGTTCCGTTACCCTTCTTTTCACGAACTTTCTGTCGGCATTGAGGCAGGAAGTGGTAACGCGCTCCGTTCTGCCTTTCAGCTTCGAATCACTGAACGCTATAATAGACGGCATCACTCCAACGCGCGGCCGTTATGCCAATATGCCTTCGGTCATAGGTGCCTCGGAAGTCAAACCTTTGGCCTACACATTCGAACCTTCACCGGAAGTCATCCTTAATGAACTTCTGCCGGCACTGCTCGACATCGAGATATATCACGCGGTTTTGGAGGGAAATGCTTCGGAACATTCTTCAAGAATGGTTGCGATGCGGAATGCCTCTGAAAACGCCGGAGAATTGATCGGGGGTTTAACTCTCGAGTACAACAAAGCACGTCAGGCCCAGATCACCAAGGAATTGATCGAGGTCACGGCCGGAAGAGAAGCCTTGGGAAGTTGACAGTTGTAAGTTTAAAGATTTAAGTTAAAGAGATGCGAGTACAGGATTTGGGTGTTTACAATAAATTGTTTAATCTCGCGGTTGATGTAAACAAGATCAGTTTGAGTTTCCCAAAATTTGAACTGTATGAGATTGGTTCGCAAATAAGAAGATCGTCCAACAGTGCGCCTGCAAATCTGGCAGAAGGATTCGGCAATAAACACACAAATATTTACACCGAAAAAATTAGTACAGCACAAGGAGAAATACGAGAAACAATCCATCATCTACAAATGGCGAAAAGTAAAAATTATCTAACGGAAAAAGAATATGCTGAATTGGTCAATCGATATGAAGAATGCTCAAAAATGTTATACGGCTTAGAACTAGCAATTAATAAAAACAGTCGAAAAACTTAAATCTTACAACTTAAATCTTACAACTTATATGAAAGGTTCAATCGTTCAAATCATCGGTCCGGTCGTCGACGTCGAATTCGAGGGACAGCCGCCTGCCATCTATACCTCTCTTAAAACCGCTTCTCCCGAAGCCGGCAAAGAATTGGTCTTTGAAGTGGCCCAGCACTTGGGTGGCGGCCGCGTACGAGCCGTTTCCATGGGACCGACCGAAGGCTTGAGACGCGGTGCGGCGGTTGAAAATACCGGTGCCCCTATTTCCGTTCCCGTCGGCAAAGAAACGCTCGGCCATATGTACAACCTCCTTGGCCAACCCATCGACAATATGCCCGCCCCAAAGGCCTCCGCCTACTGGCCTATCCATCGCCACGCGCCCAAATTCACCGAACAGTCTACCGAGGTCCAGATATTCGAAACGGGTATTAAAGTTATCGACCTCTTCGCTCCCTTCATCAAAGGCGGCAAGGTCGGTCTCTTCGGTGGAGCAGGTGTCGGCAAAACCGTCCTTCTCCAAGAACTCATTCGTAATGTCGCCACCGTCCAGAAAGGATATTCCGTGTTCGCCGGCGTCGGTGAACGTACCCGTGAAGGAAATGACCTCTACAACGAAATGAAGGATTCGGGCGTTTTGGCTCAAACATCGCTGGTCTTTGGCCAAATGAACGAAGTGCCTGGTGCCCGCTTGCGCGTAGCCCTTTCCGGTCTGACCATGGCCGAATATTTCCGCGACACCGAAGGTAAAGATGTTTTACTCTTCATCGACAACATTTTCCGCTTTACCCAAGCCGGAGGCGAAGTCTCGGCCCTTTTGGGCAGAATGCCCTCAGCCGCCGGTTATCAGCCGACCCTCGCCAACGAAATGGGTGAACTCCAGGAGCGTATCACTTCTACCAAGAAAGGTTCCATCACTTCGGTCCAGGCTATCTACGTCCCTGCCGACGACATCACCGACCCGGCCCCGGCCACGACGTTCGCTCACCTCGACTCGACCATCGTACTCTCCCGTGCTCTGACCGAACTAGGTATCTATCCGGCTGTCGACCCGTTGGATTCGGCCTCGAACGCCCTCACACCGGCCATAGTCGGCGAAGAACACTATAAGGTGGCTCGCGAGGTCCAAAGGATCGTCCAACGTTACAAAGAACTTCAGGACATCATCAACATTCTCGGTATCGAGGAACTCTCCGACGAGGACAAACTGCTCGTCGAAAGAGCCCGTAAGATACAGCGTTTCCTCTCCCAGCCGTTCATGGTGGCCGAAGCATTCACCGGCCGACCGGGCAAATATGTCACCCGCAAAGAAACTGTCCGCGGCTTCAAGGAAATAATCGAAGGCAAACACGATGATGTCCCCGAGCAGAATTTCTACATGGTCGGCGGCATTGAGGAGATCAGAAAGTAGTTGAAAGTTCTCAGTTGAAAGATTAAAGATAGGAATTTCTTACAACTTAAATCTTACAACTCTCAACTAATTTGTAATGGCTGCATAGGGCGACAAAAACAGATGAAATTATATATCTACACCTTAGATCGAACATTGTATGAAGGCGACGCCGAGGTCGTCAG
>CAZYRJ010000099.1:0-2895 GCA_964649625.1 uncultured Candidatus Saccharibacteria bacterium
TACGGCGATCTTCGCGGAAGGGTTGGAGAACTTCGGTCATGACAAAGAGGCGGCATTTGTCAGGAATTCGATAATCAAAGCATACGCGCACTTCAAAACTCCCATCGAACTCTTCGCCTACGCCAAAGGGAAATATTCGGAGTATGGGAACGGAAAACAACACGCCTGCCGAGTTCAAGCCTGGAGCGCTGCGTCCATTCTAACCTCCATCGACGAACAACAAATATCCGGCAAGGAGACTATTCTGCCGGAACTGCGGAATTGACGACATCCTGAACACTTCGGGCCCTCTCCAAGGCCGCGCGGGGGGCGGTTGTACTTTCGGTTGCGTTATTCTCTCCCTTCTTATCCAAGACGCCGTAGTTTTCCATTGTCGTAAAAGCCGCAAAGATCAATATGACGGTGGCAACGATAAGAGCGACTATTGTGATGAAACCTCGTTTTTTCATGTTAGGTTGTGGAAGCGGCCAGCATTACAGCGGAGAAAACAGCCACAATTAAACCGAATTTTTGATGTCGTTGGAGGCGCTCATGGTTCACCAGAATTCCTAAAATGACCGCGACGATAATGTAGCTTTCCGAAAGCGCGACAGCGACCGCGATTGGAGCCAGGCTCATGGCGAAGGCAAAGGCGATCCAAGCAGCGTTGTCCGAGATGGACATGGGAAGAAGCACGGCACGGTACAAGACGGCGTCCCGAAGCGTTTTTCTCATTCTACCTTTGGAAATAAGATACGAAGCCGTGGCCAAAGTGATGAATAGGTTCAGAACGAAATTCGCCATGAGCGGATCGCTTATCCTCGAACCCCAGCCAAGAAAGAAGTTTGCGGAACCCATGACCAGGGCGGCGACAAATGCCAAGAGCACCCCTTTCTCCATGAAAAATTTTTTGACCGAATGCTCCTCCCTTATGGAAACCATCGCCAGCCCGACAATAAGCAAGCCGATGATAACGATCTGTAAGGCCGAGATACTTTCGCCGAGAATGAAGAAAGCGAACAAACCTGAAGCCGGCACTTCAAAACTCCAGATCGGCTCCACCACCGCCAATTTACCCTTCTTAAGCGCCTCGAAATCCAAGAGAGCGGCCACGAACAGTATTACCGAGCAATACGGCGAGCACGTCCATATCCCCAGTAATGAGAGGAATGAGGCCGTGCCAGACGAAAGGCAGCAAGATGCCTGTGCCAAAGGCGGAAATTATAAAAAGTGTCTCCCAGTCGCCAATCTTTCTGGTCGATCGCTGGATCAAAAAATCCCCCAGGCCCCAACAGAGCATGGCGACAAATGCCAGGCCGATACCGACAGATGTTAGCATCCGTTAATTATACTAAAACCGGAGCCTTGGCGGCGTGATTGGCTTTGTTCTTTTCCTTTTGATAGTCGACTGCCGCCTTGATGAAAGCAGTGAACAACGGATGGGGCGCTAAAGGACGAGCTTTGAATTCCGGATGAAATTGGGTTCCAAGGAAGAAGGGGTGCTGCTCGCGCGGCAACTCGGCGATCTCCATAAGCCGGCGGTCAGGAGAAACTCCCGAAAATATCAAACCGCCTTCAGTAAATCGGATGTGATATTTTGGATTGACCTCGTAGCGATGCCGATGGCGCTCAGTGATCTCATATTTACCGTAAGCTTCTGCGGCGATTGAGCCGCTTCTTAAGTGAGCCGGGTATGCACCGAGCCGCATAGTAGCACCGTAATCATTTTTCCCAAGTTTTTCCTTTTGTTCGGGCATAATGTCGATTACCAGATGTTTAGCTTTGGGATTAATTTCGGCTGTATGAGAGTCTTTCATACCAAGAACATTTCTTGCGTACTCAATCACCATGAGCTGCATACCGTAGCAAAGGCCGAAATAAGGAATTTTATTCTCCCGCGCATATCTGATGGCCATAATAACACCCTCAATGCCGGATGAGCCGAAACCTCCCGGCACAATAATACCGTCGAATTCTCTCAAAAGAGAAAGATCTTTTTTTCCGTTTTCGAATTCCTTGGAATTGATCCAGGTCAACTTCGGCCTCCTCAGATTGCCGTAGCTTGAAAATTTCACCGCTTCGATTACGGAAATATATGCATCGGAAAGCACAAAATCACCCGTGTCGAAATATTTACCGACAACTGCGATCTTGAGTTCCTCACGGGAAGCTTTGACCTTCGTCACAAACCGTTTCCATTCAATAAGACCGTCAGTTTTGTTCCGCGGTTTAAGATCAAGCGATTCAAGGAGAATATTTCCAAATTTTTCCTTCTCAAAGTTTACCGGAACGTCGTATACGCTTTCTATATCCGGCGCTGAAATTACACGCTGAGGTAACACGTTACACGTAAAAGCTATCTTTTCTTTTCTTTTTTGATCCACAGGGTGTGGCCCCCGAGCAATTATGAAGTCCGCCTGGATGCCGTTGGCGTTGAGTTGCTTTACTGCATTTTGAGTAGGCTTTGACTTCATTTCTCCGATGGTTCCCGGGACCGGCAAATACGAAACCATAATAACAACCACGTCATGTGGATCACGGATCTTTAGAACACGTGCGGCTTCAATAAACATTACATTTTGGTAATCACCGATCGTTCCCCCAATTTCCACAACAGTGATCTCAGACTTATTTTCCCGGGCACTTTGTTCAAGTCTGCGGATTATTTCTTCACGAATGTGATCCGCATCGACGAAACGGCCGCCGTAACCTAAAGACCTTTCCTTGTCGATCACATATTTATACACCATGCCGCTCGTCATGTAATCGTTATTGCCGAGATTAATGCCCATAAAACGCTCGTAGTTGCCCATGTCCTGGTCGGTCTCAAGACCCGAATTGAGCACAAAGACTTCGCCATGTTCCGTCGGATTCATCGTACCGGCATCCACGTTGATATATGGATCAATTTTGAAA
>CAZYRJ010000100.1:0-2483 GCA_964649625.1 uncultured Candidatus Saccharibacteria bacterium
CATCGTCAGCGTGAAATCCCTGGGGAATAAATTGACGAACGTTGTCTTAGGCATGCTTTAGGATCTTAACTATTCCCTTCGTTGCATCGACTTCAACCGTATCGCCGTCCTTCAGAACTTTAGTGGCGATTTTCGTACCCGTAATGCAGGGCTTCTTCATTTCGCGAGCGACGATCGCGGCATGATGAGCTAGTCCTCCCTCATCTGTTACGAAAGCTACCGCCTTTTGCATTGCAAGGATAAAATCGGGATGGGTTGTCACCGCAACCAGAATATTACCTTTTTTTACTTTTCTTAGATCGGCAACACCGTTCACCACAACAACCTGCCCTGTTGCATATCCCGAAGAGGCAGCCACGCCAGAAATGCTTCCATCTGCAATAGTGCCACCTCCTGTTGCTGTCTTTCTCAAGTTTTCTATTGCCCTCTTGCCGGAAATGATCCTTACTCTACCATTTTCGCATTTTGCGGCGAAACTCTCGCCTCTTTGGGCGATTTCCACCTTATCTGCAAACTTTTCCGACCTCAGTTCTGAAATAATCTCTGCTTTCGTTAAAAGAGATATCTCCCGAAGGCTCAGGCCAAGCTTTTCAGCCATAGTGCGGTAAAACGATCTTACTGCATATACCCCTTTGCGACGATATACATCCCGCTCGTCTTTGACAGCAATTAGGTCCCGTACTCTTTGAAAAAATTCTCTTTCAGATAAATATAGGGAGTAGTATTTCTCAGCTTCTTCGATAGAAAAAGAATCGGGGCTTAGCTCCAGATGGTCGAAAATATCTTGAATATCTTTCTGTTGCCATGGTTCGTCATTCAGATCAAGGCACGGGATCCAGGCGTATTGCTCGGCCAAATCATCCCTCATTTTGGATGACAACTGGCCGCTAGTCCGTTTGATCTGACCCAATTTACTTTTCAACTCCAAGACCGCGAACTCGGTGGTCGGACGAAACAAAGCCGCAGCTGCTTCCGAGTTCGATTTATTTTTGGTTTCTAACAATTTCCTGGCTTTTTCTGAGAACACTTCAGCTAAGTAATAACAGATCCATACAAGGGTCGAATAGGTAAGATAAACTTTATAGTAACACTCATACAGTTCCTCCAGCTGTTTTGCCGTGATGAGTCTAAAATCACTGTTCGCAACTTCGAGAGAAACTCTCACGTACTCCGAACCCAACCTCCGAAAATCGTCTACTAGTCCTGCCATCCCTTGCGGATCTGAATATTTTTCTTCAATGCTGGCGACAAACTTTCGCCAGCCAATTTCTTCGCCGTAGAAAACTTGGTTCGTACCTTCCGGTAAGAAAACGAGATCTGTTACCACCGACGGGAGATACGCACTCGCCTCCGGACCGACAGCTTTTGCGGCCACCTCAACATATTGCACGGTATATTCTCTTGAGAATAATCGAAGATATGCCATATCAAATTAATTTCTTTACGATTCCCTTCTCCGCATCCACCTCCACCATATCGCCGTCTTTGAAAACTTTCGTCGCAATTTGCGCTTGCGACGCCCAAATCGTATGCTTGCTAAAATCGCCACGGAATTCAATAGCTCCGCTAGGCGCCTGATATATAACAACCCCTTGTTTTCTTTTGGATTTCTTCACTGTCGCATTGTACCCGCTTTACCTTGTTTTTCGTATATACACAACAATGTTGCTATAGCAACATTGTTGTGTATATCTACTTTTTCAAATTCTCCAACTCATTTCAGGATTTGGGTGTGTTAAAACGACCGAATGAACGCTCAGGCCCTCGCCGCCATTAATATTTAAGCCCCTTCTTTTTAATTTTGTCTTCGTCATGTTATTTTTCGCACAACACCTTGGCTTGCATCCACTTCTATCTTGTCTCCGGTTTTAATTGAAGAAATAAGTCCCGATATTCCTACCACGCATGGTTTATTCAATTCCCGCGATACTATTGCCGCATGGGAGGTTAGTCCGCCAAACTCTGTCAAAATGGCTATCGACTTTTTCATAACGGGCAGGTAGTGGACCATTGTCTGCAGAGAAACTAAAATCTCCCCGTCCTTGAAATCGGGAAATTCCTTATCCAGCAAAATTACATGAGCGACGCCCTGAACCTTGCCGCGGCAGGCTGGTGTTCCTTTTAGCTCGTCCTTTTTTGGACCGATATTAGGCACGTCATACTGTTCCATCAGCTCTTCGGCTTCCTGACCTTCATAAACCCTAGTCGAACCATTCGCGTTGGTCTGTATCCAAAGTTTCTCCCTTAAATGCAGTTTGTTCCTGTTGACCGGCGCTCCGCGCAAAGCCTCGGCAATCTCCGGCTGGATCATAAAGTAAACCTCCCTTTCCGAAAGACCGAGCCGCTTGGCGGCTTGTGCGTACATCCGGTGTTCTATCTTGTCGGAACGCTCGTGCAAATGGCCGCAATGATCCCTAGCCGGAGCAATTTTCTTCTTGAGGTTGTCGTTATCGCTGGCACGGGGATACCAAATATCCAACAAG
>CAZYRJ010000100.1:2493-2871 GCA_964649625.1 uncultured Candidatus Saccharibacteria bacterium
GACCGCATACCATATCTGACCAGTGACCTTGGACCAAGTTTCGGCCAAAGACATGAGCATTTGGGCAAGTTCACCATCGCTCAAACCCGCCAGATTTACTTTTTCCGATTCATCTATCGAACTGACGAGAAGTTTTGCCAAAGCATAATAATCATCAGCTATCCGCCTTACATATTCGAGTTGCTCTTTGGCAGTAATGACCTCGAGAGCCTTTCTGAGCATCTCGGTCGACTCGCGCGTAAAACATTCATAGTTGAGGTCGTCCTTCAAATGATAAAAAATACCGAGCTTTTCGCCGGTGAGGCGTTCAAGCTCATCCACCATAATATCGTTCGACCAGGTCCATGTCCCAACAGGCAGAACGTTCCAAACACCGAG
>CAZYRJ010000101.1:0-2835 GCA_964649625.1 uncultured Candidatus Saccharibacteria bacterium
CAACTCGAGAACGCTTCATTCAGATATTTCTCACCTCATCACCAAAAGAACAAGCCCAAATAATAAAGGGTACATTGGAGCGTTTTCCTATAGGAGAAGGATTGCCGAGCCGTAACGAGGCATTAAGGAAAGAGTTTTTGGCAGAAGCAGATAGGCTTGAAAAACAAAATTACGTCGACGCTCCCGAAATCGGGGTCACTAGCGAAGTGGTATTTGAGTCACTGAAAGATGCAGACGAACTGATAAAAAGTCGAAAGGCCGTCAGCGCAGTTGACCGAGTCCATACTGCCTTCTATGGCTATCTCCAGTTTATATGCTCGAAAAATAGCATTACTTTCGCCAAAAAGGACGATCTTGTTACCCTGGTAAAGAAAGTATTTGAAGACCACCCCAAATTTAAAATTGCAGTAAAGGCGAGTGAAATAAAAAATATTGCACGAAGTCTTGCATCAATATCTGACTCGCTCAATCCTATCCGTAATCAAGGGAGCCTCGCACACCCAAACGAGAGTCTTTTAGACGAGCCCGAAGCGAGCCTTGTAATAAACGCCGTAAGAACGCTTATGATTTACCTCGAAGGCAAACTTTCGAGGTAACAGTTTCAAAAAACCCACCTAGTCGGTGTTTTTTGTTACAATAAATGACATGGTGTACAGACATAGACAGATTGGCTATCTAATGATCACCGTTTCTTTGGCGGTCGTTATTTTTTACTTTTTTCTATATAGAATTATCTCCGAAGAAGCCAGCCTCGACATTGTTCCTGTCACATTTGTGATGGCGCTTGTGGTGTTAATTCTTTCTTCTTTTGTTACTCTCCAAGTTATTGTCGATGAACAGTACGTGCGGGTAAAGTTTGGTTACGGTGCGTTCAGAAAAAAGTTTCCCGTAAATCAAATAGTATCTGCTAAAAGCGTTAAAAATCACTGGTATTACGGCTGGGGAATAAAAGTGTGGTTCTGGCCGTACATGTGGATTTATAACATTTCCGGTTTTGATGCAGTCGAGATAATCACGAAATCTGGAAAAATATATCGCATAGGAACAGATGAACCAAAGCAACTAGAGAGTTTTATTAATCAAATAATAGTCAAAGAACATGTTTAAATCATATACATACACATGGTGGCAAATTGGTATTTTTAAATTAGCTCTACTGACCATAGGTGTTCTCCTCGGATCATACTGGTCAGAATTTTGGCGCGAGCTTACGACGTTGTTGTTTATCGTTGCAATCGTCGCCAGTGCCTACGTTATGTACGTATCCTTTAAACAATAATACGTATTGGAGATTATCGGCTAAGCGTAAAATTATTACATGATCTTCATGAGAACTTCAACGCATAAAAAATTTCTCATCGCAATTTTTTCCGTATTGCTGCTTATTGGAGGACTGATGTTTGCGATAAAGATTGGTACAGGTCCAAATGATAAGCCTGAGCGCGCTCTCCGCTCATTTATAGAAATAGCCAATGAGGCGTCCGGGATAACGTCGGGCGCGGCCTTCACCTTTAAACTGGATAATCTGGACGGACATTTCACAAATTTTGGCATATTGCGTTATGCAGATGATGTTCGGGCTGATCCCGTGGTAGAAGAACATGCGGCCATATTTAGAGAAATCGGCGGAACCGGACAGGCAGAGGTAGATATTACGACAAATCAAGTTATTTCGATGCACCGATCCGTTCCAGATTTTATCGGGAACGAAGAATACCCCGGACAAGAGATCGAGCGCATAGTGCGAGAATTTCTCACACGAGTCTATCCTAAGTTCGCCACTATAGAATCAAGATTAACCTTCGATCCTGGGATGAAGGGCATCCGCCTCAATAATGGCAACTATTTCTTCAGATGGTACGATGCCGAGTTCAAAAAATCCCTTCCAGAGGGAGTACATGCCGAACTCGACCCTTTCATACAGGTGGGCATCAAGTCTAGCGGATTTATTTTTGGATACGAGAACACCATCGATCTCGCCAGTAGTGCCCTAGCGGAACTTTAACTCAAAACAGGCCTTTCTTTGATGTCTAGGCTGTGTCAACGCCAAATGTTTTGGAAATAAGGTTTGCCGCAATACGTCCTGATTCGTAAATAGTCGGTAAGCCGCTTCCCGGGTGCGTTCCCCCTCCTACGAGGTAAACATTTTTTAACTCCTCAAATTGATTGTGGGGACGAAACCAGAGCATTTGCCGCAACTGATGACCGAGATTAAAAACCGCTCCATATTGAACGTTAAAATCGTTTTCCCAATCCGCGGGAGTGATGATCTTTTCTACTTCAATAGCGCTCCGAATGCCGACCATGCCAAACCTTTGCTCCAAAATATCGAGCGTTTGCTCCCGAGTAATTTTAGATTGCATATTCCAATCAACCTTTGATTGATTGTTGGGAACAGGGACAAGAACATACAAAGCGGACTTCCCTGCCGGTGCCAGAGTTGGATCAGTCTTCGTCGCATCGCGAACATAAACGGAAAAATCTTTGTCCGTCACTTTGGCATGAAAGATATCATCGACATTTTTTCGATAGTTCCTGGCAAAGGCAATATTGTGATGGAGTAAATCGTACTGCTTATTTACCCCTAGATAGAGCATAAATATCGAGCAGGAATACTTCTTCTCTGCCAGGCGCTTGGAGGAATATTTTTTAAGCATGCCTTCAGGCATCAAGTGATTCATGGCATAGGAAAAATCAGCATTGATAATCACCTTATCAGCGAGAACGCGCTCGCCGCTTTCAAGCAACACTCCTTTTGCTGTTTTCCCCTCGACGATAATTTCTTTTATTTTACTGCTGTAGTGAATTTTTCCGCCTTCTTCCACTACCACTTTT
>CAZYRJ010000102.1:0-2791 GCA_964649625.1 uncultured Candidatus Saccharibacteria bacterium
AACTTAATAATACGCTTATGTCACATCACAAACGTACGATACGTACATTATCACAACTGTTTCTACTTTAGGGTTTAAAAGTATTCCCAAGGGTACCCATGCAATAGATGTTTGAGAGAAAATAGTCGCTAATTAATGATCCTATGATTGTTTGAAGGACGCTTGTGCTTTCTTAATATCACTAATGAATTGCGACATGGGCCTAACATAATCTTTCATACCGACGTGAGATTGAGCATTTTTTAACCTTCTGCTTTCGTCCCTCAAGTAAAATATGTGTCTCAAACCACCCAGCAGAGTTAATTTTTCATCACTCAAGTCTTCATCATAGGTAACAACGTGCCATATTTCTTTTATTTTAAAGCGACTGAGTACTTCTGATGTGGCACTGGATACCTGTTTCCACCTCTCTCTAATTGTCCGTTTACAGGAAATGCCAATAAGCCATTTATCCGATGTTCTTATCCATTTATCTACCTCTATGTCGGCTTGAAAATGATCGGGACGGTTTTCAGCTTTAATGTTGAAGTAGTTGAATAAAAAACTGGCAACATCTTCCAGACTACCACCTGCACGACTTTTTCTCTTTTGCCCTAAACGTCTTTCGAATTCTTGAATAAATGCAGTAAGTACCATATTGGATTCTAATTCTGGCGTATGTTCACCTTCAATAAATCGCCGCAGCTTGGCGAATTCACTAACCACTACAACCCTTTCAGCGTTTAGACATCCTTCAACTCCTGCGTCGTCCCAGAGGTTGATCACTGTAGGTAAAGCTTTTTCACCCAGCTTGTCCAAGTAGGCTTTTGCTATTGCGTGAGTGTACTCTCTGTCATTACTAGGAATGTCCCTTAGAGCACTGTTTATAGGAACGAGAATATTTTCCATTGCGAGAATAAAGACAGCAACATCTTGAAACGACAGAAGCTTTAGACATAAATCATTATAGAAAAGCATTATTCTGTCGGATTTTCCGGTTTTCCTGGCAAATCGTTTTTCAAGCAATTGGGCGATCATTGCCTTTGCAAGGTCCAGGAGTACCTTTTTGTCCCGGGTTTTATCTTCTAGAAGTTTTCTAAGGGATAAGCTTATTTCTAGCAAGAGTTTATTATCCTTACCGACGGCACCGTATTTATCGCCATTGATCAGCATTCGTGAAAACCAATATACATTTCGCCATGGATTATCCAACACGACTATGTCTTTGATGTGGTTGCTAGGTGAGTCCATTATAAAAAGTTACTTAAGCACGGCTTTTATTTCGGGCAGAAAGTATTCTTTCATTGGCCAGTTTGCAGTATTCAGGTGATATATCAATCCCGATATAGTTGCGTCGCAGGTGAGTCGCCGCAACTCCCGTTGTACCAGATCCAATGAATGGGTCAAGAACCGTAGAAGCTTTGGTTGAGCTTATAATTCGCTCAATAAGTGCGACAGGGAATGGGGCGGGGTGGTCATTTCTCATCTCCTGGGTAAATTCCCATACATCACCGAGGCCGTTTGCTTTAGGTGATAGTTTGAATTTGGGCTTAGCGATAAGATAGATGACCTCATAGGTAGGTAAAAAATAGCCCGCGTTGAAATTAAGCCCACCTTTTCTTTTCCAAATTATGATTTGCCTAACAGGAAACCCAGATACTATATCTTGACGATCTTGAAGCAACCCGCCTTGGACGCGCCATTTGTGATTGTAAAATATGGCGCCGTCTTCAGGTATAAGTCGCAACATTTCATTGAGACAATTTCGCTGCCACTGAACATATTCTAAGTGTGGCATATTATCGTTGTAATTTGAGTATCCCCTTTGAAGAGCCGCGTTGGCCCATTTTCCACCTCTGCCGTCTTTCATTCCGTTTCCAGTCGAATTTTTCAAATTGTACGGAGGACTAGTCACAATTAAATCAATACTGGAGTCAGGCAGTTTCTTCAGTTCAGTGATAACGTCGCCGCAAATAATCTTGTTAAGAGGTAAAGGGATGAGATTAGACGTGACTTCATTTTCTAACGTTGGATCCGAGCCATCAGTTTGATTTTTTATAATATCGACAACTATACCTTGAATTGAAAAAGGCGTGTCTTTATTAACAATAATTGGCTCGTAAAATTTATTGGCTGGTTGCAATCGGATATAGCCCTTCTCCTTGTAGTATTTTTTTAATGTTGCCTCGGTTCCATCAACAAGGGCAACAACACGATCACCATTTTTTGCAGCAAGTTGTTTCTTTACAATAACAATGTCTCCATTACAAATGTTCTCATCCTTCATGCTGTCGCCCGATACGCGCAGGGCATAGCATTCACCTGGAAACGGTAATTTCTTTTGAGGAACGGCGATTGTCTCTTTTACTTCGATTGCTTCATGCAATTGACCTGCGGCAATTGTACCCCGGATTTGCACCTGGACCAATCTGGACGTGGGTTCGGTTATCTGTAGAGATCGCGCGGACCTTGGCGACTTGAGCAGATGCCCCTTTCTTTTTAAAGTTTCTAAATATTCATGGGCGGTCGAAGCCGATATTTTGAAATGTTTAGAAATTTCTCGTTCAGACGGTGCTACGCCATTTTTTGTAATGATTACTTTCAAGTAATCCTTAACAGACTTTTGTTTGGAAGTTAGCATGTTACTGCTATTATACCCTCACAGCGAGCAAAACCCGAGCAGAACTGTGGATAAAAGAGAAGCACCAGCTTGCTAGCATTTTTCTTACACGCATATATTTATGAAAAAAGGAGATTTGCCATGAAAAGTAACGGATATTAGAACTCATCTCAATAATAACCGCTCAAATGA
>CAZYRJ010000103.1:0-2772 GCA_964649625.1 uncultured Candidatus Saccharibacteria bacterium
TGAGTACGGGAGCGGCCTGTCACCTTGACCAAAAAAGAAATGATTTCACGTTTTGACTTCTTGGTTAATCGCAGAGACCTGTACCGGAATTTTCTTGCAGTCTCCTCCACAAACTTGTACCTGTCATCGATTGTGGAGCTCCGAAGATCGACCGGCTCCAAAGCGCAGGTGACTTTTTGCAATTCAACGATACTTTCGATTCGAGAAGCATCCATGTTGATAGTGATTTGCATAAGGCCCTCACCATGCCACGCCACCCCAACGCATTTATAGTGCCGTTTTGCGTTGGAAAGCGGAAATCATTTCGGTATCATTTTGTATTGGAATAGACTGTCTCTTACAAACAAGAGTTTTATATGGTATAGTTATTGATGAGTTTTAATACGTCTAATTACTAATTAAAATTATTATGAAAAAAATAATCCTCGGCTTAATAGTTACTCTTCTATTTGCAAGCACTGGGAATGTGTTTGCTGCCCAGCTTCATTTTGGTTTTACTGATTACAATACTTCTGCTCCAGAGGTACAAAGAGAGGTCGCAATCACAGAGGGTTGGAATCTCATTCATGGTTTTGCAAATCCGGAATGGATCACCGGAGGGGATATTAGTCAGAGCAACATAAAAGCACTTTTTATCTTAAATCCGGTCACAAAGACATATGCTAGATTCTACCCAAATCCAATTAGAGATGAGGTTGATCAGTTGTCGTCAGTTCCAGACATGGTTGCTTGGGTCTACTCTGATAAGACGGGTACAATGAAATTCAAGACGGTTGCTAGTGAGGTGTTGAAATTCAACTGGCCTGCTGGTTGGAATATGATCGGTGTTACTGGAGATTTTGTAGGTAAGAGCCTCAACCAACTTAAAGGTAATTGTACCATCACCAGCTATTATGTTTGGCAGGCTGATAGCCAGAAGTGGTACAAAGATAGCAAAGGTTTGGATGCATACTTCGGAAAAGAGTGGGTCGGAAAAGGGGTGCTTATAAAATTTGCCCAAGACTGCAAGCTCGGACTGAGGACAAATACAAATACTGTATCTACGCCTCCACCATTGCCGTCAAATGAAGTAAATATCGAGAATAATTCTTCAGCCTCTCTTATAATCAACAGAAACTTCGGTTCATTTGCGGTCAATCGTGTTCTGGGTAAAGAATATGTCGATCGAGAATACCACAGTTTTCCATTGTCTAATGTAGTAACCAGCGACGCGATCAAATACGGTCAGGATGTTGGTGTTAATGCTATTGTTTTCAAATTCAATCAAAATGCTAGCCAGTTTTTCCCACAAGTATTATCAGTCTACAAAGATGCAGACTGGAGTAAATTGGCAATAACGAATAATATGCAGGTTTATGAGCTGAGCCAAAATGTCAACAAGCTAAACAGGGTGGCGATTTGGACGAGTGGTAATTATTTGGTTCTTATACACACAAGTGACGGCTTTCATGGAGATATTGAAGACATTGTGAAAGCTTATCAGAGTAAGTATCCATCAAACTAAGCATTGATTATGAAAAAATTAATTATTATATTTGTTTTTTCACTGGCACTTGGTTCTATTGCAGAGGCAAAAATGACGTTACTGCCTGACAATAATTATCTTGTTGACCAACATGTTGAGAGTGGATGGAACGTATTCACATGTTTCTTGCCTAGTTATATTCAACCTGATAGCGAAATAAAACAATGGGATATCACGGTGCTCTGGGTATATGTACCACAACTCAAGAAATACTATCAGCTTTATCCCGAAAATGAACTTGATGATGCACCAGTTGAAATTGGTCGGCAGATAAATGAAGCACAGTTACTATCATCGTCATGTTGGGTTTATTCAGCAAAATCTGGAAATATCAAATACAAGACTGCAGAGCCTTTACTCAAGTTAAGCCAGCGGAAAATGTATCGAGGGTGGAATTTTGTAACTCTAAGTCCAGAATTTAAATTTACCCCGTTAAGTAATTTTCAGGGATCATGTAGCATAAACAAAATTGCTATTTACCAGCACAATAAGTGGGAAGTTGGAACGCCCGAAAACATGCCGGACGGAAATCGGCCGTGGACGTCACTAATATTTGCTGACAGCGATTCAGATATTGGTCGTGGGGCATTGATGTCTGTAGAGAATGACTGTGTATTTGGCGATCCAAAACCTCAGGTAGTGCAGCCGCCATCTTTGCCGCTGTAAACATTATTAATTTATCTCGAAATATAAATGAAGAAAATTGTTATCGGTGTGATAGTGGTTGTACTAATAGCCCTAGGGGTGTGGTATTACGGATTTAATGAAACTACTCGAATAGGAAATGGTGGTGCAGAAAACGAGAATACTATTCCTCAGCCACCAGCTTTACCTGAATAAATTTTTATTTAAGTAAAATATCACAAATAAAGGCGAAGCCGTGAAGCTCCGCCTTTTTGTTGCTTATCTCATTGCTGCATATTTCAGATTCTCAAGCATTTCTTCTGCGTCAATGTAATTGTAGCTCTCCATCTCCGACAAACGCCTTTGGATTTCCTGAGGGTTATCGATGCGATCCGTAATGAGATTCTCGAGAGCTCTTCGCTGAGAACGGCTCATTGGACGATCTATATCATCGTAGCCTAAATAGCCCCTGTAATTATAATCATCTGCAGTTATTGTTCTATTCATATTGTTTTATTTATTTTGTAATGACTTGATGGCTGAGGAAGCCTGATCGCGTGTGAGATTGTTCCCGATTCTTTATGGGAAAACAATAAGCTCGTCTGAATTTTTGGAAAATTGGG
>CAZYRJ010000104.1:0-713 GCA_964649625.1 uncultured Candidatus Saccharibacteria bacterium
AGAAACCGCAATATTCAGGATAAAACTCCTCGTGGGTTCTGTAACTGAAGCGGTCTTTCTCAGGTAAGCCCAAATAGCCGCCCTCCACTCCTATGAATCGGTTTACGAGCTTTATAATCAGCATTTCTGGCTTCATAGACTTATTGTATTCCTTTTCGTGGAAAAGGATCAGTTATCTAAAATAAACTGTTTGCAGTGACAATTTGTACCTTTACATGCCCCGTCCTTCTTGTCAGTGGGGAATTCATCGTTTTCATTAAAGCCGCGAAGACCATTGTGCGTATGCTTGGGGTGACCACACCTACACTCTTCATTAGCTTCCAGTTGAACGCTTAGAAACACACCGGGTTTACTTCTAAGAAATTTAGCATGACGGTTCACCAGCTCTCTCGCCACTTCTTTTAATCTAACCAGGTCTTTAAAATCTATGATTTGTGTTTTGTAGGTACCGCTTGTAGCCGGGCCATCAATTTGAGCCACGGGTCTAATGCGATCTTTGATCGCTAGATATTCTTCATATAGTTGCTCGGGGTTAGAATCTTTTTCCATTGTTGTAGCATTACCTAATAAATTTGCCTAAAAATGACATAAATCGCGGAAACGATTATTTCGGTTTAAGCCGTTTTCGAGCTTGTTTAGCCTCCCATTTCTTTTTTTTCTCCTCTTCTCTTGCCGCTAATTCTTCTGGAGGAACTAATTTCATGTGTTCGAGT
>CAZYRJ010000104.1:723-1826 GCA_964649625.1 uncultured Candidatus Saccharibacteria bacterium
GCGTAATTTTGAACTCTGTATATTATAAGCGTGCTCAAGATCCCACGTGCTGTACCAACTGTCCTTGTCTTTAGCTAGGGAAGCGAGTATCTCTCCAGCGTCTATCGCTTTCTGACAGACAAGGCATTTGACCCCGAACTCATCAAACCAATTGTCGCCCTCTGGCGTGCTGTCGCCGCAAATAGCACAGCGATATCCGGCACCTTCAAGATGAAATCCCTTTGGATTGGCCTTAAGTTTTTCTGCTCGGTCTTCTTCAGTCTTTTTAAACTCGTCCGCCAGTTTACCTAGCTGATCCATACGCCATTTTTCATCCTGATATTTTGTTCCATCTTCGTCGGTAAGGCAGAAACGATCTCGATCAGCAGCAAAATTCTCGTCTATTTCTTCTTCTTTTTTATGGGTCCATTCATACTCCTCGGTTTCGATGCGACCACACTTGAGACAAGTTTTGGTCGTGATCAATTTTTTGCCGTTGTCATCTTGTTTGTGACTGAACGGAGTAGTGCAACTTGGGCAAAGATCCGGTTTGGTTCGCCATTCCTCGCCGTCGGAGAAAAACGAACGGCGGGGAAGGCATTTGTTCGGACAGTCGTACATGAACAATACCCGATCTGGCTTACCAACCTCTGGTAGTAATTCCTTAAAGGTTGGTTTTACTAAGTTACGACAAGTTAGACATCTAATGCCTTCTGGAGCCTGGGCATTTTCTAGTAGGTCGGCTGTCTTTTTATCGGCGTCCATCCATTCCTGAATAGTTTTTTCTTTGTCGGTATATCTTTCTCCTGCTATAACGTGAAGGTACAATTTTTGGGCATATAACCTAACTCGTTCCGCTTCCTCCTTGCTGATCTTTAGATCGTCGGGAGGCACGTCGCTTTTCTCATTAAATAGTTTTTCAGTATTACGGCATCGTTCTACCGTATGGCGGTCGTAGAGGTCGGAGTAGTACTGGTGGGTTTTGAGATGTTTTAACATTTGTTAAAAATTCTCTCATTAATATTATTGCAACGCGTTAGTTACAATCGGTGATGGAATCGGGCCGACGTTTTCCAATTCAAAGTAGTTATTTGGTCCCTGTCCAATTTTATATAACATAAATG
>CAZYRJ010000104.1:1836-2715 GCA_964649625.1 uncultured Candidatus Saccharibacteria bacterium
TTTGTATCTCGATTAAATGGCGCGGCTATTACATTGTCTCCGTAGATTCGCAAGACGATTAGGGAAGGAGATCGATATGTTAAAAAAGCTGTTTGTTTTCGCGCGCTAAATATCCCTGATAGGAAAGAAACAAGGAGCATATAAATTATTGCAATGGTTATGGTTGAGAGATTCACTCCCAGCTTTTGTCCCAATTTTTTTAATGGCGCATTTTGATCAAGATACTCTTTTGTCTGAGGATTATCGCTATTAATTTTCTTTAGAGTCGGTAGAATAAGATAATCTTTCATTACAAGAATAAATACCGCTATCGCAATACTAATCCAAATTCCTCTTGCCGAGGCGTTCACGCATATTAAAATTGGCATCAGTAGAGCTATGTAAAGGCTCCACTCAACAGGTAAATTTTTCAGCCAAGAAAATTTGTGTTTAATCTCATGGATTACTCTATAACTACGGTCTAAAACATAGAGAAAGAATCCGGCCAGAATTAGAAAGTAAAAGAGGGCTACACAGATGGTGGCTGTTGATGGAGAAATTAATTGCCACGGAATTCCGAAATGTGTGGCGTATCCTTGTTCAAAAGTAAAAGCTAATAAATAGGCAAGTGCGGGTATGCACAAAACAATGACGCCTTCACCTAGCCATTTGCTTACCGTGTTTTCTTTCAGCTCGCTCATAATTTCAAAATACACTTTTTAAATAGAATGTAAACTCCGGTGCCCATGTAATTAAAGTGGAAGGTTTTATTTGTTCGATAGGCTGTAGTCGTAGCTATGGAGCCCGGCAGAGAATGGCTTCAATCTACAACGAGAATCCGTACCTTTTTACAGCGTGGTAAAAATTGCGTGCAACAGAAATCAAGCTGGCATGACATCT
>CAZYRJ010000105.1:0-2699 GCA_964649625.1 uncultured Candidatus Saccharibacteria bacterium
AGCCTGGATCGCTTTCGCTTTCGCCATGAGCCTGGCACCGATCGCGGTCGCCGTCGCGCTTTCGGAAAGTTACATCATCGTCGCTGTCATTTTAGGCATTCTGGTCAACCATGAGCGTCTCCAGCGCCACCAAAAATTTGGTCTCATCGTTGCCGTGTTCGCTGCCATAATGTTGGCCGCGGCCACAAGCTAAACCGTAAGATCCGGTTTGAGGGTTGTGCCCGACTCGATCTTAACCTTATCTATCGATGTTAGAAGCGATGCCGCGCTCCAGGCTTGAACTCGGCAGGCGTGTTGTTTTCCGTTCCCATACTCGGAATACTTGCCCTTCGCGTAAGCGAAGAGTTCGATGGGGGTTTTGAAGTGCGTGTATGCTTTGATGAGCGAATTCCTGACAAAAGCCGCCTCTTTGTCATGACCGAAGTTCTCCAACCCTTCCGCGAAGATCGCCGTATCATGGGGCCAAATTGAGCCGTTGTGATAGCTGAAAGGGTCGAATTGGGATGAACGCGACGAAAGAGTCCGGATGCCGGCCCGCGATACGTAGAGGTCGCGTTTGAAGAGCCGCTCTATTAAAGGCTCGATGTCTTTCGAATCGAGGACGCTTAAAGGTTCCGTCTCATCGCCGGCTTTGAAGGCGGCGTAAAGGCAATGAGCCATGCTGGACCGCGGAGATGTTAAAAGGCGGCCGGTGCCGTCCAAGGCTGAAGCTAATGAGATGGTGCCGTCATTATTATGGATAACGAACTTTTCGTTGAACTTTTGTTTGAGGTCCTCGGCTTTCTTCCTCAAGTTTTCCGAGAATTTGACGTCTTTTATGGAAAAGAATTCGCTCCAAGAAAGCAGTGCCACGTATGTATACGCTTGGACTTCGACCGGAGCGATGGGGTACTGAGGTAAGTCGGTGCTTTTTTCGAAAAATACCGATTCGGTCGAATCCATCCAGCTTTGGGTTTTAAGGCCGCCGTATTTGCGGTCGGGGTTCAGGCGGTAATCGATGAAACCGTCATTGTTGGTGTCGCCGTAAGCGAATAGCCAATTTATGGCCAGTCGGATGTTTGGAAGCAGTGCTTCGATGAAGGTCGAATCTCCGCTTGCTTTGTAATAGGAGTACAAGGTCATGAGAAAAAGCGGGGTCGCGTCGGCCGTATCGTAGTTGCGCATTATCTTGTCCGGGTAAAGGTACCAAGGCGGGTTGCCTTTGCCGGTCAGGTGCTCATGGCCTTCGGGGCGGAACTCATGGATGCATTTGCCCGGCTCTTCGCCGCTTTCGATATTTACGTCCTTTCCCTGGAGTTCGGCCAAATTCAGCAATATTTTTTTGATCAGGTTCAAAAAATAAACGTCTGCTGTTTTACGATAGACGCGTATCAACGATAGGCTCGTTATAAGGGAATCCCTGCCAAAGATACAGCCGTACGCTTCGGTGCGGCTGGAGGCCAGGATGCCGCGTTCGGTTTCGAGTTCCTTGATGCTTTTTATGCCGAGCTGCCATAGATTATTTTGTTTTTTAGTCGAAGCTGCCTTATTTGAGTTAACGTCGAGTTTCTTAGGATCTGTTCGTGATCCTTTTATAAATTGATTCGTATCCATCTGCCATTTTCTCGACGCTAAAATTTTTAAGGGCGTGCTCACGGCACGCGGCGCGGTCGATTGCGCGGATATTATTGACCGCTTCGATCATTCCGTCAATGCCGGAAACTACATATCCTGTCTCTTTATCCTTCACAATCTCAGGAATAGAGCCAAGATTAAAGCCGACGACAGGACATCCGCAGGCCATAGATTCAATCAAGGTCAAGCCGAACGGTTCTCGCCAGGTGACAGGATGAAGGAACGCCAGCGCTTTGGACATCAGCTTGTTCCGTTCGCCTTCGTCGACTTCGCCGATCCAGCGTATCCGCTCGGATAGTTTCGGTTCGATGTACTCGCGGTAGTACGGCATGTCGACGCTTGTTTCGAGTTTAGCGGCCAGTATGAGCGGTATATCCAGAATCTCGGCCGTCTCTATCGCGAAATGGACGCCTTTTTCCATAGAGAAACGTCCGACATAAAGCAAATATTCCCCTGGCTCTTCACCGAACGGGTAATGCTCCATATGTAGACCGTTATGCACGGTGCCAGCGTGGTTCACACCCCCGATGGATAATTGGGCGTTCGAAATGGTTACGATGTGCGGTTTCTTTAGGTTTTGGTAGAGTTTCCTATTCTCCGGATTGAATGGGCCATGCATCGTCACTACGGTGGCAGTCTTTGAAGCGTTGGCGACCGGCATGCTGATGGGGGAACAGTGATCATGGATCACGTCGAACTGGTCCTGCATCTCATAGGCCAAACCGACATTAAGCAGGGTCCATGGATTTACTCCGTAGAGGTCTTTGACCTTGGCTTCCGCGAGACTGCGCGGAAAGACCGAAACTAGCTTGGCTTTGGTGATCGAATCTCCGGAAGCGAAAAGGGTGACTTCATGTCCTCGCTTTACCAATTCTTCGGTCAGGGCCGAGACGACTCGTTCGGTGCCCCCGTATTTTTTTGGCGGCACTCTTTCGACAAGCGGCGCGATTTGAGCGATTCTCATGTGATTCGAAAGTTATGGTTCGTAACGACTTTTGCGAAAACAGAAAAACGAAGCTATTTTATAAGAGGCAGGCATGAAAGTTAGATGAGTTCGGAAATAGAGCGGCGCCGAGTTTGATAAA
>CAZYRJ010000106.1:0-2635 GCA_964649625.1 uncultured Candidatus Saccharibacteria bacterium
TGAGTTCTTGGCCAAATTCTCGACCATTTCTATGCTCGAGCCGCCGCCTGTGATGATTATTCCCGCTGGCAACAGGCTATTCTTGCCGATTTTCTTAAGGTGGGCCTCGATGAGGTCGAAAATATCGGAAAGCCGCGCTGAAATTATTTCATCAAGTTTTTTTCTGGGATAACTGACGCCGACAATACTGCCTTTCTTAACCTCCTCAGCTTCCTCGAGCGGTATTCGCAGGCCCAAAGCGATGTCGTTCGTGATGTCGTTGCCTCCGATCGGAAATACTTCGAGCGATATCGGTCTATTATCTTCGTATACGATTATCGAAACAGTCTCCGAGCCGATGTTCGCCAAAACGCAACCGGCGATCTTTTGGGCCTTTGATAGAGTTACGACCGAAGCGGCCATCGGGGAAGCGACGATCTCTTCCACGCCTATGCCCGCTTCGGCAGCTGACTCTATGACATCGGAATAGTGATGGTTGAGACAGGTTACGAAAAAAGTTCTTGCCTCGAGTCTCATGCCCTTCATGCCTATGGGGTTGCCAAAAACCTGCTTGCCGTCGATACGGTAAGAAAGGGGAACGGTGTGAACGATGCGCCGATTCGCCACTTGGGCCTGGGGAATTTCCGATTGACTGGCATCAGTAGCTTTTTGAATGTCGAGGTCGGTGATTTCATAATCAGCCCTTGATATGACAGCCATTCCAGAAGCGGTCAAGCCGGCCAGCCCGATGCCGCCGATGGAGAAAAGGGCTCGATTAATAGGGACGCCCGACATTTTTTTTGCCTGAGCGGTCGCTTGCGATATGCTTTTTGCCACTTCGCTCTGGCTGACGATATAGCCGTGCCGGAGACCTTTCGATTCGGCATAGCCGACGCCAATAACGCGGGGTAACAAACGATCCCCGCCGGATTCGGCCTCAGCCACAACAACTTTCGTTTGGTATGTCCCTATGTCGATTCCGACAGCGATTGAGCGCGACACGATATAAGTGCAAAATTAAAAAATCAAAATGCAAACTGACAGTTCAAAATAAAAAAATGTGAGTTCGCCGAAGGCGGACGACAATTTTGTATTTTGATTTTTGCATTTTAAATAGCTGACAAAGATGAACAGCAAGCGAGCGTCAGACGTTAAACATCTTGCGATATTTACGCTCCTCACTTTCCATTCTACTACCATGTGTCATGCCTTTCAAATGGCAGAGGCCGTGGATAAACAAAAAAGACAAGAAATTTTCCATGCTTCTGCCGAATTTCTTCGCTTCGATCTCGGATCTCCTCGGGTTCAAGAACATTTCCCCTTCGTTTGGTCCCAACGGGAAAGAAAGGATGTCCGTCGGTTTGTCTTTCCCGCGGTAGGTCCTGTTGAGCGTCCGCGAGCGTTTTTCGCCGATGAAGACCAGACTCAGTTCGTAATTTCTAGGCATTATCTTCTTTTTCATTAGACCAAAAACGCGACCGTCATATGCCGGTGCGCGTTTTATTGTTTTAGTTTTTGAAAACTCGCTTGCTTTCATTAGTTGCGAGGCGTGATTTTGCCGAGCTTGATAAGTCTCTCGGTTTTTTTGCGTCGCTCCAGACCACTTAGAGTTCTGACTTTCCGCTTGTACTTAGATTCGGTTCGGTCCTTGTATCTCCCGCCTTTGACCCTGATGATAATACCGGAGCTTTGGACGCGACGAGAAAAACGCCTCAATAAACTGGCGTTGGTTTCGCTTCCGGTCTTTTCAACTTCGACGTTTATCATCATGACGAAAGATACTATCAGAGCCGGCCGATTTTGGCAACTTTGCCGGGGTTAATTTTAGTCAGGCTGTCTCAGCCGTTTATCTGATGAGTTTGGCGAGATAATGCGAGAGCTGGGGCAGCGGTACCGTTTCCTGCGAGCGGTTATTGGTATTGCGTACGATCACGGAATTCTCAACGGCTTCCTTTTGGCCCATGATCAATGCAAAAGGAATTTTAAGATTTTCCGCTATCTGGAGCTGCGACGAGAGTTTGTCGCGCGATAATGACTGGTAGGTTGGGATTTTGGCCGAGCGGAGCATCTCTACCACCTGCAAACTTTTCAGTTTCGCTTCAAATCCTATTTGGACGAAGCAGACGAGCGGCTTCTCTATCTTCCGCGAATGGGTAATTTTAGACGCGTCGCGCAGTTCTATCCTCGCGCCGACAGTCGGCAATTCCTTTTTGAAACCGATCTTTCGCGCAAGAATGTTGTAGCGGACGCCTGTGGCGACCGTTTGTCCCTTCTCGTCGTCGACGATCCGGAAGACGGTTTGACAGCCGAATGTTCGGTCGGCGATGAGCGTGTCCTCAATACGATAGGGAATGCCCAATATCTCGATATACTCAAGCACTTCTTTAAAGTGAATTCGGCTGGGTTCTGACAGAGTTCCCATGGGCTTTGGCGCGTCAGCAAGCACCCCGCCGCATTTTTCATGGCCGCAATTCATGATGCGGAGCGGATTCTTTTTAAAATCGGCACGGCACGATGTGTTAAAGCCATCCAGATTTTTTCGGCTGTGGTTAGTAAACTCTCGCACAAATCGGCCGAACGATTCACGGTCACCCATGCTATTCACCGCGACGACTAAATTATTGAAATTGTGCCCTCTTAGGATTTCGTAGGCCGT
>CAZYRJ010000107.1:0-2582 GCA_964649625.1 uncultured Candidatus Saccharibacteria bacterium
TGTCGGCCAACACTTCGGAGAGCCATGCGCATTCGTCCGGAACGACGCCGGGCAGGAGGGACTCGATAAGCTCTGCCATACCGCCGTCGCCGCCTGCCGACCCGGAAACTTGGGCCATGTTCCTCACCCCCGCGTCGTCAAAAACATTCCGCCACCAACTCGCAAACGCCGCCAAAATCCCTCTCTTCACGGCCAAGTCCGTGTCAGAGTCTCTTCTCGGTAGCACCGGATTCACAAAACTGTCTATTTTCCACCGAACTTCGGGCGCTAGCAAGAGATTGATATGCGAATTATTCCGTTCAAAAACTTCCGGAGGAGTGACGAATTGTATCCGACCTTCCATCTCCCGAAAAATCTTGTCACGGTTTGAATGGTAAGCAGAATCCCCGCTCTCCAAATTCACATGTGGGTCATCGTTGGCTTGGATATAAAAGATGTCCTTCGTCGCGGCGTTTATTTCCGAAATATACCGAGCGATATTAGTTTGTTCGGGATTTGCCGGGTCCGCCATCTTTAAAACTTCCGCGAGCGGGGGAAACACTTTACCGATCATGACGTACATTGGCTTCGTCCCTCCCAAAAGCTTGGCTGAGCCGCCCGCAAGAAAACCGACACTGACGACGCGGCTATTCTTAAACAAATCGTCACGGTTAAAATGGCTTTTCAAGACGGCCGAGTTTATAATCGTATTCCCAATCGACATCGCTAGCATCACGTGCTCCTGTTCCCTTAGTTCGCTTGACGAAAACTTCCTAAGAAAGGCATCCGGCATTTCGGAAGCGGGAATGGTCGGATCAAAAGAGTAGCCGATGACGTTAAACTTCGCGCGCTCCTCACTCAAGAGATCAATGGCGCAATAGGAGCACGCTTCGCCATCGGCGCCGGGAATGAAAATCAAATTAGGTTTACCGGGGGAAGGTGGAAATATGTAAGAAAATCCAAGAAGGTCGTCGGCATTCTTGATGACGGCGGAAACGGCCGGCTCATTCATCATGGCCCTAAGCGATTTCAGACGATAGAAAAACCGATTCTGACCGCCAAGTTTCTTCAAACTTCCGTTCGGGTGCGCCTCAAGGTCGGTTTTCATCTTCTTAAGGAGATACAAGGCCTGGCTATCTTTATCTGCCACGAGCGCCTCTCCTCCTTTGCGGCCGGCCGCCTTCCGATCCACTTTATCTTGAAAAAGAGCGACTGCCTGATCTACGGAGCTTTGCAGTCGTGAAAGCTTATCGCCGTAAATCCCGAGGTCGGGTAACTCATGCGATTCAAAAGAAACCTGCAACTTTTCATAAGACTTTTCCCCGCCTTTTTGTTCGATTTCAACGATGAAATTGTAATCACCGCCTTTCAAATCTTTGCTTGAAAAATCAGAGGACTGAATATCCCACGAGTAAATCCATTCATCGTTTATAAATTCTTTTCGGGAAAAGGTCCCCGGCCCGATTACTATCGTTTTCGAATTTAAAACTTCGCCTTTGATGAGAAAAGTCTTGAAGGGCAAAGTCGGGGGAGGTTCGGCTTTCGTCACCAGAATCCCATTATTGTCCCATTGGGGCAAACAGTATTCGTTTATAACCGGTACGACTTCCAAAGACAGGCCTTTCGAACTAGAAATCTGGCTGACCGGCTCCGTTCCGGCTAAAAGCCGGATTTTAGGATTGCCGCCGTCGGCGTACTTTATGCCGGTGAAAATCTGCGTCGGGTCTTTGCAGTAGACTGGATGGACCGCACCCTCCTGCGGTAGCGTCGTGCCAGGCATATTCGGCGCCGAACCGCTCCGGCGTCCAGAATCAAGGAAAGTCGCGAGACTTTTTGCCGAGCTTTCAATCACCGAAACCGCGCCGTCAATTAACCACCCAAACCACCCTTCCCTCTCCGGATCAGCGCCAAGAACGGGGTTGGGAACTTCGGAATTTTCACTTTCAGGCGTCGCTTCAACATCCTGCCATGAAATATTCTCACCGTCGCCGGAGGATTTAAAAATTTCGGCGCTGACTGAACCGTCCTCGGCAAATGTCTCCACGGAAAGGTAGGGCGAATCAAAATTAAGACCGACTATTTCATTCGCGACGGGATTTGCCTGCGCGAACAGCGAAAAGACTGACGCGAGCAAAGAGAGCGCGGATTGTCCCCTTGCTGGCGGCTCTGCGGCCACAGAGATCAGCGGCTTTACAACACCGTCCATCTTCATGCATTCCTTCCAGTTCGCCACTAAGTCGCTTTTGTAAAAAGAACGGAGCGAGAGGGTCCCGCGCCTTATCGCCTGTAAAAGGTATCCGCAACTTACTACATTAAATTGATCGAGCCCTCCTTCATAACTAACGTGATTCATCAGGCTTTGAGGGGATGGCCGATATTGGCTGTCTGTAGAACAACCGGAAACTTTATCGCCATAATAAAAACCCTCTCCTCCCACAGCCTTCGATCTCTCCACGCTTCCCCAGTGAGGCTCCCTTCCCGGTGGAGCGCAGTTTGCGTAGTATAAAGTCACGTCAAAACCGGAGCGATACTCATCTTCAAGTCCGGCAAACGAGTGTCCCATCTCATGTATAGCCAGTGGCGCAGGTATGCCACCAAAATTA
>CAZYRJ010000108.1:0-2571 GCA_964649625.1 uncultured Candidatus Saccharibacteria bacterium
TGATATCAACGGAACCTGTCGCCGACACCGCCGCAAAGGAAAGACCTTTGTAGGCATCATAAGAGAGCAGTAGGTTTTTTTGAGGAGTTACATAAATGGCGACGTCATATCCTTGCTTGCGAAGCGCCTCGATTGATGGGGCAGAAGGGCCGGACTCGGGGTCGGAAACGGCGACGGCCAAAGTCTTGTCGTTGACTTTGAAAGGTATAAGCCTTTCACCCTCAGCAGTTTTGATATCTATAAGACGAAGGGCGTCTCCCTCCACCTGGTTAGGGAAGAGAGTTATGAAAGGCAAACCCATCGCCGCCGCTTTGGCCGAAAGTGCTTCCTCCTCCTCTTTATTCAATACATCACCTATCCTTTGGTTGACTTTATCGTCGTCGAACTTGAGCGTCATACGAGCATTATAACTTCTTGCGGGACTATATAGCCAGTTTTTTAAGGGTTTTTTGCCCCATTTCCCTGTTGACTAATGGCTTAAAAAGTGATACAATTTACACAGTTCAGTAAAACCGTTAAACCTGCCGGAGCCACGTGGCCGAGGCACATTCCGAAAGACCTTATGTTGAAGTTCATTATCAGCTTGTTTTTGTTGGTTATCCTGTGCGTCGATGTCGGCGCCGGTGACAAGAAGAAAACCCCTAAAGTTTTCGTGCTCGAAAAGCTCGAACCGCCGACACTCAATGTGACCAATACGAAAGCGTTGACCACACTTCAGAAAGCCACGGTCACAGCGCCAGACGGGACGAATTGTGTCGAGGAGTACGAAGTTATCTTCCATTACTCGACCAATGCCTGGATGGATCCCAAGTCGAAGGTGCCTGTTTGGTACGTTCACACGGAGTCCAAATTAATCGGGTCCGAACCCGACGGGCAAGTCTTGTGGTGCGCCAAAGAAGATCAACCGTACGAGGTTGATTGGGAGGCCTACAGCCGCATAGTGTATCCGCGGCACCGCCCGGCACCACTTCCGCCCCAAGAGTATTTCACCGGGTACGGCGAAGGGTGGCATCCGCCATATGCGCAGCCGGTGCGGTTTGCGGGTGGCGCTTCTTGGAACCACAACCCCTACAACCATGCCCCATACTGGCGGTCCTATCCGGCTCTTCGGAGCCATTACCAAATCGGTGCCTGGGGGAGGACCGGAAGCGTTCGCGGAACTGGGGGAGGGGTCCACGGTTCCTACCGGTCCGAATACAATTCGCCGACTTACGTACGTCGGTAACACAAACAAGCGAAAACAGGGCGTCCTTCGGACGCCCTTTCGCTTTGTAAAATAAGGGTAAAATCGGGTCCCAACGGCAAAGATTTATCCTTGACAAATTACCAAAAAAGTGCATAATTGTGTGTAGGCAGTAATTACCGAACGATCGAAACTATAACCAGAGAAAAAGTTCATTTTATGCCAAATCCCAATCCCAATCCCAATCCCAATCCCAACCCCGGCCCGACCGGCAACCCGAGCCCTCGGCCCTCTAACGGGCCGGTCATCAACTGCCCGCTCAATGCTCAGGCAGTCGTCGGAAAACCGATCTCTCGGCAGATCACGGCGCGCAATGCCACAAAGCTTCGCGCCGAAGACCTGCCCGAAGGGTGGAACTTCGATCCCAAAACCGGAGTCCTCTCGGGCACGCCGAAACAGGCCGAGGTTCTCAACATCAAGCTCTTCGCCGAAGATGACCATGGTCATGTCGACGAGCGAGTTCTCGTCGTCGAGGTTCAACCCGCCGCAAAGCGGAAGACCTCGAAGGCCGTGTCGGCCAAACGGCAGAAGCCCGAAGACGAGACCACGACCGATGAGACCACGACGGAAGATGAGGGCAAGGCCGACTCCGACAAGGGTAAGGTTCCGTCTCAAGGCGGCAAACCCGAGGGCGGCGCTCAAACGCCTCCCGCGAAGCCCCTCTGGGAGGATCGACGTGTGTGGGCCGTTGTGGCCGCGCTCATTGTGGTCCTCCTCGGTATCTACCTCTTAAACTCGCGGAAGAGCAAAGAGGCTGCAACGGGAGCGCCTACCTCGGCAGTCGCGGCTGACCTCGAGAATCTCAAGGAGCTCGTCGCGCAGTTCGCGGCGGAGCGAAGCAATCTTCTGGCCGCTGTTCAAGCGGCTAAGAAAGAGGTTTCGACGGCAGCGCCCGCGCCGCCTTCGACACCGACGACAGCACCTGTGGTGTCGACTGCGCCGGCCGTTCCTTCGTCGCCAGCCGCGACGGTGATCTCGACCAACGCAGGCACGATCTCGAATCCTGCCGCGCCCGGGACCGGCTTCCAAAATGTTCAAGGTGGCGGTCTAACGATTGCCAACTACAACAACAACGGGGTCTCCGGTGCGGCACTGACGAACATCCTGAACGAAGTTCAAGATGTCAAAAGGGAGGTCCAGGGCATGGTGGAGACGGTCACAAATGTTGTGAAAGGTTTCAAGGGAGCCGCCAATATGGGGCACCACAACATCAATGTGATCGGGTCCACGAATGTGACCATAAATCGCGGAAACGCGACGATTCACCCTTTGATCCCGAAACTCGCCCCGAGGTCAGAGCAACCGGTTGCCCAGGCAGTCGCTCACAG